>JAJBVG010000054.1 GCA_020859945.1 Clostridiales bacterium | reverse complement strand
TTGCGCCGACAATACTTGAGTGGAGACGCTCCGGGAAGATAGGTAACGCTCACATCAGAAAAGCTGTCTGTTCCAATGGAACGGACAGCTTTTTTGCACATTCAGGACGATTTTGAGGAGGAATCGGACTCCAACAACCGCTGACAGTGCAAGATCAGCAGATGCTCCAGCAGCATCAGGCTGAGATTGCGGCCGGAGAAATCGTTTTTCGTCCCTGTGTCGATGTGCAGCTGAACCGGCACCGGAGACTTGGGACAGTTGGAGGTCAGCAGACAGAGCATACTCCCGGCAGGGAGCTTGGGAGCGCGGTTTGCGCCAAACAGCCGTTGGAAGAAGTGGCCCTCCACCGAAAAAACCACCACCAGTGTCGGTTCCCGGAGGGACTGGAAAAACTGCTGTTGCTCCAATGGACGAAACATGACCCGGATGACGCGGTCAGTCGGGTTGATGTGGTCGGTCAGACAGTAAAAATCGTGCTGGAGCATCAGGGCAACGTCCCCGGACTCCATATGGCCCATAAAAGCGATGTTTTCGTACCGCAGAAGCGCCTGGGCCAGCCGATCTAGGTCCTTTTGGGAGACGTGGCTCAGCAACTGCCCTGTCTGCTGATTGACAGCCTGGAGAAAGGCCCGGTCACTGTTGCCGGGGGCGACGATTTGGCTGGGAACATACCCTTCCAGCTCGTAACAGTCGTATTTTAGCTCATAAAAATCCCGGTAGCCCAGCGCCCGGCAAAACCGGCTGACCGTGGCTTTGGACACCTGACACTGCTCCGCCAAATCCCCCAGCCCCATATGAACCATTTCCTGGAGATGATTGAGAATGTAGCTGGCCAAAATGTGGTTGACAGAATCGGCAGGTTCGCTGTTGAGCAGGCCCACCAAAAAGACGGAAAGACGCATGGAAACCACTCCTTTTCTGGTTTGATGTACAAATTTGTTTGTAATCAGTTTATCAGAAAACCGGGCTGAGGGCAAACCTGTTTCAAAATTTGAAATGGGATTCTCCAACTGAAAATTTGTGGAACCAGTCCCCTTGTTTTGGTACACTTTTCCCATCAAAACAAGGAGGAACGACTCATGAAAATTGAAAAAAGTACCCGCTGCGGACAGCTGTTTTCCGGCAGCCTACGTTATCAGCTGCTCTCCGTTTTCTGGCGGTTCGGCATTTTCGCCGCCGGTTCCAGATGGATAGACGGGCTGACGGTGGAGGAAGCCTGTGAGAGTTTTATGGTGGACACAGACAGGGTGCTGGAGGCCCTCAACCGCGCGCAGTGTACAGCGTAAAGAGAAAAGTCCTGGATAACCAAAGGCGTCATGGTTATCCAGGACTTTTGTAGTTTACAACTCCCCCAGCTCCAGCAGCGGCACCGCCAGTGTGAATCGGCTCCCTACCTGGGGGCGGCTGACCACCTCAATGCTGCCCCCCTGCCGCTGGGCGATCCACTTGGCAATGGGGAGGCCCAGCCCGGTGCCGCCGTTTTGACGGCTGCGGCTCTCGTCGGTGCGGTAAAACCGCTCGAACACTTTGGGCAGTTCCTCCGGGGCGATGCCCTGGCCGCTGTCGGTGACAGAAAACAGCCCCATCTCTCCCCGCCGGGACAGGCGGATGAACAGCTCGCCCCCGTCTGGGGTGTACTTCACGGCGTTGTCCACCAAAATCCGCATGGCCTGTTTCAGCAACAGCCGGTCTGTCTCGGCCATCAGGAAGGGTTCAATCTCCCCGGTGACTTCACGGCCCGTTTCCAGCAGCTGGGTCTCGTGGAGCACCTCCTCCGCCATGTCGGACAGGTTCAGCATGACCCGGTTCACCGGCTGGGTCTCGTTGTCCCCACGGGCCAGAAACAGGAGATTTTGCACCAGGGTGTTCATGCTCTCCGCCTCCTGGCGAATGGCGTCAATGGCCTCCTGCCGGGCGGCGGGGTCGTTTTTGCCCCAGCGGTCCAACATGTTGGCGTAGCCCTGAATGACCGCGATGGGGGTGCGCAGCTCGTGGCTGGCGTCGGAGACGAAGCGGGTCTGGGCCTGGTAGCCCTTTTCAATGCGCTCCAGCATGGCGTTGATGGCTTCGGTCAGGGTAGCCAGCCCCTCTTGTTCGCCGGGGACCGCCAGCCGCTCGCTCAGGTGGGCGGCGTTGATGTCGTCCAGCTTCTCCGCCAGCTGGCGCAGGTCCTCCAGATCCAGGTCGGAGCGGCCCAGTACGTCCGCTGTCTCCTCCAGCGCTTCCAGTGGCGTCATCATGCGCCGGACGGTCTGGCTGTTCTGCACCAGTCCAACGACCAGCCCCACCGCTTCTACGGCCAGCAGCAGCCGCCACACCCAGCCGGGGCCGTCGAAAAACAGAAACACAATGCCGTCCAGCAGCAGATACCCAAACAGTCCCCGGTAAAAGAGGCCGGTGACCATCCGCTGGGCGGCGTATGTGCGGGAATCCCGATCTGCCATTGCGCTCACATCCTTTTTACGTCCGCCGGAAGCCCAGAAACCGGGTGCCCTGGAAGGTCAGCATCCCGAAGTCGCCCTCGGCGATTTGGCCGTAGTCCCTGCCGGAGACCCGCAGCTCCATCCGGTCCCCGCTGTGGACCTGAAAGGTAATGTAATAGGTGGTATCCCCCGCGTTGTGCATGGTCTGGCTGACATTGGTGCGCTTGGCCACCACACCCGCCTCCACCTCCAGCACCGGGGAGCGGTTGTTGCTGCTCCACTCCCGCAGGCCCTGAACGATGGTCACCCCAATGGTGACGATGATCATGACAAAGATCAGTGTGAATATAATGGGGAACAATCCGTCCAAAAGGTCGAAAAAGAACATGATATCCCTCTCTTTTCTTTCCGTTTAACGTTTAAAAGTGGTTTATCGGATGGCGTAGCCCACGCCCCGGACGGTCTCGATGAGCTTGCGCCCCAGCCGGGCGTCGATTTTGCTGCGCAGGAACCGAACGTACACGTCCACGGTGTTGGTCTCCCCGGCGTACTCGTAGCCCCACACCATGTTGAGCAGGGCGCTGCGGCTGAGCACCTTGCCCCGGTGCTCCATCAGGCAGCACAACAGGTCAAACTCCCGGCGGGTCAGTTCCACCGGCTGGCCGTTGACCAGCACCTCCCGGCTTTCGGGCCGCAGTTCCACCCCTTCCACCCGGTAGACCACGGGGGCGTCCTCCTCCTGGAACTGGATGTTCTTGCGCAGATTGGCCCGGATGCGGGCCAGCAGCTCCTCGATGGCGAAGGGCTTGGTCACGTAGTCGTCGGCTCCGGCGTCCAGGCCGGAGACCTTGTCCGCCACGTTGTCCCGCGCGGTGAGCAGAATCACCGGGGTGCGGACGCCCTCCTTTTTCAGCCGCCGCAGCACTTCCAGCCCGGAGAGACCGGGCAGCATGATGTCCAGCAGAATCAGGTCCGCCGTCCGCTCCAGGGCCTTGTTCAGCCCGTCCCGGCCGTCAAATGCCTTTTGCACGCTGTATCCCTCGTAGGTCAGCTCCAGCTCCAGCATCCGGGCCAGCTTTTCCTCATCCTCGATGATCAAAATATGTTCCGCCATAGGGGGTCCTCCTGGTTAATTACGTTTCTCAAACTGCGGCCCCGCAAGCCGGAACCGCCAACCCGTACACAGAGCGATGAGTAGCGCCGCCGCCACCACATACCACGCCACGGCCAGCAGCCCCAGCAGCACCCCGATGGGGCAGCGAATTTGCCGGGAGGGGTCGTATTTTTTGTAGACCTCCAGCCGGTTGTAGACCAGCCAGTGCCAGCACCGGCGCAGCACGTCCTCTGCCTTCACGGTTGGGTCGGGCTGAGGGTCGGCGCTCCGGGCCGGGCGAGCAGTCAGGCGAGTCTCGGCCCCGCCTGTGGACCAGCGTCCCACCCCGGCGTCCGAAATCAGCCCCGTCCGCTCCAGCAGCAGCAGGCTTTCCAGCAGGTCGCCGTCGGCGGCCACCAGCGCTTTGCGGGTCTGCTCTTGGGGCAAACCGGTCAGGGTTTGCAGGCGTTCTAATTTTTCTGCGGTGATTCTCATAGGGCGCTCCTGTCCGGGGGGATAGTGTTACAAGCATAGTATAGCAGATTTGGGCGGAGTTGTCCTTAAAGTTGGATTAAAATTTAATGAAAACGAAAAAACATTTTCAACGCATTTTCTTGCGTTTTAGCGGGTAAAACGCAAAACGCAAGAACAAATAAGACAATTTGAGCCAAGCTAAGAACGCCTATTTTCTGAGCGGTTGCTTCACGGTTGCTGACAGGTTCAGCAAAATTTTTTACAACTTTTCAGCCCATTTTCTCCATCGCGTCGGAGATGGTCTCCACAGTGGGGCGGATATAGTGCTGCACATCGGTCTTGTAGTCGGTGTGGCCGAAAATAGCGAGCATCAGCTCCGGGCGCATCCCGGACTTCGCGGCCATCGTCTCCGCCGTCCGGCGGGTAGCGTGGGGCGTCAACTCCCGAATCCCAACGGCACGGCAGCAGGGAGCGAAATACTTCTGCCGGAACGTGCCTGTGGACATCTGCCGCCCGGTAGCGGGATCAGCGAAAATATAGGTGCAGCCACGATCCGCCCAGCGCTCCACGATGGGCCGGACAGGTTTGGGAATGGGGACTGTGCGGTTCTTCCCTGCCGCAGTCTTGACGCCGCCGGTCAGCGTCCAGGCGTCCCGGTCAAAGTCCTGCTGTCGGAACTGCACCACCTCCCCTACCCGCCAGCCGGTCCAGCACATGAAATAGACCACATCAGCGAAGGGAACAGTATCCACAGCCTGCCGCAGCTTCTCCACCTCCAACTCGGTGAAGGCGTCCCGGATCGCACGCTCTTTGCGGGGCAGCTCAATGAACTTCGCATAGTTGCGCCGGAGAATATCGTTCTTCTCCCCGTAGTCGCAGATGGCGGTCAGCACGATCTTGATGTTGTTCAGGGTGCTAGCGGACATCTCCCGGTTGTTGTCGATGACCTCCTGCATGGAATCAGTGCGCAACGTCCGAAGGGGCCAGTTCTCCATATAGCTGCACTTCTTCCAGGCAGCGGAATAGGCAGCCACAGTAGAGGCGCTTTTGCTTTGTTCCACCTTGCGAATAAATACCCGCCAAGCGTCGCCCACGGTGAGGTTGTATTTGTCAGTTGGCGCCTGGTTGAACTGCTCCAGGGCGGCGCGGGCTTCTGCTTTTGTGGCGTAGCTGCCCAACTGCTGCCTGACAGCCCGCACAACGCCGTCTGTGCCCTCCTGATACCGGGATGGGGACACGGCCACCCACGGCTTTGCGTGCGCTCCTGCGCGTCGGTACACGCTGCCGGAACCGTTGGCCCGCTTGATACTTTTTCTTGCCATGATTGAAATTTCTCCTTCCATTTCCCCCGAAATGGGGGTATAATGAAAGGGTAGTAACGTCCGCCAAGATTTTACTACCCTTTTGCCTCCTCTGGTGCGCCAACACCGGGGGAGGTTTTTTGTTGTGGTTATATGTTACGCTGTGGTAACTTCCTCATTTGATATCAATTCATCTTCATCATCTACGCTGCTTTCTTGAAGCCGCTCATAAAACGCTGCCCATTGACGCTGCGCATCAGGATCGGTTTTCATGCGTTCTTCAATCGCTAAAGTTTCGTGATATTCTGCTGCCTCGGCTGTCATGGTCCATTTAGCAGACAAGCCCTGCTTCTCCACCAACGCGCGAATGTCGCTCAAAGAAACTCGGAAAAATTCCTTACGCGGATTCACTTTGTTTACCTGCATCATAGCAAGTTCTTGGTGCAATTTGTGTTCTAATGCCGGGGCATCATCGCTTTCAATAATTGCATGAACATCAAATGCAAATGGAACAGAAGCATCACCTAATTCCCGCACCCGGTCCATTGGCTCAAGTCGTCTAGTCATGCCAACCTTATACACATTTTCGCCAAAAGATCCCACGTTAGAAATCACATACACATTGCCGTGTTTGGTCTGCTGGGCCATCGACAGTGCGCGTTGTCCTTTTTCTTCAGCTTCCCGCAGTTTCGCTTCCAGTTCATCCAACTGGGCCTTGAATTGAGATTTTTGATCTTCGCTCGCCTTTTCAAACATCCGTTGGGCTTTTTCCATTGCTCTTTTGAGAATCGCTTCCTCTTTAGCCGCATCTCTTTGAGCGCGTTCATATTCGCGCCGTGCCCGGCTTTCCTCGCGCATCTGCTCTCGAATGCGTCGTTGCTCTTCCAGTTCTTTTGCGCGTAGCTCCATTGCAACTACTGCCCATTTCAGTTCCTGCAAGCGGGCATCTAAATATTCGGGCGTAATGCGGGCATTGCGGAACGCCTGACCGTTCATGTTGACCATAAAGTACGCATCACGAATAGCACGCTCCAATTTTCCGTAATTATCCTTCTTTGTTTTGGAAAGGATAGAATCCACCTTACCATTAAAGGCATCAATGACAAAACGGATTGCCGTTTCTCGACGTGTGGTTTCCACATAATCGCAGGCAGCCGCAACGCCAGCCTTCACCATAGTAGCAGAATGATCGCGGGCATCTCTCAATTTTTGCCCAGCATCGGCATAGCTAAATTCATCTGCAAGTTCATCCAGCAATGAATAGGTGGGCTTTAACCATTCATCCCCATATCCGTTAATGGCATTCCGAAGTGCAGTCTCCGTTTGTCTTAGTTCTTCCACATTTTTAGATACGAGATAAGCATCCCCCGCGATTTCTTTTGCCTTTTCCTCCGCTTCTGCAACAATCCGCTTTGATTCAACAACCGCGCTTTCTATCTTTTTACTTGCCTCCACTTCGGCAGCCGCGTTCTTTTCCCGTGCAGCGGATACCTGGGATTGAGCATCCGCACGAATCTTTTCCGCATCCGCAGATGCGGTATCCCGTATCTGTGCCGCTTGCGATTGAGCTTCCGCGAGTAGGTGTTCAGATTGGACTTTTGCATTTTCTTTTATGTGGGTAGCCTCCGCGTCAACATCAGAGATTTCACGAAAACGGGAAAGCGATTCAACCTCGTCCTTCAAAGCCTGTATTTCTGCTTCTGTTTTCTTCGACCTCCCTGACGTATAGTTTAACGCAACCTGTGCTATGAACCCGACAATGCCGACAGGAATTGCTACAAATAGCCAAATCAAATTAAGCACAGCCAACACAATGTTGGCGATTATTTTTCCAACTTTAGGCCACACAGATGTATTTTTATCCTGATTCATTAAGTGTCCACTCCTTTATCCCTTTTCAAACCAGTGCGTAAAGGCTACAGCCTTCCCTTCTATACAAATTCCTTCCAGTGCAACCCCCGAATATGTTTTCGGGGGATACTTGGCGTTCGCTGGCATCAGTGTCAGTTGATCCCCGTCAAGATATACACGCTTCAAGGTGGCCTCTCCATCAAGTCGAACAGCGGCTATTTCTCCGTTAGCCACCTCTGGCTGGGAACGAATATAAACCACGTCACCATCAGTAATACCGGCGTCAATCATACTATCGCCCTTGCAGGTCAGGGCGAAATCACAGCGGACATCCTCCGGCGCGTCTATGTATCCTTCTAAGTTTTCCTCTGCTGTGATAGGCTCCCCACAGGCTATAGACCCAACCAGAGGGACTTTTACCATTTTGGGAAGCGGCTCAAAGCCGGGCGGGATGACAGGCTGCGCATTAGACGGCTCAGCTTTGACCGGTAGTTCTCCAGTCATAATAAAGGCTGGAGTTGTTTTCAATACTTTCGCATATAAGTTGATTTTATCGCGCCTCATGTTTGCAATTTCTCCGCTCTCCCACCGGCTGACGGTTCCTTCGGAAACGCCGACAAAAGACGCGACATCCTTTTGTGTTAAACCGAGTTCTTTTCGCCTATCCGCCAAATAATTACTCATTAGATTCACCTCTCATTCTGATATAGTTTCATTGTAACAGATTTTTACGTTTTTGCAAGCCTAAATTGCGTTTCCGCAAAATTTTCAAAAATATGTTGACTTGCGTAAACGCAAGTGGTAGAATAAGAAATGCCAAAGGAAAGGAGGTGCGCAAAGCGTGTTTAACCGTAACAAATTCAAAGCAACTGTGCTGCTGAATGGCGCATCAATGCAGTATGTTGCCGACATTATGGGAATTAGTCTGGCAACTTTGTACCGAAAAATGAACGGAGAGAGCGACTTTACTCGCAATGAAATCCAAATGTATCGAAAGGCATTCAACTTGACCAGTGAAGAGTGTGACGCTATTTTTTTTGAAGATTAACTTGCGTTTACGCAAGTTAATTCGGCTAGTAACCATCCACCCACGAACCAATGGAGGTAAACATCATGACAGACGCTGAACTGGATGCGCTGCCGCGCATCACGACCAGGGCGGCGGTGGAGTATCTGCAAGGGGAAATGTCCCTGCTGACGCTCCGGTACCGCGCGCAGAGAGGCCGCTGCCCCTTCTGCACCGCAGAGAAGCGCGGCCAGCGGTGGGACTACCGCATCAACGGGGCGCTGCTCAAGCGCTTCAAGGCGGGAGAGTTCCACGACAGCACGACACAAGGGAGGTAAATCGTGACCACAAAAGACATCATCTATCAGCTGGAGAGCCTGAAAAGCCACTGTGAGGACTGGGTAGACAAAGAGGAACCCGACAACGTCTGGGCCAACGACGTGGCGGCCCTGGACGCAGCCATCGACCGGCTGCAAGGCCAACCGAAGCGCACGGAATCTGCGCTGACCATCCTCGGCCTGACCGCCATCCTGGGCTTTGCCGCCGCCTGCGCCGGTATCGTCCTGGCTGTAGTTGAGCACACAACCGCCGGAATTATTCTGCTCCTGGCCGCCACTGGTTGGTGGATGGAAGCACTGATTGCGGGGAGGGATTGTAGATGACAAACAGCCAGGACTTGGAGAACGAGGTCAGACCATTACTCTCCTATTCTAACAGCTTAGGCAACGAGATGTCCCACGCCTATGGCTGGCTGCCATAAACCAAGGGGCAAATATTATAGTAACAGGAGAACCCGAAAATGCTTGACATCAAAATCACGCTGGACGCCACCAGCAGACTGGAATGCTCCATTTACCGCCTCTGTGAGGCGCTGGAGCGGCTGGGTGGGTTGCAGCCCACCTGCCAGGAAGAAACACCCACAGAGGCACCCACGGCCCCCGCGGAGCGCAAACCGGAGCTGGTCGTAAACACGCCCATTACTATGGAGGCCGCGTCTGTTGCTGACCCCGACCCGTCCCCCGTACCCGTTGCGCCGGAGGCTCCCGCCTACACCAAAGAACAGGTGTGCAAGGCCGGGGCTGACCTCATCACTGCCCACCCGGACAAGCTGCCTGATTTGCAGCAGTTGTTGAGCAGCTACGGCGTCAGGGGCGTGGCCAAAGTCCCCGCGGACAAGCTGGGCGAGTTTGCCACCGCACTGCGGGGACTGGGGGCGGATCTCTAATGCCGCCGGAGAAACACGCTTACCTGTCTGCCTCCGGCTCCAGCCGGTGGCTGCACTGCACCCCCAGCGCCAGGCTGGAGGCACAGTTTCCCAGCGCGTCCAGCCCCTACGCAGAGGCAGGGACGCTGGCCCACAGCATTGCAGAGCTAAAAGCCCGGCGATACTTCCTGGAGCCAATGTCCACCCGGACCTACAACGCTGCCATGAAAAAGCTGAAGCAGAGCGAACACTACGACCTGGCCATGGACGGGGCCACGGACGAGTATCTGGACTATCTGAAACAACTGGCTATGACTTTTTCTGAGCCACCTTTTGTGGCGCTGGAGACCAGGGTGGACTTTTCCCACTGGGTCCCCGGCGGGTTCGGCACTGCCGACTGTATCATGATCGGTGGCGGACGGCTCTGCGTCTGTGACTACAAGAACGGCGCGGGAGTGCCGGTGGACGCCACGGTCAACAGCCAAATGATGCTCTACGCACTGGGCGCCCTGTCGGTCTATGCCCCCATTTTCGGGGACAGCATACAAGACATCCACCTGGCTATCATTCAGCCCCACGCAGGCGGCGTGAAAGAGTGGTGCTGCCCCCGGACGGAGCTGGAGGAATGGGGCGAGACCGTTGTAAAACCTGCCGCACAACTGGCCATCAAGGGCGAGGGCGAATTTCGGCCCAGCACGGACCCCAACGGCTGGTGCCGGTTCTGCAAAGCCAAAGCCCAATGCCGGGCACGGGCGGAGGCCATGTTGTCCCTGGAGAGTGAGCAGGTGGAACCGGCTCTGCTGACCAATGAGGAATTGGGCGACCTGCTGCAACGTTCGGCGGGCCTGGCGGCCTGGGCGGAGGACCTGAAAGCCCACGCCCTGGCGGAGCTTCTCAACGGCAGGCCCGTCCCCGGCTACAAGGCCGTAGCGGGGCGCAGCACCCGCACCTGGACAGACATGGATGAGGCATTCAGCGTCCTCCAGACCCGCAACGTGCCGGAAGCCATGCTGTGGGAGCGCAAGCCGGTCACTGTGGCAGGACTGGAAAAGGCCCTAGGCAAAAAAGTGTTTGCTCAGGCTGCCGCCGGTCTGGTGGCCAAAAAACCGGGCAAGCCTACTCTTGCCCCAGAGAGCGACCCACGAACCGCCTATGACCCGGCGCGGGCGGCCTTTCAGTCGGAGGTTGGTTGATATGACCAACGTCGTCATTCGCACGGGCGAGACGTGCCGGATCACGCTGCACCTGGCTAGACTGGACAGCCTGGAGCTGCTGCGCGACCTGGGCATACCCAAATGCCGCCGCCTGCTCCGGCTGCTGTTTACAGACCGCTGGCGCAACGAGGCCGCTATTATTGATTTTACCAGCTGGCTGGAATACATCGTCTCTGAGGCGAAGCAAGCGCATGAGGACGCCAAAGCCGCCAACGCAGCGGGCCACCGGTGTGTCCCCAGAGGGACAAAACGGGAAGCTGCCGCGATGATCCGGGCGAGAAACAAGCAGCTGAAATACGCGGAGGACAACGCCCGGCGGAACAAAGACTTTGCGGTAAAACTGGCAGAGCTGTTCCAGGCAGAGGAGGCGGTCTAGCGGACTACAAACCGGAGCTGCTCATCACTCCTGATGGCCGGTATCATACGGTGGGCCGATGGTCCGAGGTGCTGGAACTGCTGCGGCAATACGGCGGGGAGGACCTGTACCGCTATGTCACCGAAAACGGCCAGGCCATCCCGCGAAACGAGCAGGGCGACAGTCTGGCGGACGAGCTGAAATTTGAGGATTACAACAACCTGCTGAAAGACCTGCGGGACGACGCGAAAACCATTTGCCGTCGGCTCTACAAGCGGAAGAAAAGCGAGACCCAACAGGATCTGCAAAACCTGTACCATAAAATCGAAAACAGTATTTACTGAGGAGGAAATTCTATCATGGCAGATGTGACCATTAAAAACGTGAGATTCAGCTATTGCCACCTGTTCCAGCCCAAGAGCCAGAACGGGAGTGACCCCAAGTACAGTACCACTGTGCTGGTGCCCAAGGGCAACACTGCTGCGAAGCAGGCCATCGACGCCGCCGTCAACGAGGCCATCAACACCGGAGTTGCTGGCAAGTGGAACGGCACCCGTCCGCCCCGGCCCGCCCTGTGCGTCTACGACGGAGACGGCGTCCGTCCCTCCGACGGCCAGCCCTTCGGGGACGAGTGCAAAGGCTGCTGGGTGTTCACCGCCTCCACGCGGGACAAGCCCTTCGTGGTGAACAACCGTGTGGACGACATCATTGACCCTACCCAGGTCTACAGCGGAATGTGGGGGAATGTCTGCGTGTCCTTCTTCCCCTACAACTACAACGGCAAGAAGGGAATCGGCTGTTGGCTCAACGGGGTGCAGAAGGTTCGGGACGGGGAACCCCTGACCCATCGGGTCACTGCGCAGTCGGCCTTCCAGGTGGAGGAGGACAGCACGGCGGGCAGCTATGACCCCATCACGGGGCAGCCCGTCACAAGTGCCAACTCTGAGCTGCCCTGGTAAGTCGCTGTGACAGGGACGATTACCCACCACCTGTCCCTGGACCTGGAGACCTACAGCAGTGAGGACATAGGCAAGTCCGGGCTTTACCGTTACGCGCAAAGCCCGGACTTTGCCATTCTGCTGCTGGCCTGGTCCCTGGACGACAGGCCAGTGGAAGTGATAGACCTGACGACAACACCACGACTGCCCACCTACCTGACCGCCCTGTTACAAGACCCCTGCACCCTGAAACACGCCTATAACGCCGCCTTTGAGTGGTACTGTCTGGGCCGGTATTTCGGCCTGGATGAGATGCAGCTTGCGGCGTGGCTCCCCCAGTGGCGCTGTACCATGCTTCACGGGATGTACTGCGGCTATCCCGCGGGGCTGGCCGCCACAGGCCGGGCGCTGGGGCTGCCGGAGGACAAACAAAAGCTGGCCACGGGTAAGGCCCTCATCAAGTATTTCTGCCGTCCCTGCCCACCCACCAAAACCAACGGCGGACGAACTCGGAACCTTCCTCAGCACGCGCCGGAAAAGTGGGAGCTGTTTGTGGAGTACAACCGCCAGGACGTGGTGACGGAGATGGAGATCGAGCGCCGCCTCCGGCACTACCCGGTGCCTGAGGCGGTACAGGCCCAGTGGGAGACCGACCAGAAAATCAACCTGCGGGGTGTGGGGGTAGACCGGGCGCTGGTGGACGGCGCAAGGGTGCTGGACGCCGCCCAGAAAGAGCGATACCGGGAGGAGGCCCGGACGCTGACCGGGCTGGACAACCCCAACAGCCGGGCGCAGCTGCTGGCCTGGGTACAGGGCCGGGGCGTGGACACGGACAACATACGGGCGAACACGGTGAAAGACCTGCTGGCAGAGCCATCTAAGCTGCCGGGGGACACCGCCCGCGTGTTGGAGCTGCGGCAGGAGCTGAGCAAGACTAGCACTGCCAAGTACGAGACCCTGGACAACGTGGTCTGCGGCGACGGGCGGGTCCGGGGTCTGCTGCAATTCTACGGCGCGGGGCGGACAGGCCGGTGGGCGGGGCGGCTGGTGCAGCCCCAAAATCTCCCCCGGACGTACATCAAACCGGAGCTGCTGCCCCTGGCCCGGACGCTGGTACAAACCCAAAACGAGGCAGCGCTGGAGGCGGTGTTTGGCTCCACGGCGGACACCCTCTCCCAGCTCATACGGACGGCCTTCGTTCCCAGGGCGGGGAACGTGTTCGTGGACGCGGACTTTTCCGCGGTGGAGGCCCGCGTCATCGCGTGGCTGGCAGGGGAGGAGTGGGTGTTGGAGGTGTTCCGCACCCACGGTAAGATCTACGAGGCCACGGCCAGCCAAATGTTTGGCATCCCGTTGGAAAAAATCAAAAAGGGCAACCCAGAATACAGCTACCGGCAGCGGGGCAAAGTGGCGACTTTGGCCCTGGGCTATGGCGGCAGTGTAGGCGCCATGCGGCAGATGGACACGGGCAAGGCCCTCATCGACCTGCCCGACGAGGACATCATGGACATGGTGGACCGCTGGCGGAAGGCCAACCCCGCCATTGTGCAGTTCTGGTACAGCGTCAGCGCGGCGGCGTTCGAGGCGCTGGACACCGGGCGAACCATACCGCTGCGAGGTGGGAGCCTGGCCTTCGCCAGAGAGTGTGACCCGGCAAACGACCTGGACTTTCTGACCATCCGACTGCCCAGCGGACGCAAGCTGTACTACGTGAAGCCCCACCGGACAAAAGACCGCTGGGGACGGCCCGCTGTGGGCTACTGGGGCATGAACCAGACCACCCGGAAGTGGACGGAGATGGAGACCTACGGCGGCAGACTGGCGGAGAACATCACCCAGGCGGTGGCCCGCGACCTGCTGGCGGAGGGTATCGAGCAGCTGGAGGCGGCGGGGTATCCCGTGGTGTTCCATATCCACGACGAGGTGGTAGTGGACACGCCAGACCGGGACGCCCTGCCGGAGGTGGCCCACATTTTGGCCCAGACGCCGGAGTGGGCGGCGGGGCTGCCCCTGAACGCCGAAGGGTGGACAGGGGACTATTTCAGGAAGGATTGAGGAGGAAACAGAACAATGAAGCAGAAAAAGAAAGCGAACCGCTATCTGTATGAGCATGACCGAAAAGACGGTTGAACGCCGACTGACCGACGGGGTACGCCGCCAGGGTGGGCTGTGCTACAAGTTTGTCTCGCCGGGAAATGACGGCGTGCCGGACCGGATCATCGTCACCCCGGCGGGGGAGGTGTGGTTCGTGGAGCTGAAAACCACCGTCGGGCGGCTGTCCGCCCGACAGAAGCTGCAAATCAGCAGATTGCAAGCCAACCACGCCAACGTAGCTGTGCTGTACGGCGCAGAGGACGTGGACCGATTTCTAAAAGCACTGGGAGGTGACGCCGTATGATATTCAAACCACACCCTTACCAGCAGTACGCCATTGACCGGATGGTGGAGGACCCGGTACTGGGGCTGTTTTTAGATATGGGCCTGGGCAAGACGGTCATCACCCTGACCGCCATCAACGAGCTGCGCTATAACCGGTGGGCAGTGTCCCGCTGCCTGGTGGTGGCCCCCAAAAAGGTGGCGGAGGCCACCTGGACCCAGGAGGCCCAAAAGTGGGACCATCTGAAACACCTGCGCATCGTCCCAGTGCTGGGCAGCGCGAAAAAGCGGACGGAGGCCCTTTACACGCCGGGGGACATATGGATCATCAACCGGGAAAACGTCCCCTGGCTGGTGGACACGGTGCGCAACGACTGGCCTTTTGATATGGTCGTGCTGGACGAATCCAGCAGCTTCAAAAATCCCAGGAGCCAGCGCTTCAAGGCGCTGCGGCGGGTGCGGCCCCGGATCCGGCGGCTGGTGGAGCTGACCGGCACCCCTGCCCCAAACGGGCTGGAGGACCTGTGGGCGCAAATCTACCTGTTGGACGGGGGCCAACGGCTGGGCAAGACACTGAGCAGCTACCGGGAGGCGTTTTTCACTGAGGACCGGGTACGGCCCGGCCAGACGTGGCGCACCTACACGCCCCAGCGGGGCGCAGGTGAGCGCATCCAAGCGGCACTGGCGGACTTGTGCGTCAGTATGAAGGCGGAGGACTATCTGACGCTGCCGGACTACATCGAGGACATCGTACCGGTAACGCTGGACCCCAAAGCGGCGAGGGCCTATCAAAAGTTGGAGCGGGAAATGCTGCTGGAGGTAGACGACCAGCTTGTCACGGCGGGCAGCGCGGCAGTGCTGAACGGCAAGCTGCTGCAACTGTGCAGCGGCGCGGTGTACGACGAAGGAAGGGAACCTGCCATTGTCCACAACTGCAAGCTGGATGCGCTGCTGGAGACAGTGGAGCAGTTGGGCAGCGAACATGCCCTGATATTCTACTGGTTCCAGCATGAGAAAGACCGCATTTTACAGGCCCTGACAAAGAGCGGGAAGCGGGTCCGGGTCTACCAGGGCGCAGAGGACGCGGAGGCGTGGAACGCCGGACAAGTGGACCTGCTGCTGGCCCAGCCTGCGTCCTGCGCCTATGGCCTGAACCTCCAGCAAGGGGGCCACCACATCATCTGGTTCGGGTTCCCCAACTGGACGTTGGAACTGTTCCAGCAGGCAAACGCCCGGCTCTACCGGCAGGGGCAGCAGTACCCAGTGGTGTCCCATCTGCTGGTGGCGCAGGGCGGCATGGATATGGACGTAGTAGTGGCACTGCACGACAAGAGAGACACCCAGGCGGCGCTGATGGACGCGCTGAAAGCCCGCATCCGGCGGGCAAATGGGAGAGGGGAGGAAACTTGAAGTACGACAGACAGATCACCATCACCACAGCGGGCAGCCGGAAGTCGCTGACGTGGCTGCCGGAGACGCTGCGGCTCTCGGATTTCTACGCCCGGCTGAGCAGACCGCGGCGGGACGAGCTGACTATGGCGGAGTACCTGCGGCTGAAAAAGGCCCAGCAGGACGAGCGGAAGGACGTGGGCGGCTACGTGGCCGGGACCCTGGCCGGACAGCGCCGGAAGGCGGGAGCCGTCACCAGCCGTTGTGTCATCACCCTGGACCTGGACAACCTTCCCGCAGGCGGAACAGAGGACACCGTGCGGCGCATCGAGGGGCTGGGCTGCGGTTATTGCATCTCCAGCACCCGGAAGCACACGGCGGCCCGGCCCCGGCTGCGGGTGCTGCTGCCCACAGACCGGGACATGACCGCCGACGAGTACGAGCCGTGCGCCCGGTACATGGCGGACAAGATCGGCATGGCGCTGATGGACCCCACCACCTTCGAGGTGGGGCGGCTGATGTACTGGCCCAGCGTCTGCGCCGACGGGGAATACATCTATTATGCAGGGGACAAGCCCCTGCTGTCGGTGGACGGTATTCTGGCGGCTTACCAGGACTGGCGGGACACCCGGAGCTGGCCCGCGCCGGTGGGTGTTGCACCTGCGGCTCACCCTGGTGCAAAGCAGAAGGACCCCACGGCGAAAGAGGGCCTGGTGGGGGCCTTTTGCCGGGTCTACGACGTGGAGGCGGCCATAGCGACCTTTTTGCCCGGCGTGTATACCCCCTGTGACGGGGACGACGGGCGGTACACCTACGCCGCAGGCAGTACCACGGGGGGCGCGGTGGTCTATGACGACGGCAAATTTTTGTACTCCCACCACGCAACAGACCCCTGCGGCGGGCAGCTCGTAAACGCCTTTGACCTGGTGCGTATCCACAAATTCGGCGACCAGGACGACGAGGCCAAGGCGGGAACCCCAGTGGCGGGTCTGCCCAGCTTCAAGGCCATGACCGCGCTGGCCCGACAGGACGAGGCGGTGGCAGGGCTGCTGCTGGAGGAGCAGTGGGCAAAGACGGCGGCGGCCTTTACGCCGGAGCCGGCCGGGGAGGAAACCGCTGACGACGGAGCCTGGCGGAAAAAGCTGACGCTGAACGGCAACAGCAGGCCGGACAAGTCTCTCGCCAACTACCGGACGGTGCTAGAAAACGATCCCCGGCTCAAGGGGCGCATCCGGCTGAACCTCTTCTCCGGGCGTATCGACGCAGCGGGCAAGCTGCCCTGGGTGCGGACGGGGAGCGGCACCTGGAGCGACGAGGACACTGCCCAGCTCCGGGTCTACCTGGAGACATTTTTTGAGAAGGTGGCGAAGCAGGACCTGCTGGACGCCATCTCCGTGACCGCCACCGACCAAAGCTATCACCCGGTCCGGGACTACCTGAACGGCCTGACCTGGGACGGAACGCCCCGGCTGGACGGGCTGTTCATCGACTATCTGGGTGCGGAGGACAGCGACTATACCAGAGCCGTGACCCGCAAGAGCTTGACGGCGGCGGTGGCCCGCGTCATGGAGCCGGGAACCAAGTACGACACCATGCTGGTGCTGGTGGGCAGTCAGGGCCGGTACAAGTCCACCATCCTCTCCAAGCTGGGCGGGGACTGGTTCTCCGACAGCCTGCGCACCTTCGAGGGTAAGGACGCTATGGAGACCATTCAGGGGACCTGGCTCAACGAGGTGCCGGAGATGCAGGCCATGAGCAAGTCGGACATCGACGCGGTCAAGGCGTTTCTGACCAAGACCAAGGACTACTACCGGGCGGCCTACGGTCGTTACACAGCGGACCGGCCCCGACAGTGCGTCTTTTTTGGCACCACCAACAGCAAGGACTGTCTGACCGACCCCACCGGCGGGCGGCGGTTCTGGGTGGTGGACATCGACCAGCAGACCCGTACCAAAGACGTGTGGGCCGACCTGGACGGCGAGAGAGACCAGATCTGGGCGGAGGCTGTGGCCCAGTGGCGCCGAGGTGAGCCGCTCCACCTGTCCCCGGCGATGGAGGACGAGGCCCGGAAGGTGCAGGAGGCCCACCGGCAGCGGCACCCCTGGGAGGGCATCATCGCCGACTTCCTGGAGCAGCCGGTCCCTGTGGGGTGGCCCACCCGGGACCTGGACAAGCGAAAAATGTACTATGGAGGTAACGCCGAACATGGGGAGCTGGTGCCCCGGACGCGGGTGTGTGCCATTGAAATTTGGTGCGAGGCCCTGGGGAAGCCGAAGGGGGATTTGAACAAACGTGTGGCGAGAGAGATTAACGAATTGTTGGAACAGGTGCCGGGGTGGAATGGCATCGGCACACGGCAAATGGGGCCTTCGTACGGAAAACAGCGTTGCTTTGAAAGAACTTAAAAAGTTCAAAAGTAAGGGCAACATTTAGCATCCGAAGGGCAACATTTCGGAACACGAAGGGCAACATTTAGCAATGCGAAATGTTGCTCCTGTGTTCTCCTGAATTGTGAACTATTCTAGCTTAAATTATATCCTAAATCCTTAAATCTTCTAAAATTAGTTATTAAATATCCAAATAAAGAAAAGGGCAACAAGGGCAACATTTTTATAGGGAGAAAATCGAAATCCTGAAATTCATGAAGCGATAATAAGAATCATTCCCATAAACGCTCCATGAAATCCAGGAATCTTAAAAAGTATACGGAGAAAATGTTGCCCCTGTTGCCCCCAACCGTAAAAGGAGGAAAAAGTGAGCAAACCGCGCAACAAATGGTGGAGCTACGTCCGCCGGATTTTGTACGAATACCCCCAGATGCGCGCAGAGCTGGACGCGATGCAAGCGCCGTTACAGTCCCACGGGGAGGGCGGCGGACACGGCAGCGGGACAGGCCGCCCGGCGGAGGCCCTGGCCCTGCGGGTGCTTCCAGATAGACAGGAGCAGCGGGAACTGGAGGCAGTGGAGGCGGCGCTGCGGGCTGTGCAGGCCCGGCCTGACGGGGAGATCACTGTGCAGTTAGTGCGGTTGGTGTTCTGGCAGCGCACCCACACTCTGGAGGGGGCTGCCCAGACGGTCCATGTCAGCTACCGGACAGCCCAGCGGCGGACGAACAGCTTTATCTACCGAGTGGCGGAAAATTTGGGCCTGACAGAAAAGATGGGTCAACAGAGCCAAAATTCTGATGTAAACTGATAGCGTGGTAAGATGAAAGATGGGAACAAGGATTGTTTGCTTTCTTCATTGATGTCACCTCCTGCGAAATTATATATGCCCCGGGCGTAAAAACGGGGCAGCGCTGCACCCACAGCGTCCCCAGTGCGATTCTGGTTGTCATATGTCCGCATTATGGGTGCCGGGCATCCAGTGGGGTGCAGCGGGGTTTGAATCCCCAAGCCAACAGGTTCGACTCCTGCTGGCGCACGACGCAAAACTCCACACTCTCTGACGGGCCGCTCCAATCGGGGCGGCTTTGTCATGCCCCCTCCTGAAAGGCGGTGAGCGGAATGACCCCAAGACAACAAAAGTTTGCAGAGTATTACGCAGAGAGCGGGAACGCCGCTCAAAGCGCCATCAAAGCGGGCTATTCGGAGAAGTACGCTTACTCCGACGCCTGCAAAATCCTAGAAAATCCTAGTGTCGCGGCCTATTTAGCGCGGATAAGTGCGAATAATCGGCAAGAACGTATCCTTTCCGCCTCTGAACGACAGGAATTGTTATCCGACCTTGCCAGGGACGACGACCTGGAACCGAAAGACCGCATCAATGCCATCGACAAGCTGAACAAGATGACTGGCGAATATATCCTCAAGGTGAAAGCTGCCGTCAATACTTCCCCCAAGCTGGAGGACGTGTTCTCCCAGTTGGGCGGTAAAGGACTGAGCGACGGTGACTAGCTTCCCACTCTCTCCTAAGTATGTGGACTTCGTGAACAGCGTGGAAGGTGTACGAGCCGACTTCTTGGAGGGAACCACCGCCTCTGGTAAAACCACCGTGGGGGCAGGCGTCAAGTTCATGCGGATGGTCAGCCGCAGCGACAAGAAGCTGCACATTCTGGCCAGCAAGACCACCGGCACGGCGGAGAAGAACATCATCCAGCAAGACAACGGCATTTTGGACCTGCACCGCAGCGCCAGCTATTACGGCAACGGCGACAAAGATTATAAAATCCCTCACCTGAAATTTGAGGACAAAATCATCTTCGTGCTGGGCTACGACAACCGGGACAAATGGGAGTTGGTGCTGGGCAGTCAGTTCGGCTGCGTGTACATCGACGAGATCAACACCGCTAACATCGACTTTGTGCGGGAGGTCTCCACCCGAAACGACTACCTCATGGCCACGCTGAACCCGGATGACCCCAGCCTTCCCATCTACCGGGAGTTCGTCAACCGCTCCCGGCCCTATCGGAAATACGCGCCGGACGTGCCGCCGGAAATCATGGCGGAGCTGCGAGAAGAGCCGGTCCCCGGCTGGCGGTACTGGTTCTTCACCTTCCGGGACAACCTGAGCCTCACTGACGCGGACATCAGGCGGAAGATGGAGGCAGCGCCAAAAGGGACCAAGCTCTACAAGAACAAGATACAGGGGCTGCGGGGCCGGGCCACTGGCCTGGTGTTCGTCAACTTCGAGTACCGCCGCCACGTTCTCACGGCGGAGGCTGTCAAAAAGCTGATTCCCAACCGGAAAGACCGGACGCAGGCAGAGTATTTCGTCCAGTTCTCTGCTGGGCTGGATACCTCCTATTCCCAGCAGTCCCCGGACACCATCGCCATGTCCTTTTTGGGCATCACCAACCGGGGGCGGTGCATCCTACTGGACGAGCGGGTCTACAACAATGCCGATTTGCGTCAGCCCCTGGCCCCGTCGGATACAGTGACAAACCTGGTGGACTTCCTGGAGCGGAATCGCCAGACCTGGGGCCTGTCCCGCAGCGTGTTTGTAGACAGTGCTGACCAGGCCACGTTGACGGAACTGGCGAAGTACAAGCGGGGCCACGGCTGCGTGTACACCTTCGCCCCCAGCTGGAAGAAGATGAAAATCGTGGACCGCATTAATCTCCAGTTGGGATGGTTCGCTCAGGACGTTTTTCTGGTGCTGGAGCACTGCAAGGGCTACCTCCACGAGCTGGAGACCTACAGCTGGCGGGAGGACAAGGACAACACCCCGGAGGACGCCAACGACCACATGATCAACAGCGTACAATACGCATTTTTACCCTATCGACAGAAAATAGGAGGCCAGGAGCATGAAAGTGGGTGACAGAATCCGTATGGCACTGAGGAGCTTTTTACAAATCGAACCGGCCAACAGCCAGACCTTCCACATTCAGGAGGTGTTGGACTGGCAGGGCAACGCCATCAAAAACCGGCTGTGGTATCGGGGCGACGCCAGTGAGCTGAACGACTTTTATCACCAGGTCGGAGACCGCTCCACCCATATGTTTTGGGCTTCCGTTCCCACGCGGGGGCTGGAGGTGCGGAAGATCCACACCGGCCTCCCCAAAGAAATCATCGAGACCCTTTCCGGCCTGGTGGTGGCCGACATGAACGACTTCGATTTCCCGGAAGCGGAGAAGCGCGACATCTGGGAAACTATCGCAAAAGAGAATCGCCTTCGCACTCTGGTTACCCGCGCCCTCAACGGCTGCATGGTCATCGGGGATGGGGCCTTCAAAGTCAGTCTGGACCCGGAGGTCTCCCAACTGCCCATTCTGGAGTGGGTGGACGGGGACCGGGTGGAGTTCGAGCAGCGGCGGGGTCGGGTGCGCGAGGTGGTGTTCACCAGCCACTATCCCGGCGGCTACGCCCTCCGGGAGCATTACGGGTTTGGGTATGTCAGATACCACCTGTTCCACGGGGAGACAGAGGTGCCGGTCACAGCGCTGGAGGCCACCGCTCAGCTCCAGGACGTGGCCTTTGACCCTTCCTTCTCCCTGGCTGTCCCCTTCCACATCAAGGAATCCAGCAAATGGCCGGGTCGGGGGCAGTCCTTCTTTGAAGGCAAGACCGACAGCTTTGACGCCCTGGACGAAGCCTGGAGCCAGTGGGTTCACGCCATGCGGGACGTGCGGCCCAAGACCTACATCCCGTCCTCCCTGATTCCCAGAGACGAGGACACCGGGCGGCTGCTGCGGCCCAACGCCTTCGATAACCAGTTTATCGCCGCCGGGGACAACGTGGCGGAAGGTGGCAAGAATGAGATCACCATCCAGCAGGCGGAGTTCTACGCAGAGCAGTACAACGCCACTTACATGACCGCCCTTGACCTGGCCCTCCAGGGCCTGATCTCCCCCTCCACCCTGGGCATCGACACCAAGAAGCTGGACAACGCCGAGGCCCAGCGGGAGAAGGAAAAGACCACCCTATACACCCGGCAGAACCTCATCGACGCTCTGACGGATGCGCTGCGGCAGTTGGTGGACGTAACCTTCAAGGCTTACGCCACCATGACCGGCGGCGCACTGGAGGACACCGAGGTGGACATCTCCTTTGGCGAGTATGCCAACCCCAGCTTTGAGGCGGTGGTGGAGACGCTGTCGAACCCCAACACCCCCATGTCTATCCAGGCCAAGGTGGACGAGCTGTGGGGCGACGCCAAAGACGAGACGTGGAAGGCTGAGGAAGTCAAGCGCATCAAGGCCGAGCAGGGCCTTGTGGAGCTGGAAGAGCCGTCTGTTGGGACGGCGTTTGGAGGTGTGAACGGTGAAGGTCAGAATCGCCCAGAAGGTGTTTCAAATGTCCTGGAAGCAGTACCGGTCTCTGCTGAAAGTAGCGGGTGAGATGGTGCCCTGCGGCGTGTACGCCGTGGAGAAGGGGGACTACGCGGAGCTGCGGAATGACCCCTGTAACAGCAAAACCCAGCTGAAAGAGGCCCGTCGGACGTGGAAGGCCCAGGGCTTCAAGGTCTATGCCAATGGATTATGACCTCTCCACCGCGTTCCGGCGCATTGAGGACGAGCTGATCTCCTCCATGATGCGCAACCTGTCCCGCCACCGGGCGGAGGAGACGGCGGCGGGCTTCCAGTGGAGCCAGTGGCAGACGGAGCAGCTGGCCGCCCTCAGCGACTACAGCAAGCAGGGCAGCAGCAAGTTCAGCAAGCGGTATTTCTCCGCCCTGAACAGCAAAATCGGTGACGCGCTGAAAGATTCCTATTCCAGCGGGGAGACCACCCAGGAGGCGGCTATCTTGCGGGCCATTCAAAGCGGTTCTTCTGCCCGGCAGCAGACCGATACCCTGGGCGGCAGCTTCTTTCGCACCAACGAGCGGAAACTGAACGCACTGGTGAAGGCCACCACCGACGACATGGAGCAGGCGGAGACGGCAGTTCTCCGGCGGGCAAACGACGCTTACCGGAAAATCATCTATGACGCTCAGGTCTACGCCAACACCGGCGCGGGGACTTACGAGAAAGCGGTGGATATGGCCACGAAGGACTTCCTGGCGGCGGGCATCCAGTGCGTGGAGTACAGCAACGGCGCACGGCACACCCTCTCGGACTATGCAGATATGGCCATCAAGACCGCCTCCAAGCGGGCCTACCTCCAGGGCGAGGGAGACAAGCGGCAGGAGTGGGGCGTTTCCACCGTCATTGTCAACAAACGGGGCAATGCCTGCCCCAAATGCGCCAGGTTCTGCGGCAAGGTGTTCATTGACGACGTGTGGAGCGGCGGCAAGCGGTCTGACGGGAATTACCCTCTGCTGTCTGCCGCCATTGCACAGGGCCTCTACCATCCCCGCTGCAAGGACAGCCACAGCACATGGTTCCCGGAGCTGCATCAGGACGCCACGCCCTACACGAAACAGGAAATCACCGAGCTGGAGGGCAAGGAACGGGCCGAACAGCGGCAACAGTACGCCCAGCGCCAGGCGGAGAAGTACCGCCGGATGGAGAAGTACAGCCTGGACGGGGACAACCAGCGGAAATATGGGAATCTGGCGGAGCAGTGGGAACAGGAGATGGAACAGGGCAAGCGAACCGAACAGGAGCGCAACGCCGTCATCTCTCCCAGCATTAAAACAGCGGAATACCGCCGCAAAATCGACCGGCTGGGCGAGGACGTGGATACGTCCAGAACCATCTGGCAGCAGGCAAAGCAAATGTTGGAACACCGCTCCGGTACGCTCTATGAGGACCTTGCGTTTATCAACAGCGCCACCGGCGATGCGCTGTTACAGGACACCTACAACGTGGAACGGGCGTGTTTGCCCACCAAACGGATGAAGGCCATGCTGCTGAACAGCGAGCCTTACACGGTTATTGCCGTACATAACCATCCTGGCAGCAGCGTCCCAAGCAAAGCCGACTTGAAGGCTGCATTTGATTGCAAATATAAATACGGCGTGGTGGTGTGCCATAATGGTGTGATTTTCAAGTATAGCGTGAAAAAGGAATTTAGCACCTATCTGGTAAATGCAGCGCTTGACAGACTTCAAAACGCTTTGTATAATGAAATTGGTTCGGTAGAAGACATACTGAAAGAATTTGCTGATATGGGAATCAGCATGGAGGTGATTTCGTGACATTCTCATATGAAGACCTATGCAAGAAAATTGGGCTTGACCCGCTGAAAGACCCTGACCCTACGCCCTATCATGGACATGAGGATGATTCTCATGAAAGCGTTTTCGCCGCATTATCGCCGGAAGAATTAGACTTTATGTTCTATTATCTCAAAGAACGTTTGCAACAGAACTAAAACCGCCACGGGAAACCACGGCGGTTTTTTTATACCCAAAATCCATTCACAAAGGCAGTTATCAGGGATTCCCTGACGACTGCTTTTTTCATGCCCACACGGGTCAGGGCGTAAAACTGCCCCGGAAACGGCGACGGCCTGAACACGGAAAGGACACGTATCATGTACAACGGCAAAAGACACGGCACACGGTTCGGTATTCAGCTCTTTGCAGAGCCGGGCGAGGCGAACCCGACCACACAGACCCTCTCTGACGGCGCGCAGAGCGGCCAGATTACCGCTGCAAACGCGGGGGAGGGCAAGGACTACACCGCCCTCTTTGAGAAGCTGGACGCCATTCTGGACAAGCGCAGCGGCGGCATCGCCAAAAGCGCCCTGAAGGACAACGGCATCGACGACGGCGAGGCGGCGGAGATCGTGGCGGCCTACCGCCAGCAGAAGGAAGGACAGACCAAACAGCAGTCCGACGCTCTGGCCAGTCTCCAGCGGGAAAACCAGCAGCTCAAAGACCAGATGCTGCGCAGCCAGCTGGAGGCGGAGGCCATGAGCCAGGCCGCCACGCTGAACGTGGCCCCGGAGACCGCGCCCTACCTCCTCCGGCTGGCCGACCTGTCCGGCGCGGTGGACGACAAGGGCGCTATTAACAAGGAGGCGGTCACCGCTGCGCTGAATCAGGTGCTGGAGGACATTCCCGCCCTGAAACAGCAGACCACTCAGAGTAAGGGCTTTGTACCCATCGGCGGGGACGGAACCGACCAGCAGAGCGCCCAGGCAGAGGACCGGATGCGGGCTTGGTTCGGTCTGGGTCCCAAAAGTAAGACCTAAGTAAGAAAAGTAAGACCTAAGTAAGAAAAGTAAGACCTAAAGTAAGAAAGGAATGATGTTTTATGGCGAACTCTATTACGTTGGCGAAAAACTACACCAACCTCCTGGATGAAGTGTACAAGGCCGCCAGCGTCACCAACGACCTGACCTCCGACGCCTCTATGGTGCGGTCCGGGGCCAATGCGAACGAAATCGTCTATCCTCAAATCGACGTTTCCGGCCTGGGCGACTATGATCGGAACAGCGGTTACACCAACGGCAGCATCTCCGTGGTGTGGAAAACCGCCGCCTTCAACTATGACCGGGGCCTCAAAATCTCCGTGGACAGCATGGACGACGAAGAGACCTTCGGCATTGCTTTCGGCCAGGCGTCCAGTGAACTGATGCGCACCAAGGTGGCCCCGGAGGGCGACGCCTTCACCTTCGCTACCCTGGCGGGTACGGAGGGCATTTCCACCGTTACCGGCACCTATGCCGACGCTACCGAGTTTATGGCGGCGCTGCTGGCGGCCAAGAGCCAGATGGACGAGGACGAGGTACCCGAAGAGAACCGCATCCTCTATGCCACCCCCACCCTCGTCAACGGCATCATGGCGTTGGAGACCTACCGGAGCCGGGAGATTCTGAACACCTTCGCCGCCATCAAGCGGGTGCCGCAGAGCCGGTTCTACACCGCCATCGACCTGCTGGACGGCAAGACCTCCGGCGAGGAGGCGGGCCACTACCAGAAGGCCGACACTGGCGCGAACATCAACTTTATGATCGTCCACAAGCCCTGCCTGATGAAGTGGGACAAGCACGTGGTCTCCTCCATCATCGCCCCTGACAACAACCCGGACAGCGACGCCTACATCGTCAAGTACCGGAAGTATGGCATCGTGGACGTGCTGAAAAACAAGGTGGCGGGCATCTACATGTCCTATCAGGCGTAACGGAGGTGAGCGAACATGAAAACCATCGGTATGAAGGTCCCTAAGAAGGGGACGAAAACCACCAAAACCGGCAAGACTGCTGAAAAGACCGCTGACAAGGCGGAGGCCCAGCAGTGAGTTACACCCCCTACGCCGCTGTTGTGGACTGGCAGAGCCTCTCTGACGGCTGCCCAGAGGATACGGCCACGGCGGAGCGCTGGCTTCGCCGGGCCAGTCGTGACGTGGACACCCTGACCTTTAACCGCATCGTTGCCGCCGGGTTCGACAACCTGACCGACTTCCAACAGGAGCTGGTCAAGGAGACCGTGTGTCAGCTGGCGGAGTGGGAGCAGGAGAACGCCCAGCTGCTGGACAGCCCCATGAGCGGCTACACCATCAACGGCGTGACCGCTCAGTTCGGAGAGAGCAGCGGCGTGACCGTGACGGACGGCGTGGCCGTCCCCAGCCGCTTGCTGGCCCTGCTGGAGCAGACCGGCCTCTGTCACAGGGGGGTGTGGTGATGGGCTGGCCCTGTCTGGTGCCGGGGGCGCTGAGCAAAACCCCCATCACCGTCACCCTCTACGACGAGGGCATCACCGAGGACGGCGCGCCAGTCGTCGCCTTGACGGTAGAGACCACCTGCAACTGGCAGGACAGCGCCAAGGTGGTGCGGACGGATGAGACCCATATGGTGCAGCTCTCCGGTGTGGCCCTGTTCCCCGGCGACCTCTGCCCCACGCTGGCGGCTATTTCTTCCGGTAAGGTGGAGGTGTTCGGCGGGACGCGGGACATCTTCCGGGGCAGCAAGGCCCGGAACCCCGACGGCACCGTGAACTACACCCGATTGGAGCTGATGTGACATGAAAAACGTAAGTTCCACCGTCACCCTGAACCTGGGGAAAATTTCGCAGCTGAACCGGGCGGCGGTTCGCGCCCTGGAGCAGACCGGTGAGGCCGTCCAAGAGGATTTACAGCAGTCTCAGACCATGCCCTTTCGCACAGGCAATCTCCAGAACGAGAGCACCTTTGTGGACACGTCTGAAAGCAGCTCCGGCCGTGTGTCCGTCATCACCTCAACCCCCTACGCCCGGCGGCTCTACTATCACCCGGAATACAACTTTTACACCGGGGAGAACCCCCACGCGGGCGGCGAGTGGCTGGAGCCGTACACCGAGGGCGGCAGCAAGGCAGACTTTGCCAAAAACGCTTTTAAGACGCTCTACAAAAAGGAGGCGGGGGTATGACGCTGGCCGAGATTCGGGACTGGCTGAAAACCGCAGCCGGGGCCGAGCATTACTACGTGGGCAAGTTGGACCGCAAGCAGGACAAGTCCCTGGGGGTCTATGACCGGGCGGCCACCGGCACCCCGGCGGAGATCGCCCTGGGCGGGCTGGACTGCACCAAAACCCGGGTGAAGCGGGTCTCCCTGCTGCTCCACTGGAACGACAACGCAAGCGAAACCGAAACCGCCGCCCAGACGCTGTTTGACGCGCTGCTGGCGGCGGAACCCTTTGCTCTGGACACCGCACAGGTGCGCTGCCTCCGGCTGATGACGCCGGGGCCGGTGGACGTGGGGATCGACGAAAACGGCATCTACGAGCGGGTCATCTGGGTGGATTTTTACTATGAAAGGATTGAGTAGCTATGGCAACTACGGGTGTTTTTCCCTGTTATCAGAACCAGTTCAAAATCGGCGCAGACAGCGCCAGCGCCTCCACCGTCGCGGACATGGAGAGCTTTTCCGTCTCTTTCGACAACGGCGTGGAGGAGTGGACGCCCTTCGACACCGAGGGCTGGGTGCGCCGTCTGCTGACCGCTAAGGGCTTCACCATCACCGTCACCGGCAAGCGCAACGTGGGCGACACCGGCAACGACTTCGTGGCGGGCCGGTTCATCAAGAACGGCAGGGACGCGGAGGCATATTTCAGCTGGACCTTCCCCGATGGGGCCACCCTGGTCGTCGAGGATGCGGTCATCAACGTGACCAACATCGGCGCTGGCGATGCCACCAACGTGGGGCCGCTGGAGTTCGAGGTGCAGTCCAACGGCAAGCCCACCTACACCGCCGCGTCCTGACAGGAGGGATAACACATGGCGAAAATCGTAGACATCACCGACAAGCTCAGTTTTGAGGGCAACCCCGTTCTGAAGATCCGCGACGTGGAGCTGGCGGTCAACGGCGACGCGGCGACCATGCTGAAAATCATGGCGCTGAAAAATGACGACCTGAACGACGAGCAGAAGACCCTGCGGATGATCGACCTGCTGCTGTCGGAGGAGAGCCAGGACAAACTGGCGGCGTTGAAGCTCCCCTTCTCTGACTACAGCATCGTGCTGACGGAGGCGCTGAACCTTGTCACCGGCGAGGACGAGCCGGGGGAAGCGGAGACCCGTACTATGACCTGATCGACGACTTCGGACTGATCGTCTCGTCGTTTCAGTCGCAGTACGGGATGCGGCTGTCCAAAGAGGCTGGGAGCATGAAGTGGGGCGAGTTCTGCGACCTGCTCACCGGCCTGGGGTCGGACACGGCGCTGATGCGGGTGGTGTCCATCCGGTCCGAGGAGGACAAAGAGATTTTGAAGCACTTTACCCCGGCTCAGCGCCGGATGCGCAGCGAGTGGCGCACCCGCACGGCAAAGAACAAACCAGCCAAAGACGTGGCCCAGGGACTGGCGCAGATCCAGGCCATGTTTGCCAGCCTGTCCAAAGGAGGTGAGGGCAAATGAGCACCAGCAGCGACAATGTGGGCAGCGTTGCCCTTGCGCTGACGCTGGATACATCGGCGTTCAGTACCAAACTGAACAGCGTAGCCAAGAAAGCGGCCTCCACCCTGGCGGCGGCTCTCTCTGTCAAGGCTATCACTTCATTCACAAAACAGTGCATTGAACTGGGCAGCGATTTGCAGGAAGTGCAGAACGTGGTGGACGTGACCTTCTCCACCATGTCGGACAAGGTAGACGAGTTTGCACAGTCTGCCGCCGCCTCTTTCGGCCTCTCCGAGACCATGGCGAAGCAGTACACCGGTATGTTCGGCTCTATGGCGGAGGCGTTCGGCTTCACAGAAAAAGAGGCTTACGAAATGTCCACCACCCTGACCGGTCTGGCGGGCGACGTGGCCTCCTTCTACAACATCACCCAGGATGAGGCGTATACCAAGCTGAAAAGCGTGTTTTCCGGTGAGACGGAGACACTGAAAGACCTGGGCATCGTCATGACCCAGGACGCGCTGGACGCCTACGCCCTGGCAAACGGGTTTGGCAAGACCACCTCTGCCATGACGGAGGCGGAAAAGGTCAGTCTGCGCTATGCCTTCATTCAGGACCAGCTCTCCAACGCCACCGGCGATTTTGCCCGGACACAGGACAGTTGGGCCAACCAATCCCGGCTGCTGGCGTTGCAGGTCCAGTCCGCTATGGCGGCGGTGGGGCAGGGGCTTATCAACTTGCTGACTCCGGCACTGAAAGCCATCAACACCATGATGGCCTCCATCGTCAAGCTGGCCAACGCCTTTAATTCCCTGATCGAGGCCCTGTTCGGCAGCGCCAGCGGCGGCACATCTGCCGTCAGCTCCGATTTGACCAGCGCGGCAAGCAGCGCCTCCTCTCTGGCGGACAGCCTGACCGACGGAACCAGCGCCATCTCCGGTCTGGGGGACAGCACCGGCAGCGCGGCAAAGAGCCTGGGCAAGGCCAGCAAGACCGCCGCCGCCCTGAAACGTTCCCTGGAGGGCTTCGACCAGATCACACGGGTCAGCGACGACAGCTCCTCCGATTCCTCCGGCTCCGGCAGCGGGTCCGGGGATACAGGCAGCGGCACTGGTTCCGCCGGGACCTCTGGCGTGGACACCAGCGCCCTGGACAGCGTGACCGACGCGGCAGAGGAAGCGGAAACCAGCGTAAGCAAGCTCTCCAAAAAGATGTCAGCGCTGCTGGCTCCGGCTGTCGCAGCATGGAACAACCTGAAAAACTCGTTTTCCGCCTTTGCCGCCGTGGTACAGAGCGCGGGGACGTGGATTCTGAACAATGCGCTTGCGCCGCTGGGCGCATGGACCATCTCAGCGGCGGTGCCTGCGGTGCTGAACCTGCTGGCCGCCGCCTTTGACGTGCTGACAGCAGTGCTGGAGGCGCTTGCGCCAACCGCACAGTGGATTTGGGAGCAATGGCTGCAACCGCTGGCTTCTTGGACCGGCGGAGTGATCATCGCCGCACTGGAGGGGCTGACTTCCATCCTGGACGGCTTAGCCGACATCATCAGCAAGAATCAGGCGGTGTTCACCGGCCTGTTCAATGTTCTTGCGGCGGTTGGAATCGTCGTGACCATTTCCACAGCAATACAAAAACTCGTGGGGGTCGTCTCCGGGCTGGCCACTGCGTTTAGTATGGCTTCCAGTGTGTGGGCGCTCTTGCAGGCGGCTTTCATTGCAAACCCTATCGGCGTCGTGGTGACAGCTATCACTGCCATCATCGCCGTTGGCGTCCTGCTCTACAAAAACTGGGACACCCTTACGGCAGCGGCGCAGAAGCTGTGGAGCGGTATCACCAGCGCCTTTGAGGGCATCAAAACCACCATTTCCAGCGCGATGAACGCCGTCAAAACCACCATCTCCAAGGCGTGGACGAAAATCAAGACGACCTTCAACAATGCCCTGAAATCCATCTCGACCAAAGTATCCAACGGATTTAACAGCGTCAAAACCACCATCACCACCATCTTCACTAGCGTCAAAACGAAACTGTCCAGCATCTGGACCGGCATCAAGACGGTGTTCACCAACGCGGTCACCAGCATCAAGACAAAAGTGACCACAGTGTTCAACGCCGTTAAAACGGCCATTACCAACCCGCTGACTACAGCGAAAAACACGGTCAGCAACATTCTGACCGCTATCAAGAACAAGTTCACCAGCATCATGAGCAGCGTCAAGACCACCGTTTCCAACGCCATTAACGCGGTGAAGGAGAAGTTCAACTTTAGCTGGTCGCTCCCCAAATTGAAGCTGCCCCATGTGAGCATCACCGGCAGTTTCAGCCTGTCCCCGCCATCGGTGCCCAAGTTCTCTGTTTCGTGGTACAAAAAGGCCATGGACAACCCCATGCTGCTGAATGGTGCGACCATCTTCGGCGCAGCGGGCGGCAACCTGTTGGGCGGCGGGGAAGCGGGCCAGGAGGTGGTCTCCGGGGCCAGTACACTGATGAACATGATCCAGGAGGCCGTGCAGAGCGGCCTTTCCAGCTGTGTGACAGACCTCTCCGGTCTGGCGGCGCGGAACACGCCCCGACTGGCCGCTGTCACCTCCGACAGTCAGGCCAAGGAGCAGCAGCTCCAGGCAAACAGCCTGGCCCAAAGCGCTCAAGACCTGGAGGCAGTGGAAACGCTGCTGAAAGAGATTTTGGCCTTCCTGCAATCCGCTGACCTGGTGCGGCTGGACCCGGAGAGCCTGCGGAAGTATTTCATCAAAAAGACCAACAACAACACCCGCGCCAACGGCGGCAAGTGCGAACTGGTGACCTAAAAGGAGGGAGCGTATGGCACAGCAGTTAAAAGCAGGAGGGACAACGCTGCCCTCCCCCGTGACAATCAAATCCTCAGAGGAGGTCATCTGGTCCAGCCGGACCGGGCGTAGCACCGCCAGCGGCAAGATGATCGGCGACGTAATTGCCGAGAAAAAGACAGTGGACATCGAATGGGGCGTGCTGACCGAGGCCGAAATGAAAACCATTCAGGATGCGCTTGTCTCCGGCTTTTTTACCTTCTCCCTCTACGACTGCGGCACCGTGACCATCACGGTCTACCGGGGGACGCTGGAGAAGGAACACCTGGGCTACATCGGGGATGGGACCTATTATTACAAGTCCGCCACCGTCAGCGTGATTGAGAGGTGAGTAGAGTACATGATAACCACATCGACGGAATTTGGCGAACAGATGGGCAGCAATGCCCGGAAGCTCTGCGCCCGGTTCCTGCTGAACGGCGAAACGGTAGAGGGCGAGGTCAAAGAGGTCAAGGTCAACAAGGGGGCCTGCGGCGACAGCGCTTTTTCCGTGGGCAACGTCTACTCCTCCTACATCACCGTGACCATCGACGATTGCCCCACGCTGCTGGAGAACCAGGAGCTAGAGCTGCAAATCGGCGTGGAGCTGACCGACGGCACGGTGGAATACTGTACCGTGGGTTTCTACACTGCCTCCGACGTGGCCACCAGCGTGGGGTCTACCACCTTCACCGGTCTGGGCAGGCTGAGCAGCAAATGCGGCGGCGGCTACTGGTCGGACAACGGCTGGCCCCAGACGGTGCAGAGCGCATTGGACGAAATCGCGGAGCAAATCGGGGTCAGCATCGATGCCAGCGCTTGCGACAGTACCGCCCTTGCGCTGAACATCGAAACCAGCATGGACGGACTGCTGCACCGGGAGGCCCTGATGTACATCGCGGGGCTGCTGGGCGGTTTCGCCACAGAAAGCAGCGACGGCGGCATCATCATTCAGCCGTTTACCAACGAGGTAACGGCGGAGATAGACGCAGACCGCACCACGGAGATGTTCGAGTTCAGCGACTACGACTTTACCGTCACCGGTGTGGAGGTCATCGTCTCCGAGAGCGGCACCGACGACGACGGCAACGAGGTGGAGGGCGTGTCCTACACCTATGGAACGCCAAACCTGACCCTGTCCAATCCCTATATGACCCAGGCGCTGTTTGACATCATGGCCCCGCAAATCACCGGCTTCACCTACCGGCCCGGCACCGTCCCTCTGGACATGGGCGACATTCGGCTGGAGGCAGGGGACGTGATCTCCGCCGTGGACGCGGAGGGCGTGAGCCATACAGTGGCCTGCCTGCTGGTGGAACACACCTTCGACGGCGGGCTGATGACCACCATCACCGCGCCGGGGGAGAGTGAGGCAGAGCAGGAGGCGGGCTTTACCGGCGCTTTGGCCGCCGCAGTGCAAAAGACCGCCGCAGAGCTGATAGTGACAAAAAAGGTAACGGCAACTAGCCTGGAGGCAATACGGGCGAGCATCACGGAGCTGACCGCTAAAGCCATCACCACTGACTACCTGACCGCCAACTATATCACAGCAAACGACATCGCGGCCAAGTATGTCGCCACAGAGTATCTCACTGCCAACTATATCACGGCAACAGATATTTCCGCTAAGTATGTTACTACGGACACACTGAAAGCTGACTACATCACCGCAACAGATATTTCCGCTAAGTATGTTACAACGGATACACTGACTGCGAATTACATCACCGCAACGGATATTGCCGCAAAGTACGTCACGACCAGCACCCTCACCGCCAACTATATTACTGCCAGCGACATCAAGGCCGCCTATGCCACCATTGACCTGGCAAACGTGAGCGTGGAGAGCGTAGGTACGCTGTTTGCCGACGTTGGGCTGCTGACCAGCATGACCGTGGTGGACGGCTACATCACCGGCGCGCTGAACGGTGTGACTATCTCCGCCAACCAGCTGACTGCCGGGACCATTGACGCGGGGACCATTGACGTGGTGAACCTCAACTGCGCCAACCTGACCGTTGGAACCATCAACGGCAGCCAAATTGCTAGCGGGACCATCACGGCTACCAACCTGTCTGAGGACATCACCAGTGCCATCACTACCGCCCAGCAGACGGCAGACGGCAAAAACGCCGTTTACTACTCCGACACAGCTCCCAGCGGGGGGACTTATGCAGTCAACGATATTTGGTATGACACGGCGAATGGCTATGCCATGTACTACTGGGACGGCGGCGAGTGGGTGAAAGCGGTCTACGGGGCAAGCGCTCTCTCTGATGAGGTGACGGCGGATATTGCCACCGCGCTGGAACAGGCGGGTTTGGCTAAAGAAGCCGTAGACAACCTCTCCGTGGGCGGGAGGAACTACCTGCCCAACACCCGGACGATGGACGGGTGGCTCATAGACAAGGACGTTATCACTCTTACAACAGACGACGAGGGATACACAGTGGCGACCTGGGCGGCGACAGACACACTGGGTTGGCACTGCATTGATGGGCGCGACCCCATCCAGTTTTCCTCACTTCGCGGACAAACGGTAACGCTGTCCCTCGATATTCGTGCGGACGACTATGCAAGTATCAACGCATCTACAAGCCGGGGGTGCATCGTGCGGCTTGTGCTTTGCACGTCGGACAGCAACACAATAACACTGTACCGCAACATCGACTTTCGGACGGTCACTTTGTCCGACAGCTGGCAGCGCATCAGCAGAACAGTCACGCTGACGGATGATTATTTCTCCAGCGGCTCCGGCAGCATCGACGACACCACACGATTTTATATCGAAGTCTTTGACTACAGCCTGTACTCCATGCAGGTGCGGAAAGTCAAACTGGAGATTGGAACGGCGGCCACAGATTGGTCTCCTGCCCCGGAAGATGCAGAAACGGCCATTGACGAAGTCATCACCATTGTAAACGGCAAGACGACATCCTATTATGCTGACACGGTCCCCAGTGGGACCGACTACGTCACAGGGGATATTTGGTTCGACACCGCCAATGACAACGCCATGTACTACTGGAATGGCGAAGCGTGGACACTGGCCCCGTTTGGCACAGACGCCATTGCAGATGGGGCGGTCACGGCAAACTTGATTGCTGCCAGTGCAGTCACAGCGGGCAAAATCTCCTCTGGGGCCGTTACCACCGACAAACTGGCAGCCAACGCAGTCACGGCAGCAAAAATCAAGGCCGGAACCATTACGTCAGAGCAAATTTCAGCCGGAACCATCACCGGCGACAACATCGCCACCAGCACCATCACCGCAGGGAATCTGGTGGCCGGAACCATCACGTCAAACGAAATCGCAGCTGGAACTATCACGGCCTCCAACATTGCCAGCAGGACCATCACGGCAGACTTGATCAAAACTGGAACCATTACCGGTGACCTCATCGCGGCAGAGACCATCACGGGGGATAACCTGGTTGCCGAAACCATCACAGCGACACAAATCGCCGCCGCGACCATTACCGGGGACAAAATCGCCGCCAAAACCATCGAGGCCGGGAACCTCAGCGTGACCGAACTGTCCGCCATTACTGGCGACGTGGGAGAGCTGACCGCTGGTATCCTTAAATCCTCCAATTACGACGCGGATGCGGGGACCGGGCTGCTCATCGACCTGGACAGCGGCACCATCACCGGCAGCGATTTGACCCTTTTGGCAACGAAAATCGATAACATCTCCGTGGGCGGGCGCAACTACCTGCTGAACACCAAAGAACTGACCAACGTGGCGGGGCAAACGGCTTTTGACGCCACCTATTTTACCCGCACTGAGGATGGAGACGGCTTCGGCGTATTAACAGTAACCGGCGACGGCGTATCCCGGGCAGCTACTTTCTACACGGCGATTGACGCGTCTGGAGACGCTTTCGCAGAGCGGGAGCTTACCTTTAGCGCGGACGTTAAGGCTGATGACCTCGCAACAGCGCCAGGTCATTATCAGCTAAGCTTTAGCATCTTCGGGAGCAATGACGGAACGTCCTGGACCAGAACTGCTGCGGTTGGATACTTGTTCAGCACAAAAATATTCAATACAGCAGACTATGTGGATGGCGCGTGGGTGCGTGTAACAGCCAATCTTACCGGCTGTGCAGCATCTGAAATGACTGCTTACAGCACCACAGATTACTCTCAATACGTGTACGCGATCCAGGTGTTCAGCCGCAAAGAAAACACCGCGAACACGCTCTCTATCCGCAAACCTAAATTGGAAACTGGCAATGTGGCCACAGATTGGTCTCCCGCCCCAGAGGATACGGACGACCAAATTGAGGCGAAGCTGGCGCTGACCGTGGACGATGAAGGCGTGGCAAAACTCTCTGCCAACGCCGACAGAATCGAGCTGACCAGCGGACAAATCGTCATTGACAGCGATAATTTCAGTTTGGACGCAGACGGTAATGTTACCATCAACGGCGAGCTGCACACCGCCACCGGCGTTACGTCCACCATCGGCGGATGGACAGTAACGGATGAAAAAATCTATACAACCGGGTCCAACGGGCGCACTGTCGTCATGCGCGTCCCATCCAGCTCAGACACCGGCGGCACGGTTTTCGCGGCTGGCGGTACCAGTCACGACGATTACACCGATTCCCCGTTCCGGGTCAATGGTGCTGGAAAGTTGTACGCCATGGATATAACCATTGGAAACACTTTGAAGATGTATAGCGAAGACGACGATAAGACGTATACAGCGCTCTCGACCATGGGCGGAATGCTGAGCGTTGAACTTCCTATTGGAGCTTCTGAAATATCGTGTAAAAGCTTTACGCTCGATAGTGATTCTGGATATTTCTACGTTCAGCCAAAGGCATCGTTTGGAAGCTCGATTGAATGTGGTAACCATGTTTACGCATATGGCCATTTTGTGGACTATGCAGCATCAGATGTATCTGCGGGAATGTCCTGCTACTGGGCAGACGAGGCAGATACAGACAGCACTCATTACCTGATTTACCGCGACACCGATGGCCTGACAGCTTACTTCGGCTATGCAGGTTCCAGCACTTACTCTACGACATCTGTCATTCGTGGCCGTACTGTAAAATACCAAAACAGTTCCGGCAGTACCACCTTATCTGACGAGCGCATCAAGAAGGACTGGACAAGTCTGGACGCCTACGACGCGTTTTTTGACCGATTGAAGCCAAAAGCGTTCCGCTACATCGATGGCAACGCCGGACGGTTCCACATCGGTCTGGGAGCGCAGACGACGGAACAAGCCCTGCTGGACAGTGGCCTGACCGCAGAGGATTTTGCGGGGCTTGTAATCAGCCCAGTCAAAGCCGATGAGGAAGGCAACGGATACCATGGATTTGATAAGGAATACGGCCTAATCTACACCGAGTTTGTGGGCCTGCTGATCGACCAGGTACAAAAACTCAAGGACCGGGTCTCTGATTTAGAAACAAAGATAGAAAAAATGGAGGGCTAAATTATGCTGAACACACAGACCAACGAATTCCTGACCAAGCTGGTGAACCTGGTGAACGCCAGCCCTTTGCCGGTGGTCAACACCCGTCTCTGTCTGGACATCGTCCGGGCACAGCTCGTTGAGGCGGAGCGGGCGGCCATCGAGCAAGAGCGGCAGCAGACGGAAAAAGCCAAAGCGAAAAAGGAGGACAGAAAATGAGCTATTACGTCGTCAAAAAGGCAGTCGCGGCGAGGGATTTTCCCTCCAGCGACACCGGCAAGCAGGTGGTCAAGCTCACCGCCGGACAGGTGGTGCAGGCGGACGACTGCGGCAGCTTCAGCAACACGGCGTTGGGCAAGGTGTATCTGCCCGTGCTGGTAGATGGAGCTTACCGCTGGGTCCATGACGCCTACCTGATTGCTATTTCTAACCGGCAGGCGGCGGCGCTGCTCCACGGGGAGAGCTGGCTGGGCAAGAAGCCCGGCAGCAAGGCCATCGCCTGGTACAACAGCACCGACAGCGGCAAAAGCGACCCAAAACCCACCAGCGAGGCTTACTGCACCGTGGGGGCCTTGTGGGGCATCTCTCAGGGGACCGACCTGGGCAGCCTCATCAGCCGTACCGCCGCCAAGCTGGAAAAGAAGGCCCGGAGCAAGGGCATCTGGCATGCCAAGGGCAGCAGTTACAGCCCGAAACCCGGCGACCTGGTTCTGTTCAAGTCTACCGGGAAGTCCAGCGCCACCCACACCGAGCTGCTGGCCAGCAAGAACGGCGACACCCTGAACACCATCAACTACAACGACAGCGGGGTGTGCAAGCGGAAGAACCGGAAGGTCAGCGATGATTACACCTATGGCTATGTGGAAATGACTTACTGAAAGGACGGATTTGTATGACTTACCTTATCACCTGCGCGTTTATCGCGCTGGACTTTATCACGGGACTGGTGCAGGCCCTTGCCACCAAAACCTTCGCGTCCTCCGTCATGCGGGAGGGGTTGTTTCACAAGGTCGGTTCGGTCTTGTGCGTCGTCCTGGGCCTGCTGGTGGATTATGCGCAGGGATTCGTGGATTTGGGTGTTTCTGTCCCTGTGGCGGCGGCCATCTGCGGCTACATCTGCGTGATGGAGGCGGGCAGCATCATCGAGAACGTGTGCAAAATCAACCCGGAGATCATGCCGGACAAGCTGACCGGGTTCTTCGCCAGTTTGAAGGGCGGAAATAGCGATGAGTAACAGCCTGCCCGCACCCATCACGCGGGCCGACTGCTACCTGGCAACTCTGTGTGGGGTATACAGTGGCGACTTGCCAGCGCCCATCACGCGGGAAGACTTATTTTTGCTGTATCTGCTGGTTGCAAATGATTCCATTGCCGACGGGCAAATCGTCCGTGGGCGAAACTACCTGCCCAACACCCGGACGATGGACGGGTGGCTCATAGACAAGGACGTTATCACTCTTACAACAGACGACGAGGGATACACAGTGGCGACCTGGGCGGCGACAGACACACTGGGTTGGCACTGCATTGATGGGCGCGACCCCATCCAGTTTTCCTCACTTCGCGGACAAACGGTAACGCTGTCCCTCGATATTCGTGCGGACGACTATGCAAGTATCAACGCATCTACAAGCCGGGGGTGCATCGTGCGGCTTGTGCTTTGCACGTCGGACAGCAACACAATAACACTGTACCGCAACATCGACTTTCGGACGGTCACTTTGTCCGACAGCTGGCAGCGCATCAGCAGAACAGTCACGCTGACGGATGATTATTTCTCCAGCGGCTCCGGCAGCATCGACGACACCACACGATTCTATATCGAAGTCTTTGACTATAGCCTGTACTCCATGCAGGTGCGGAAAGCCAAGCTGGAGATTGGGGATACCGCCACCAGCTGGACCCCTGCGGTGGAGGACGGCGAGCTGCCCACGCCTATCACACGGGCAGACCGCTATTTAGCCTATTTGTGCGGCACTTATGCCGGCACCCTCCCTGCCCCCATCACCCGAAAGGACTACTATCTTGCTGCCCTGTGTGGCACCTACGACGGCGACCTTCCCACACCAATCATGCGGGAGGACTATTACCTGTCCCAGCTGGTCGCAGCTGGGGGGGTGCTGTATGAGGACAAAACCGCCAGCGGTGTGAGCGTTGAAGTGGCGGATGCAGCGGCGCAGCCGCTTAACAGCCTGGTGCTGTACGGCTGGAGTACGCAGGCAACGACAACGGGGGCGCAACTGCTGGACCTTAGCAGTTGCACCAGCATGACCGCATACGAGCTGGAAACCATTATAGATGCAGAAAACGGGATAATCACAATTCAGGGCACACCAACGGGGAACAGCTCCAGCAATCTTTCATATAGGTTTCTGGCTCCCACAACTGTTTTTGATGGAAAAGTTTTTACACCAGAAACGTTGCAGCAGGACGGCGTAGCTTCTTTCTATATTTATGTTGCAACAGCTGGCAGCTCGCCGCTGGCAATCAATATGACATTGACAAGTGTTGACGCCGAGATTTATTTACGATTCCGGCTGATGGTGGCGGATGCGGCCGCTGACTGGGAACCCTACACTGGCGGCGTAGTGTCGCCGTCCCCCGATTACCCGCAGGAAATCACCAGCGCGGCAGACAGCGGCGAGATTGCAGTCACAGTGGCCGACGGCAGCGGCAACAGCCAGACACTGATTTTGGCCGCTGAAAACGGCTTACCTGGTATCCCTGTATCCTCCGGCGGCAACTACACGGACGCAAATGGGCAGCAGTGGATTGCAGATGAGATTGTGCTTAATGCGGATGGTACGGGCACATACCGGGCGTGGATATGGAGCGCGAATCTAAACGGAGACGAGGATTGGCTTATTTACAACTATTCAGGGCTATATGGGGGATATGTATGTGAGATTCTCCCCGAAAAGGCGGATAGACGTGCAGGGTATTGCAGCGCTTTACCTATCTCAACGGAAGCACACACGCTAACTGCAGAAATTTGGATTGGAGTTAATAATTTTTACCTATACGCCCTGACCGATCAGAGCGAAATAGGCAACAATGATTTGGCCGAATGGAAAGCATACCTTGCCGAAAATCCCATGACGGTAATGACGTATCTGTCCGAGCCGGTTGAAACCGCCCTCACCGCTGACGAAATCGCCGCATTTTTGGCGCTGAAAGCCTACAACGGCACCACCATCATCACCAACGACGCCGACGCCTATATGGAAGTCGGGTATAAGTCCAAAAAGGAGTGAGTTACAAATGAGTACCATCAACGCGGCCGGTCTTGCCCTCATCAAACGATTTGAGGGACTGCGGCTGACCGCCTACCAAGACAGCGCCGGGGTTTGGACCATCGGGTATGGGCACACCGGAAAGGTGGACGGCAAAGCGGTCTGCAAGGGCATGACCATTACCCAGAACAAGGCCAACAGCCTGTTGACCTCCGACGTGGCGAAATTTTGGGCCTACGCCAACAACGCCTCCTATGTTCCCCTGACGGCGCAGATGAACGAAAACCAGCGCTCCGCACTGACAAGCTTTGCGTTCAACTGCGGGCAGGACAACCTCAAAACCTTGTGCAAAGACCGCTCCATCTCTGAGATTGGGGAAGCCATGCTGCTCTACAACAAGGCAGGCGGCAAAGTGCTGTCCGGCCTGACCACCCGCCGCAAAGCGGAGCGGGAACTTTATCTGACGGAGGTGACAAAGGACATGGACACACTGAGAAAAGGCGACGAGGGCCAGCAGGTCACGGTGTTGCAAATCCTGCTGAACACCGCCATTCAGCGGAATTTGGATACCGACGGCAAGCTTGGCACCAAGACCCAGACCGCCGTGGAGGACTACCAGACGGCCAAGGGGCTGACCGTGGACGGCATCTGTGGGCCGGACACTTGGGGCGCGCTGCTGGCTGACTGCGGCTGATTTGCACCAACTAACACGCGCCGCGTGTTTGCTTGCGCGCGCGAGTGCATGATTAAGGCCACATCGGGAATTGCTCCGGTGTGGCCCTTTTGATTTGTCTGATTTTGTCGATTTTTAAGTTGTTTTGGCGGATTAGCACTTCTTTTGTCGAAAATTAACAAAAGAGGGCTAAAATGGTTTATTATCAACCTGAAATATTTCGGGAGGTAATAGCTATGAACAAAATCGAAACTACTTTGCACCGCCTGGGCATTTGCCCCACATACACCGGCTACTGTGAGATGCGCCTTGCAATCCAACTTACATTGGAGGACCCGGCACGGTTGACAGCCCTTGTACGGTGCATCTACACGCCGGTAGGTCAGGCCACCGGGAAGCGCTGGACGGCAGTGGAGCGGAGCCTGCGCACCGTAGTACGCCGGGCATGGGAGGCCAACCCCGCGTACATGGTGGAGATAGCCGGGAGGCCGCTGGCCCGTAAGCCAGGGACAGGGGAGTTTCTGGCGATGATGTGGGGGTATCTGAGTGAGGGGGAGGATGATATAGTGTAAAAAGATTCAATCTTTGATTTGAGGATTCTAAAAGCGGTTGCTGACCGGTTGCTGACTAAAAGGCGAAAAAGCCTTGCGCCACAAGAGATTTTAGTTAAAGTTGGATTAAAATTGTGCGGGGGAGCGAAGGAGTTTGACGGGAAAACTGTGGACAGATGTAGTTGCGAAAGAACGGAAACGCTGGTATAATGTTCCCATAGCAATGGCTGTTTGAGGTGGTAAATTTCGTTGCGACCACACGCCGATGGCATGACAAGGGAAACCTGAGAGATGCGGGAGAGGCGACGCCCGCCAAACAGCCCGCTAAAAAGGGGCCGCTTGCTGGCGGCCCTTCACTCGATAAATTGGCTCTTTGAGGTGGAGATTTTAGTGTCGCCACACACCTCCTCGTGGGGGTTAGCAAGAGATGCGGGGACAGGCACACCCGCCAAAGAACCAGACTGTAAGGGAAGGGAATCACAGCAATGTGGTTCCTTTCTCTGTTTTTGTACAGCAACGCGCCAAAAAAACACTCCCCCGGCCTGTGGACAGGAACCGGGGAAGCTGATACAATAGAAACACACAAAAGTGAGACAACCTCACCAGAAAAGGAGAAACCAATATGAGCATTTATTACGAACGGGCCAAAGCCCTCCGGGAGACCGTCTCCCCTCACTACAACTGCGCCCAGTCGGTGCTGCTGCCCTTTGCGGAGGAGGCGGGGCTGGACCGGGAGCTGGCGCTGAAACTCTCCTCCAACTTCGGTTCCGGCATGAAGTGCGGCAGCGTCTGCGGCGCCATCACCGGCGGCCTGATGGTGCTGGGCCTCTACGGAGTGGAGGACGGCAAAACCATCGGTGCCTACTTCCGGCGGCTCCGGGCCAACCACGAGAACTGCGTCGAGTGCGCCCAACTGCTGAAAATCGACCGGGACAAGGGCAACACCAACCAAAAGGCCCACTGCGACGGCATGGTATACGAGTGCGTCGCCCTGGTGGAGGAAATCCTGCGGGAGCAGGGGAAACTCAGCGACTAACCACTGATCTGTGCCGCCTTTGCCCGGCGGGGCAGGCGGAGACCGCCGTAGACCGCCCGCTCCATCCCTGCGGCCAGCAGCAGCGCGGCGGCCACATCCACCACCGAATGTTGCTTCAAAAACAGGGTGGAGAGGATAATTGCCACCGACAGCACCCCGGCGCAGCCCTGCACCAGCGGTCTGCCCCGTAGGGCGGGGGCGCGGGTGATGGCGTTCCAGACCCCCAGGGTGTTGTAAACGTGGATGCTGGGGCAGGAGTTCACCGCCGGGTCCATCTCATAGACCAGGAACACCAGCCGGGTACACAGGCTGTCGTCCGGCATGGTCGCCGGGCGCAGCTGCTGCCCGTTGGGGAACAAGGTGTAAATGGCCAGGCAAATCGTCATCCCGACGCAGAGATACACGCACAGCCGTAGGCACTCCTCCGGCCAGCGGCGGAAGGAAAGCACCGTCCCTGCCACAAACAGGAACCACAGCAGGTATGGAATGACGAACACAGAGCAGAAGGGGATGTAGTCGTCCAGCCGGGCGGACATCCAGACGTGATGGACCGGGCGCTGCTGGAGCCAGAAGAACCAGAGCAGGTAAACGGGGACGTACAGGGCGGTCAGCAGCAGCTGTTTCATGGGGAGAGACCTCGTTTCGGAGTGAATAAAACCCATTGTAACAGCACTTCCTGAAGAAATAACGGGAAACAGATGAAAAGCACATTAAAAATACGGAATTGAACCGTTTTTTGCAGACAAAAGCCCCCTCCCGCCAGCGGCGGAAGGGGGCAAAATATTTCTATGGAGTCTGCGACGACGTTTTACAGCGCCTTGACGATCTCGGCGGTGTCCATGGCGATCATCAGTTCCTCGTTGGTGGGGATGACCAGCACCTTCACCTTGGAGCCTTCACCGGAGATGTCCACTTCGTCGCCGCGCTTCTGGTTGGCCTCGGCGTTCAGCGGGGCCACGCCCATGTACTCCAGACCGGAGGTCATGGCGACGCGGAGAGCGGGGCTGTTCTCGCCCACACCGGCGGTGAACACGATGGCGTCCACCCCGCCCATGGCGGCGGCGTAGGAGCCGATGTACTTCTTGACGCTGTAGGTGAACACGTCGATGGCCAGCTTTGCCCGCTGGTTGCCCTCAGCGGCGGCGGCGTCCAGGTCACGGAAGTCGGAGGACACGCCGGAGATGCCCAGCACACCAGACTTCTTGTTGAGGATGTTCATCATCTCGGTCATGGAATAGCCGTACTTGTTCATCAGGAACTCCATGACGCCGGCGTCCATATCGCCGGAGCGGGTGCCCATGGGCAGGCCAGCCAGAGGGGTCAGGCCCATGGTGGTGTCCACGCACTTGCCGTTCTTGACGGCGGCGATGGAGGAGCCGTTGCCCAGGTGGCAGGTGATGATCTTCAGCTCCTCGATGGGCTTGCCCAGCATGGCGGCGGCCCGGGCGGAGACGAACCGGTGAGAGGTGCCGTGGAAGCCGTAGCGGCGGACCTTGTCCTGCTCGTAATACTCATAAGGGATGGCGTAAGTGTAGGCCACCGGCTCCATGGTCTGGTGGAAGGAGGTGTCGAACACGGCCACCTGGGGGACCTTGTCGCCCAGGACGGCGGCGCAGGCGTTGATGCCGATCAGGTTGGCGGGGTTGTGCAGGGGAGCCAGGGGGTTGCACTCCTCGATGGCCTTCATCACCTCGTCAGTCAGCAGCACGGAGGAGGCGAAGGCTTCGCCGCCGTGGACGACACGGTGGCCTACCGCATCAATTTCACTCATGGAGGACAGCACACCGTTCTCGCTGTCCACCAGGGCGTTCAGCACCGCCTGGATCGCCTCGGAATGGGTGGGCATGGGGATAGACACGGCGGAAAGGGCCTTTTTGCCCTCTACCTGGGGCTTGTAGGTGAACAGACCGTCGATGCCGATGCGCTCGCACAGGCCCTTGGCCAGCAGGACGCCGGTCTCCGGGTCCAGCAGCTGATATTTCAGGGAGGAACTGCCTGCGTTGATAACCAGAATATTCATAATGTACATCTCTCCTTTGGTTCTTGCGCCGTCCGACTGTTTCCAGGCGGCAAACTTACAGCAACCCTTGCCCCGGCGGGGGAAAACAGGTATACTATATCTAATATGGTATTATACAACAGCCGGGCGGTTCTCACAAGCACTTTTGCATAAAAAATTTGAGAGGTTTTTTGTGCATTGTTATAAAATCACGGAAAATGCAACGCGCCCGGCGGGAAAGGAGGGGCTTTCATGGCCTGCATCGGCATTGTCGCTGAATTTGACCCCTTCCACCGGGGCCACGCCCACCTGCTGGCCCAAGCCAGGCAAATTGAGCCGGAGGCACCGGTGGTGGTGGCTCTCAGCGGCCATTACACCCAGCGGGGCGGCCCGGCGGCCCTGTCCCCCTGGGCCAGGGCGGAGATGGCCCTGCGCTGCGGCGCGGATTTGGTGGCGGAGCTGCCCCTGCCCTGGGCCATTTCCTCGGCGGAGGGCTTCGCCTGGGGCGGCGTGGCGGTGTTGTCAGCACTGGGGGCGGATACGCTGATGTTCGGCAGCGAAAGCGGCGACGTGGCCGCCCTCAAACGGGCGGCGGAGTGCCTCCGCCGGGAGGACTGCCAGGCGCTGCTTCGGCGGGAGCTGGCCGGGGGAATCCCCTACGCTGCCGCCCGGCAGAAAGCCGCCGCCGCCCTGTTGGGGGAGGAGGGGGCCAGTGTCCTCACCGGTCCCAATGACCTGTTGGGGGTGGCTTATCTGGACGCCGTCGAGCGGCTGGGCGCGGACATGACGGCGGTGGTCGTCCCCCGCGTCGGCCCCGGCCACGATTCCTCGGAGAGCCGGGAGGAGTACACCTCCGCCTCCGCCCTCCGGCGGCTGCTGCTGGCGGGGGAACTGGAACAGGCGCTGGACGCCCTGCCTGAACCGGTCCGGCCCGTCCTCCGACGGGAGTGGGAGGCGGGGCTGACCCCCGCTTCGTTGGAGCACTGCCAGCGGGCGGTGCTGTACCGGCTGCGAATGATGAGGCCGGAGGACTTCGCCGCCCTGCCCGACTGCACCGAGGGGCTGGAGCACCGGCTCTATCGGGCGGCGCAGCAGGCCACCTCGCTGGAAGAGTTCTACACCCTGGCCAAAACGAAACGCTACGCCCACGCCCGTATCCGGCGGTTGGTGCTGTGGGCCTTTTTGGGCATGACTGCCGCCGACCGCCCGGAGCGTCTGCCCTATGTGCGGGTGCTGGGCCTGAACGACCGGGGACGAGAGGTTTTGCACACTGCAAAGAAAAATTGCCCCGTCCCCATCGTCACAAAGCCCGCCGCCGCCCGGCGGCTGGACGGGGCGGGACAGCGGCTTTTCGCTTTGGAGCAGCGGGGAGCCGACCTGTGGCGGCTGTGCCTGCCGGGGCTGGAGCAAAGCGCCGCCGGGTCCGGCTGGACCACCGGGCCAGTGGTGCTGTGACGTTATCGATCCAGAAAATCCTCCCCCCAGAAGGGGCGGCACCGCTCCATCACCTGGAGAAACTTTGCCTCCGCCCGGAGGATGCCCCGGGACACCGTGGAGGGATCGCGCCCCAGCAGCCGGGCGATCTGGCCGTGGGTCATGGCGTTGGTGTAGTAGTACCGCAAATAATCCAGCTGCCGCCCGGTCAGCTCCCGCTCCAGCATCTGGGCCAGCGCCCGCTGCCTGCCGCTGGACAGGCACCCGGCGTGATATTGGTCGATGAGGCTGAGACAGGCGGAGATCTGACGGCGCTGGGCCTGTCCCAGGCGGTACACGGGTCTGTTTCGTTTCATTTTGTGGTCCTCCCTGAAAAATTTCTGAAAAAAGCGAAAAAACTGCTTGACAACCAGCGGTTGGTCTGGTATGATAAGCAAGCTGAAACGAGACAGGCAGCCGACCAGATTCGCTGGTGTAGCTCAGTTGGTAGAGCAGCTGATTTGTAATCAGCAGGTCGGGGGTTCAAGTCCGTCCACCAGCTCCAATTTCATAAGGGAGATTACCCAAGTGGCTAAAGGGGGCAGACTGTAAATCTGTTGGCGAAAGCCTACTGTGGTTCGAATCCACAATCTCCCACCAAGAACGGGACAGGTGACTGTCCCGTTTCTTTTACGTTGAATAACACCGTTCGGTGATAAAAATTCCCAAAAGAAAAGCTAGCCAACGGCAGGAGTTGAGATATAAAACATATGTTCGATTAACAAAGAGGATTATAGCACCGAATGGAGAGTGTGTCAAGAGGGGAAGCGAAAAAATTCTGCTCTGTTTTACCTCTGCCTTTCCACAGAAAAGGGGCGGGCGCAGCCGCCCCTGCACAATGTTCACAAAATATTCAGGACCTTGCCCTTTATTTTTTGCAAAAGTGCTTGATTATTAGGCGAAATCGTTATATAATACTAGCATCTTAAAGACGGAGGTGTGCAATATGGCCCTGAAAGACGCTATTTCGATTTACACCAAGAACAAAAATACCAACATCCAGCTGAAAGTGATCCCCGGCCACTTTGTTACCAACCACTCCCACATCAACTACTATATCGACATGACCGACCAGCTGATGATCTATCGGGAGGCCAAGGCCGTTGCGGAGGTCCTCTCCCGGAAGTACAAGAACATCATCCCCGTGGACACCATTTTCTGCCTGGATGACACCAAGGTCATCGGCACCCTGTTGGCCCGGCAGCTAGTGGACTCCCACATTGGCCGCGGCAGCCACGCCAAGAAGGAAGTCGCCGTCATCACGCCGGAGCAGAGCGGCAACAGTGGCCGCTGGCTGTTGCGGGACAACATCAAGCCGCTGGTCAAGGACCGGGACTGCATCATCCTGGTGGCCTCCGCCTCCACCGGCTACACCGTCCATAAGGGCATTGAGACTGTCAAGTTCTACGGCGGCATCCCCCGCGGCGTCTCGGCCATCTTCTCCAAGATCTCCAGCCAGAACGGTATCCCCGTGGACTCGGTCTTTACCCTGGCCGACCTGCCCGACTACCGCTCTTATGACTTCAGCAACTGCCCCTACTGCGCCCAGAACATCCCCGTGGACGCCATCGTCAACGAACACGGCTATTCGGTGCTTTAACGGTCACCCAGACACATCAAACGCGAACACCGGCCTGATACGGAATCGGGCCGGTGTTTTTGTATCTGCGCCTCCGCGAGAGGCAAATACCGGCAGGACTTTACAGGTTCTTTCAAAAATTTTTATAAAAACCCAAATAAACCCTTGACAAAAACGAACCGTTATGATACAGTGTTTACGAAAAGTTCCTTTTAATGCTGCTGAAAGGGGGTGGAGCCAATGTCCGGGACAGTGACCATATCAACAACCGACGGCGCGCTGTATGCGCAGCGAAAGGGGCGAAAGAGCCATGTTGTACATCGTGGTGACAGTGGCTGCACTGCTTGCCACAATCTTGATTACCGTTTTCTGGGACAAGCTGACGGACTGGGTCAATGGAGCGATCCTGGGTATCATCCTGATAGGGAACGTCCTGTGGCTGCTCTACTGTGCCTGGCAGGTGACCTCGGCCATCTATCGGTTCCTCACCCGTATCGCCCAGGCGGTTTTTGACCACCGGTATCTTATCATCCTTGGGGCGGCCATCTTTCTGATTGCGGCGCTCAAAGTCATTCAGCGGATTATGGCGCAGGAAAACGACGGCTTCTACGGCAACGGAGACGGGTTCTGTGGAGGTGAAAAAGCCATCGTGAAGAATGGCATCACAGAGACGCAGCCGGTGGGGATGCTCCTGTGCAGCAATTCCAGGGAATGGCGGTGCATCTCAGAGGACGGGCAGTCCATCCCTGCCGGGACATGGGTGGAGTTGGTCAGGCTGATCGGCAACAAGCTGGTGGTGCGGCCCTGGATGGGGCCGACCTCTGTAAAATAGGAAAACAGCAAACAGCGTAGAGGGTACATTTTCACAACGGCGAAAGAGCCGCCGCAGGAGCCAGTTCAACAGGTCCCTGCGGCGGTTTTGTTGTTATGTTGTTATGTCAATTTTGTCGTCTGCCGTTGGCGGGCGGTCTCCTCCAGAAGGTCCAGCATATCGGAGATGCCATCGATGATGGACAGACAGCGCTCCTCCCCCATCTGCTGGAAAACATGGCTGCTCATCTCCAGGTAAAAGGATTCCTCCTCCGCCAGCGCCTGCCGCCCCGGTGCCGAGAGGGAGACGAAGGTGTTGCGGCGGTTCTGCCGATCCACCGTCCGCACCAGCCACCCCTGTTGTTCCATGTGGCGCAGCTGCTTGGAGACGGCGGGGACGGCCAAGTCCAACTGATCCGCCAGTGCGGAGACGTAGATGCCCTGCACCTCCGGGTGATTCTTGTGGTAGTCCTCGATGGTGGTCAACATCAGGAACTCCAGGAGTTTCATAGGCCGATCCGCGAAGCCTAGTTTCAGTTTGCGCAGGCGGTCAAGGCTCTGGTAAAATCTCAGGTGCATTTGCGTCGGTTCCATAGTGGTATGCCCCTCCCCTTATACGCTAACAGTACACTATAATTATAAAGAGGTGAGACGAAGAAGTCAACTGTGCAACTGTTGCAAAAAGAAACTGTTTCCTTCGCCAAATTTGGGCAGACTTTTTCCGCCGGATGTGGTATGATACTCTGGAATGAGAAATTGCCTCTCTGACACTTTTTTTCTGATTTGGAGCGTTTGCCATGATTAAACAATGTGTCAAAAAACCATTCACCGTCTTGGTGGCGGTGATCCTGGCTCTGACGCTGGCGGCGGTCAGTCTGACTGGCATGACCACCGACCTGCTGCCGGAGATGAGTATGCCCTACATGATTGTCATCACCACCTATCCCGGCGCCAGCCCGGAGAAGGTGGAGAGCAACGTGACAGAGCCGCTGGAGGGCAACCTGGGGACGGTCAGCAACGTGGAGAACGTCACCAGCAGCAGCGCGGAAAACTACTCCATGGTCATGCTGGAGTTTGCGGACGACACGGACATGGATTCCGCCATGGTCAAGGTCAACGAGGCCATCCAGTCCACCACGCTGCCCGACGAGTGCGGCAGCCCCAACGTGATGGAAATTTCCATGGACATGATGGCCACCCAGTACGTCTCTGTCAGCGTTGACGGGATGGACATCTACGAGCTGTCCGACTTTGTGGACGAAACAGTGGTGCCCTACTACGAGCGGCAGGAGGGCGTCTCCACCGTCACGGCCATGGGCCTGGTGGACCAGACCGTAGAGGTCCGGCTGAACCAGGACAAGATCGACGCGGTCAACAACAAGCTGCTGGCCGAAGTGGACGAGCAGCTGGCCGAAGCCCTGGAAGAAATTGAGGACGCCCAGGCGGAGCTGGACGAGGCCGCGGCAGAGGTAGAGGACGGCACCGCCGAGCTGGAGAGCCAGGAGAGCGACACCGCCGACCAACTGGGCGAGGCCACCCTTGGGCTGAACACCGCCCTGGCGACCCAGGCCGCTTACGAGGCGGAGCTGGCCAGCGAACAGGCGAAGCAGGCCGCCCTGCAAATGGAGCTGCAAGCCTATGAGGACGCGGGCATCACAGACTCTTACGAGCAGATGGACGCCCTCTTCGCCTCCTTGCAGGAGGCGGTCTCCGGGGAGGACACCTACAACGCCATTTACGACGAGGTCTATGAGCAAGTGCTGATTGCCGCCGTGCAGAATCTGGTGGACGCGCAGGACGCGCTGGACAGCGGCGATTCGTCGGAGACAACAACGACGACCACCACCGTCACGGCGGACAACGTGGACGAGATCCTGGACGACATGGGCGACACCGTTGCCAGTGCGACGCGGGCCGCCTGTGAGCTGGCGGCGGAGCAGGCCGCTCAGGAGCAGGTGGACGCTCTGGCGGCCCAGCTGCCCAGCTCCGTGGAGGAGGCCCTCAGCGACTCCACCAAGCTGGCGGCGGCGGTGTCTCTGCTGGAAGAACAGGGCCAGACCGAGGTGGCCGCTCAGCTGACCACCGAGAATCTGAGCCAGCTGGATGAAATTGTGAACACCCGAATCCCCAACATCGAGGCGGAGCTGCAAAACCTGGCTGTGAGCATCGCCACGGCCCAGGCGGTGTGCGACTCGGTCAGCGACGCCGTCTCCGAGGCTATGGCCAGCTACTCCACTGTGGAGGCCAGCAAGATTCTGGCTGCGGCGGGCTTCGGCAGCGCCAGCGCGCAGCTGGCTTCCGCCCAGAGCACCATCGAGAGCGGTCAGGAGCAGCTGGACGAGGCCATGGAGTCCTTTGAGGAGGCCCGGGAGACCGCTTTGGAGAGCGCCAATATCGACTCGCTGCTGGAGGCCAGCACCTTGTCCTCCATCATCTACGCCCAGGACTTCGCCATGCCCGCCGGGTATGTGGACGATGAGGACGACAACCAGTGGATGCTGAAAATTGGTGACGAACTAACCTCTCTGGAGGAAATCGAGGATCTGCTGCTGTGCAATCTGGACGGGGTGGGCGATGTGCGCCTGTCCGACGTGGCGGACATCACCATCATCGACAACGCCGGGGAGAGCTACACCAGAGTCAACGGCGAGGACGCCGTGGTGCTGTCCGTCTATAAGAACAGCACCGCCGGTACCAATGCCGTCTCCGACGTGTGCAACGCCGCCGCCCAGGAGCTGGAGGCCGAAAACGAGGGCCTGCACATCGCCACTCTGATGGACCAGGGCGAATACATCGACATTTTCCTGCAAAACATCCTGACCAGCATGGCCATCGGCGCGCTGCTGGCCGTGGTGGTGCTGACCCTGTTCCTGAAGGATGTGCTGCCCACCCTCGTGGTGGCTTTCTCCATCCCCTTCTCGGTGCTGGTGGCGCTCCTGCTGATGTACTTTACAGACATCAGTATAAACATGATGTCGCTGATGGGCCTGTCCATGGGCATTGGTATGCTGGTGGACAACTCCATCGTGGTCATTGAAAACATCTACCGATTGCGCAACCGTGGGCTGTCGGCGGCCCGTTCCGCCGTCCAGGGCGCCAAGCAGGTGGAGGGGGCCATTATCGCCTCCACTTTGACCACCATCTGCGTGTTCCTGCCCATGATTTTCACTTCGGGCATGACCCGGCAGCTGATGCTGCCCTTCGCCCTGACCATCACCTTTGCGCTGCTGGCCTCGCTGCTGGTGTCGCTGACGGTGGTGCCCACCAGTGCCTCGGTGCTGCTGCGGAAGGTGCGGAACGTCAAACATCCCCTCTTTGACCGCCTGGTGAGCGGCTACGGCAAGGCGCTGCACTTCTGCCTGCGGTACAAGGTGGCGCCGCTGGGCCTTGCCATTGCGCTGCTGGTGTTCTCTGTGTTCGGCGTCACCCGGATGGGCATGGTGCTGATCCCCGACATGGCCAGCGACCAGATCGCCATCACCGTTACCCTGGATGAGGACATCGACAAGGACAGCAGTTTTGCCATTGCCGATGAGCTGACGGAGAAGATCCTCACCGTGGACGGCGTGGACACCGTGGGCGGCCTGGGCAACGCAGCCTCCCTGATTTCCAGCGAGATGAGCAGCGAGGACTACAGCACCTATAGCTTCTACGTCCTGCCCGACGAAAGCGTCACCAGGGAAAAACAGGTCTACACCATCTGCGACAACATCGAAGCGGCGGTGGCCGATGTGGAGGGCGCGGAGGTCACAGTTTCCGCCTCCGCCATGGGTTCCATGTCCTCCCTGTTGGGCAGCGGCCTGGAGATCAACATCTACGGCTCCGACCTGGACACTCTCCGGGAGATCAGCGAGGACTTTGTGGACATCATCTCCCAGGAGGAGGGCTTCACGGACGTCACCAACAACCAGGAGAATGCGGACCAAACCCTGCACCTGATCATTGACCGGGACGCGGCCATGCGGCTGGGCCTGACCAACGCGCAAATCTACAGCCAAATCGCCACCAGCCTGACCACCGAGACCACCGCCGTCACCGTCACCATCGACGACCAGGACATGGACGTGGTCATCGTGGACGAGCGGGACCTCCCCACCAAGGAGAACCTGCTCAGCACCGTGTTTGAGACCACCACCACCGACGACGACGGCGAAACCGTTACCGAGGAGCACACCCTCAGCGAGTTCGCCGAGTTGGAGACCGCCGAGGGCCTGGTGTCCATCAGCCGGGAGAACAACGAGCGGTATATGACGGTTTCCGCCACCACTGCCGACGGCTACAACACCACCAAGCTGACCCAGCAGCTCACCGACGACCTGGAGAGTTACGAGATGCCCGAGGGCTACTCCTACGACATTACCGGCGAGTACGAAAACGTCATGAGCATGATGACACAGATGGGCGAGATGCTGGCGTTGGGCCTGCTGTTCGTCTACCTGGTGATGGTGGCTCAGTTCCAGAGCCTGCTCAGCCCCTTCATCGTGCTGTTCACCGTCCCCCTGGCCTTCACTGGCGGCTTCATCGGCCTGCTGGCGGCGGGCGAGCAGCTGTCCATGTTCGCCATGATGGGCTTCCTGGTGCTGATGGGCACCGTGGTCAACAACGGCATCGTCTTTGTGGACTACACCAACCAGCTGCGGTTGGGCGGCATGGAAAAGTGGGACGCCCTGGTGGCCACCGGCAAGACCCGAATGCGGCCCATTTTGATGACTGCCCTGACCACCATTTTGGCTATGAGCGCCATGATCTTCGACACCAGCACCAGCGCCGGCATGAGCCGGGGCATGGCGGTGGTAGTGGTCGGCGGCCTGCTCTACGCCACGCTGATGACCCTGTTCATCATCCCGGTGATGTACGACCTGCTCTATCGGAAGCAACCGAAGGAAGTGGACGTGGGCAGCGATGACATGGACGACGTCCCCGACGATGCGGCGGAGTTTATCGCCCAGCTGGAAGCGGAGCGGGGAACCGACACGCCGACCACTGACAGCCAATCACCACACAAAACGACACATTAAGCACGAAAACCCCCTCCCAACACCTGGGAGGGGGCCTTTTTCACCCTTTCGCCGCAAAAATCACTTCCACACAGTCCTTCACCTCCGCCCAGGCCACCAACGCCTGGGCCACGCCCAGCTCCTTCGCCAGCAGCAGCTTCCGGCGGATGCTCTCTCCGTCGTCGTAGAGAACGAGATGCACCTGCCCCTCCCGCTCGTAGGTGAAGTACCAGGCGCAAAGCTCCCCGGAGTACCAGCGTTTGGGCCGGTATTGCTCCCGCAGCGCGGCCAGTTCCCGCGGGGTCAGAGGCTGGCCCTGCCCATTGACGGCGGGGAGGGCGAAATCCGCCGCCATGCGCTCCACCGCCAGCACCACCCGGTTCCCGCTCAAGCGCTCCATGGCCTCGCCCAGTCGCCCTTTCAGCGTCCCGCCGGAGAGGGCTGACGACACCAGCACCTGTGCCGTGGGACAGCCGGGACCGTAAGCCTCCCCCACCCACAGGGCCAGCCCCTGCCGGGACAGGGTGGCGTCCAGCTCCGCCGTCAGCGCGGACATGGCCCCCTCTGCGGGGCGGCTCCAGTTGGCCCAGAAGCCCGCCGCGCCTCTGGCTTTGCACTCCCGCACCGCCTGCTGGCAAAAGACGGCGCTGCCGCCCACCTGCCGCAGGCGGCTGTCCTCCGCCGCCAGTACCCCGCCGGAGATGCTCTCCGGCGGCGCGGCCCGGTAGAGCCGGGGACCGTCCCCGGCGCGATAGGCCATCCAGACCGGCTCCAGCGGCCACTGTGCCAGGTCCTGGGCCTCGTTGGGTGTTATGGCGCAAAAAAGCCGTGGAAAAGCAGATTTTTCCACAGAATCCCCCCTTGTTTCTCCCTGAGAATGATGCTATACTGAAAAACGAGTTGCTGGAAAAATGGACGAAATTTGCCATTTGTTCCGCGTTGCCCGTCCCGCACCCGTATAGCCAGTTTATGCGGCGGGGTGGCGGGTCAGAACGGTAAGAGAGGTGCGCAGAGATGGGATTTCCGCTGACGCCGGACAAAATCATTGACAGCGTGTACGACCTGGACCTGGACGGGCTGGCCGCTCAGGGGGTCCGGCTGATTTTGGCGGACCTGGACAACACCCTGGCCCGCTACGGAGAGGCCACGCCTTCCCCCCGGCTCCGGGCCTGGGCGGAGGAGGTGGAGCGGCGGGGCATGACCCTGTTCGTCCTCTCCAACGGGCGGAAACCCCAGCGGGCCCAGACCTTTTGTGAGGGGTTCCTCCCCTACCTGAGCCATGCCTCTAAGCCCCACGCCCGGAGCTTCCACAAGGTCATGGAGGACTACGGCTGCACCCCGGAGGAAACCATCATGTTGGGCGACCAGATCTTTACCGATGTCTGGGGCGGCCACAACGCTGGGGTCCGGGCCGCCATTTACGTCCGGGCCATCGCACTGGATTCCCTGCCCCGGAAGCTGCGGTACGGCATCGAGGCCCCTTTCCGGGGGCTGTGCCGCCTGCGGGGGGACAAACGATGAGCGCCTGGTTCGGCGTGGCGGGGAACTCTGAGTATTTCACCCGGGAGGTCAGCAAGGCCAGCGCCGACGCCCCCGCCTGGCTCCGCTCCATCGGGCTGGACGCCTACGAATACCAGTGCGGCAGGGGCGTCCACGTCAAACAGCCCATGGCGGAGAAAATCGGCCAAAACGCCGCTGACGCGGGTATCGTCCTCTCTGTCCACGCGCCCTATTTCATCAACCTGGCGAACCCGGCCCCGGAGAGCCTGGAGAAGAACATCGGCTATGTGCTGGATTCCTGCCAGGCGGCCCGGTGGATGGGGGCGAAGCGCATCGTCATCCACGCCGGTGCGCTGATGAAGCGCAGCCGGGCCGAGGCCCTCGCCATTGCCAAAAAGTCACTGACCGCCATCCTCGCCACCTGCGACGGGGTTGGGTACGGCGACCTGACCCTCTGCCCGGAGACCATGGGCAAGGTGAACCAGCTGGGCGACCTGGAGGAAGTGCTGGAGCTGTGTACCCTGGACGAGCGGCTGCTCCCCTGCGTGGACTTCGGGCACCTCTATGCCCGCACAGCGGGGGAACTGGACGGGCCGGAAGCCTGCCGCGCCATGCTGGACCGGATGGTGCAGGTGTTGGGAGAGGACCGGGCGGCGGTGTTCCACAGCCACTTTTCCCACATCGCGTTCACGCCCAAGGGCGGCGAGCTGCGGCACCTGACCTTCGCGGACTCTCAGGGCTTCGGGCCGGACTTTGAGCCGCTGGCGGAGGAAATTGCCCGGCGGGGCTGGAGCCCCACCATCATCTGCGAGTCGGCGGGACCCAGAGCGAGGACGCGCTTACCATGAAACAAATTTATCAGAAGAAGGTTGAACTGCTATGAATCATCTGCAAAAAATTGCCGCGCTGCTGCCGGAATACGGGCTGGACGCCCTGGCTGTCACCAGCGAGCCGGGAGAGTTTTACGCCGTAGGCTTCCACGGGGAGGGCCTGGCGCTGGTCACGGCGGCGGGCAGCGCTTACTCCACCGACTCCCGGTACATCGAAGCGGCCCGGAACCAGATCACCGGCTGCGAGATCCACATGATCCAGGGCGCGGGGGAGTCCCACGCGAAATGGGCGGGGGAGAAGTGCGCCGCCCTGGGACTGCGTAAAGTCGGTGTGGAGGAGGACTATCTGAGCCTGGCCGACTTTGAAAAGCTGCAAGCGGCGTTCCCTGCCGGGACGGAATTCATCCACGCCAGCGCCCTGCTCTCTCGCCTCCGGGCCAGCAAGGACGAGGCGGAGCTGGCCGTCATGGAGAAGGCCCAGGAGATCACCGACCAGGCGTTTTCAGAGATTTTGAATTACATCAAGCCCGGCGTCACCGAGAGCGAAATTGCGGCCCGGCTGACCTATCTGATGCAGTCCAAGGGGGCCTCCCGGAACTCCTTCGACCCCATCGTGGCCTCCGGCCCCAACGGGTCCATGCCTCACGCCATTCCCGGCCTGAAGCAGATTCAGGAGGGCGAGTTCGTGACCATGGACTTCGGCTGTGTGTACGGCGGCTACTGCTCCGACATGACCCGCACCGTGGCGGTGGGCCAGCCCACCGAAGAAATGCGGCGGGTGTATGACACCGTCCTCCAGGCCCAGTTGACGGGCATCGCCCTGGCAAAACCCGGTGTCACCGGCGCGGCGGTCCACAACGGCGCGGTGGCGGTGCTGGACAACGCCGGGTACGCCGGCAAGATGGGCCACAGCTTCGGCCACAGCCTGGGCATCGAAATCCACGAGGACCCCGGTTTCCGCCCCACCAACAACGAGCCTATGCCCGTGGGAGCGGTGGCCTCCGCCGAGCCGGGCATCTACCTGCCGGGACAGTTCGGCGTGCGCATCGAGGACGTGGTGGTGCTGACTGAGGACGGCTGCCGGGTGTTGACCCGGTCCCCCAAGGAATTAATTATTCTGTAATTTAGCGAAACCCCTATCTGAACAAAGGCGGCGCCGCATAATTCGGCAAGAGTGGATTGCGAGGGAATTTTCGTCAGAACGAGGCGCAAAAACGCAGGAATACTTTGTGTATTTCAAGTTTTTGCAACGAAGTTATGGCGGAAATTGACCGCAAGACGCCGCAGCACTAATTATGCGGGGCTGCCTCTAAAAAGGAGCGATTATGAAACAGCTTTGGAAGCGGCTGCTGGCCGGGAGTATGGCAATTTGTATGGCGGGCATGTGCGTGGTCACGTCCTTCGCCGCCTGCGAGGAAGATTTGGTACTGGAGACGGTGTTTGGCACCTCCGACGACTACGAAATTGCGGCCCAGGCCGTGGAGTCCCTGCTGGACGAGGAGGAATCCGACGCCGAGGAAGAGGAGGAAACCGCCGAATCGGAAGAAGAGGCCAATGTTGCCGCTGCTGAGGAAGAGGAACCCGACCAGAAAGAGGACGCCCAGGACGACGCAGATGCCCCCGCCGACCAGGAGGAATCCGAAGAACCGGAGGAGTCAGTCACCTATGGGGCCATCGCGTGGCTGACCGGGGACGGCACTTATCAGGAATCCGCCTCCTACACCTACACCGGCAAGGCCATCTGCCCGGACTATCAGGTCGCGGTGGACGGCGAGACGTTGGACACGGCGGCGCTGACAGAGCAGTGGTTTGCGGACGAGACATACACCGAGCGGGCCACAGAGCTGACCTTCACCGACTGCGGCACCTTCTATCTCCAGCTGACGGACGCAGAGGGCGCAGTCGTGGCCCGGGGCAGCTACGCCATCACCCCGGCGGAGCAGGAGATCACCGGCGTGGACACTGCCAGCTACAGTCTGAGCTGCAAGTCCACCTTCCAGCTCTCTCCCGCCGCCCAGGGCGAGCTGAGCTACCAAAGCTCCGACACCTCCGTGGTCACGGTGACCAGCGCGGGCAAATGCACCGTAGTCGGTGCGGGAACCGCCACCGTCACCATCACCGCCGCCGCCACGCAGAATTATAAGGAGACCACGGCAGAGGTCACAGTCACCGGCACCCGGATCAAGCAGACCATCACCCTCACCAAGACCAGCTACACCAAAAAATACTCCAGCGGCGGCACCTTCTCCCTGGGGGCCAGCACCAGCGGCGACGGCAAGCTGACCTATACCAGCAGCGACACCAGCGTGGTCAAAGTCAGCTCCTCCGGCAAATGCACCATGAAGGGGGTGGGGACCGCCACCATCACCGTCACCGCCGCCAAGACCAGCGTCTACAAGAAGGCCACCGCCACGGTGAAGATCACCGTTTACACCAAGGCCAAGACACTGAGTTATTCCTCTTCGTATAAAAAAGGAAAATACTACAAAGCGTTGATGGCTTTGAAGCTGACCGGCGGCAAGCGCAGCAACATCGTCGCCATCGCCCTCTCCCAGCTGGGCTACCACGAGAGCAGCAGCAGGAGCAAGCTCTCCGGCACCTGTTCCGGTTCGGGCAACTGCACTGAGTATGGCCGCTACTACGGCATGACCCAGGCGGCCTGGTGCGCCATGTTCGTCAGCTGGTGCGCCCGGGAAGCAGGGGTCAGCACCTCTGTCATTCCCAAGTACGCTGCCGTGCGGAATTACCACTCCTATTATAAAAAGAAAGGCCGGTTCTACAGCTGGACCAAGGTCCGCAAAAAGAGCTATGTGCCCAAGCAGGGCGACCTGATTATTTACGCCAACGTGAAGGGCGGCACCGCCCACCACATCGGCTACGTGGTCAGCGTCACCTACACCAGCAGCAAGATCAAAATCGTCACCGTGGAGGGCAACTCCAGCGACCAGGTGCGCAAGAAAACCCTGACCCTGAAGCGCAGCAGTTCCAGCGGCAAGATCAACGGGATGTACATCCTGGGCTTCGCCAAACCCAACTATTAATGAGACGTGTCCATTGGGACAGCTCCGTTGATGAGCTGTTAGCTGGATTCTGCGAATCAAAAGCGCAGAGCTTGAAAAAAGCGTCATTTGGGAACAAACCAGGAGGCCGCAGAAGGTGGCTTCCCCCGCGAGAAATGCCCGATTCTCCGTGATTTTGACGGAAGGAAACGGGCATTTTTCGTGAAATCTGGAAAACTTTTTGTTGACGAACCGCCTGCGCAGATGGTATAATGCGAAATGCACGGGTGCGCCAAAAGGAGGCGTTGCGGCTTGATTTCCCAGCTGGAAAACGGAAAAAAGGTTGTGGGAGTGAAGCAGACCAGAAAAGCCGTCCTCTCCGGGCGGGCGAAAGAGGTCTTTCTCGCCTGCGATGCGGACCCCGCCGTCACCGGCCCCGTGGAGGCCCTCTGCCGGGAGCAGAACGTTCCTCTGGAGAGCGGCGTCACCATGAAGGAGCTGGGCAGCCAGTGCGGGATCTCCGTGGGAGCCGCCGCCGCCGCGCTGCTGCGGGAGTGAACCTCCCGGTCTTTTAGCTTTGATTATCCCGTTTGCGCGCCCCCTGCTGTTCGTTTTAGATTGGCTGTATCTAACTAACAGCTAATAGCTAACAGCTCATTATTTTGGTTTTAGCGGAATAATTTACGGATTATTCTGTTAAAATAGATTTTGAATTTTTGGAAGAAAGGAGGAAACCATTTATGCCTACTTTTAATCAGCTGGTTCGGAAAGGCCGTGAGACCACCGTCTACAAGTCCACTTCCCCCGCGCTGCAAAAGGGCCGGAACACCCTCAAGGACCGCGAGACCGATCTGTCCTCTCCCCAGAAGAGAGGCGTCTGCACCGCCGTGCGTACCGCCACTCCTAAGAAGCCCAACTCCGCTCTGCGGAAGATCGCCCGTGTTCGTCTGTCCAACGGCTACGAGGTCACTGCCTATATCCCCGGCGTCGGCCACAACCTGCAGGAGCACTCCGTCGTGATGATCCGCGGCGGCCGTGTCAAGGACCTTCCCGGTGTCCGTTACCACATCATCCGCGGCACGCTGGATACCCAAGGCGTCACCGGTCGTATGCAGGCCCGTTCCAAGTACGGCGCCAAGCGGCCCAAGGCGAAGAAGAAGTAATTCTCCCCGCCAAACTTTAACTTGTACTATTGCGCCTCGGCGCAAGGCACAACGCCTTGCCAAGACGTTTATTCATAGATATGGGTAAATCTCTGGCAGGCACGGGGCAAAGCAATTTGCCAGGCACGGAATCCGAAAAGCGGGTTTCGAGTACCTATGAAATCATTCAAATATGAAGGAGGGAAGTAAAGTGCCCAGAAGAGGAAATGTACCCAAACGGGAAATTCTCCCCGATCCCATTTATAACTCCGTCCTGGTGACCAAGCTGGTCAACAGCATCATGCTCGACGGCAAGAAGGGCGTCGCCCAGAAGGTCGTGTATGGCGCATTTGACATCGTCCAGGAAAAGACCGGTAAGGACGGTCTGGAGGTGTTCCAGGCGGCCATGGAAAACATCATGCCCACCCTGGAGTGCAAGAGCCGCCGTGTGGGTGGCGCTAACTATCAGGTGCCTATGGAGGTTCGTCCCGCCCGGCGTCAGACCCTGGGTCTGCGCTGGCTGACCCAGTACGCCCGCGCCCGCTCTGAGCGGACCATGAAGGAGCGGCTGGCCGGTGAGATCATGGACGCCGCCAACAACACCGGCAACGCCGTGAAGAAGCGCGAGGATGTCCACAAGATGGCCGAGGCGAACAAGGCCTTCGCTCACTTCCGCTGGTGACAGAACGCTTTTTTGTAAACGCTATTTGTAAGGAGCAAAGTTATGCCTAGAAAAACATCTCTGGAAAAAACCAGAAATATCGGCATCATGGCTCACATCGACGCAGGCAAGACCACGACAACTGAACGTATCTTGTATTACACTGGTGTAAACTACAAGATCGGCGAAGTCCATGAGGGCGCAGCCACCATGGACTGGATGGTTCAGGAGCAGGAGCGCGGCATCACCATCACGTCCGCCGCCACCACCTGCTTTTGGCGTGATCACCGGATCAACATCATCGACACCCCGGGTCACGTGGACTTCACTGTCGAGGTCGAACGCTCCCTGCGTGTGCTGGATGGCTCTGTGACCGTCCTGTGCGCCAAGGGCGGCGTGGAGCCTCAGTCTGAAACTGTGTGGCGCCAGGCCGACCACTACAAAGTTCCCCGCATGATCTACGTCAACAAGATGGACATCATGGGCGCGAACTTCTACCACGTGCTGGATATGGTCCGCGACCGGCTGAAAGCCAACGCCGTGGCCATCCAGCTGCCCATCGGGTCCGAGGAGTCCTTCCGGGGCATCATCGACCTGGTGGAGATGAAAGCCGACATCTACTACGACGCCATGGGCAAGGATATGCGCGTGGAAGAGATTCCCGAGGATATGCTGGACCTGGCGAAAGAGTACCGGCAGAAAATGCTGGACAACATCGCCGATGTGGACGACGACATCATGATGATGGTGCTGGAGGAGGAAGAAATTCCGACCGACATGATCCGTGCGGCCATCCGCAAGGGCTGTATCGACAACGTCATCGTCCCCGTGGTCTGCGGCACGTCCTACCGGAACAAGGGCGTTCAGAAGCTGCTGGACGCTATCGTGGACTATATGCCCTCCCCCCTGGACGTTCCGCCTATCACCGGCGTGAACCCCAACACCGACGAAGAGGAAGAGCGTCCAGCTGACGACGACGCACCCTTCTCCGCCCTGGCGTTCAAGATCATGACCGACCCCTATGTGGGCCGCCTGACCTTCTTCCGGGTCTATTCCGGTCAGCTGGAGAGCGGTTCTTCCGTGCTGAATTCTACCAAGAAGAAGCGCGAGCGCATTGGCCGCATCCTCCAGATGCACGCCAACCACCGGGAGGACATCAGCCACGTCTACTCCGGCGACATCGCCGCCGCCGTGGGCCTGAAGAACACCACCACCGGCGACACCCTCTGCACCGACAGCGCCCCCATCATCCTGGAGTCCATGGAGTTCCCCGAACCCGTCATCCGGGTGGCCATCGAGCCGAAGACCAAGGCCGGTCAGGAAAAGATGACCGTCGCCCTGATCAAGCTGGCCGAGGAGGACCCCACCTTCAAGACCTACACCGATGAGGAGACGGGTCAGACCATCATCGCCGGTATGGGTGAGCTGCATTTGCAGATCATCGTGGACCGCCTGCTCCGTGAGTTCAAGGTAGAGGCCAACGTGGGCGCGCCCCAGGTGGCCTACAAGGAGACCATTCGCAAGAAGTGGGACCAGGACACCAAGTACAAGCGGCAGAGCGGCGGCAGCGGCCAGTATGGTCACGTCAAAATCATCGTCGAACCCAACGAGTCCGGCAAGGGCTACGAGTTCGTCAACGCCGTCGTGGGCGGCGCCATCCCCAAGGAGTTCATCCCCGCCGTGGATACCGGTATTCAGGGCGCGATGCAGGCCGGCGTGCTGGCCGGCTACCCCGTGGTGGATGTCAAGGTTACGCTGTACGATGGCTCTTATCACGAGGTCGACTCCTCTGAAATGGCCTTCCGCATCGCCGGTTCTATGGCCTTCAAGGAGGCCATGCGCAACGCCGACCCGGTGCTGATGGAGCCCATCATGAAGGTCTCTGTCATCGTCCCCGACGACTATATGGGCGACGTTATCGGCGACCTGAACGGCCGCCGGGGTCAGATCCAGGGCATGGAGCCGCGCAACGGCGCCACCCAGATCGACGCCTTTGTGCCGCTGAGCAACATGTTCGGCTACGCCACCGACCTGCGGTCCCGCACCCAGGGCCGCGGCCAGTACACCATGGAGCCCAGCCACTACGAGGAGATCCCCAAGTCCATCGCGGAGAAAGTCATCTCCGGGCGGAACAAGCGGGGCTAAAATCTCAGATTTTCGCTAAAAAGCCTATTGCATTTTGCCGGATAGTAAGATACAATAGGCCCATAGCGATGAAATTTCCAGCTTAAAACCTTTATTATCCCATTGTTTAGGAGGAACCTGAAATGGCAAAACAGAAGTTTGACCGTTCTAAGCCCCATGTCAACATCGGCACCATCGGCCACGTTGACCACGGCAAGACCACCCTGACCGCTGCTATCACCAAGTACCTGGCTTTCTCTGGCAAGGCCAGCTACACGGACTATGCTTCCATTGATAAGGCTCCCGAGGAGAAGGCTCGTGGTATCACGATCAACACCGCTCACGTGGAGTATGAGACTGAGAAGCGTCACTATGCCCACGTTGACTGCCCGGGCCATGCTGACTATATCAAGAACATGATCACCGGTGCTGCCCAGATGGACGGCGCTATCCTGGTCATCGCCGCCACCGACGGCGTTATGGCTCAGACCCGTGAGCACCTGCTGCTGGCCCGTCAGGTCGGCGTGCCCTATATCGTTGTGTTCCTGAACAAGTGCGATCAGGTCGACGACGAGGAGCTGCTGGAGCTGGTCGAGATGGAAGTCCGCGAGACCCTGGACTTCTACGAGTTCCCCGGCGACGACACCCCCATCATCATGGGCTCCGCTCTGAACGCTCTGGTTTCCGAGTCCACCGATCCCGACGCTCCCGAGTATGCCTGCATCAAGGAGCTGATGGACGCTGTTGACGAGTATATCCCCACTCCCGACCGTCTGTCCGACATGCCCTTCCTGATGCCCATTGAGGACGTCTTCACCATCACCGGCCGCGGCACCGTGGCTACCGGTCGTGTGGAGCGCGGCGTCGTGAAGATGGGTGAGCAGGTCGATATCGTTGGCCTGGAGGAGGAGAAGAAGACCTCCGTCGTCACCGGTCTGGAAATGTTCCGCAAGACCCTGGACTTCGCTCAGGCTGGCGACAACGTCGGCGTTCTGCTGCGCGGCATCGCCCGTACCGACATCGAGCGCGGCCAGGTCCTGTGCAAGCCCAACTCCATCCATCCCCACACCAAGTTCAAGGGCCAGGTTTACGTCCTGAAGAAGGACGAGGGTGGCCGTCACACCCCCTTCTTCAACAACTATCGCCCCCAGTTCTATTTCCGTACCACCGACGTGACCGGCGTCATCACTCTGCCTGAGGGCGTTGAGATGTGCATGCCCGGCGATAACGTCGATATGGACGTGGAGCTGATCACCCCCATCGCCATCGAGAACGGCCTGCGTTTCGCTATCCGTGAGGGTGGCCGTACCGTGGGTTCCGGCGTTGTTATCGGCATTAACGAGTAATTTTTTCTCGCTGACCCTTCATAAGTTCTAATCCATTTGCCGGGGCTGGCTTCCAGCCCCGGCAATTTTCGAATCATTTCCCCCCACCCGAACAGAAAGGAGATTTTAGTATGGATATCAGCACCTGGCTGTCCGCGCTGGGAACCGCTATGGCCAGCAACACGGTCAGCGTCATTCTCACCGCCGTCTTTTGTTACATCGTCGCCCGTATCCTCCTGAAAATCGTGTTCCGCACCCTGGACGCCATGCCCATCGAGATGACGCTGGTGAAGTTCGCCAAGAATGTCATCCGCATTGTGGTCTATGTGGTGGTCGTCCTGATTATCCTGGACCGCATCGGCTTCCAGACCAGCTCTCTGGTGGCGCTGATCTCGGTGCTGTCCGCCGCCTTTGCTCTGGCCGCGCAAAACGCCCTCTCCAACCTGTTCGGCGGCATTTTGCTGCTCATCAACAAACCCTTCCTGGTGGGTGACTACATCTCCGCCGGAGGTGTAGAGGGCACTGTGCTGGAAATCGGTCTGCTGAACACCCAAATCAACACCTACGACAACAAGCGTATCAGCATCCCCAACGGCACCATCTCCGCTGAAACCATTACCAACCTCTCCACAGAAGGTTGCCGCCGAATCGAAATCAAGGTGACGGCCTCCTACGACGCCCCCATCGAGCTAACGAAGAAGGCCCTTTTGGACGCTGTAGATGCCACCGATGGCATCCTGACCGTTCCTGAGGCCCCCGCTGCCCCCTTTGCGCGGGTGAGCAGCTACGGCGAGAGCAGCATTGAGTATGTCGTTCGAGTCTGGACCAACAACGCTACCTATTGGCCCGTCTACTTCGACCTGATGGAAAATATCAAGGTCTACTTCGATAAGAACGGCGTGGAAATGACCTACAACCACCTGAACGTCCACATGATGGAAAAGTGAGGTTTACACTTCAGGATAGGCCAGGCTGTGCATAAACCCGGCCAGGTCCGCCGAGCGCACATCCCCTCCTACGATTTGCCCTTGGCAGACCAGCAGGTCCAGCCGGATACCGCTCTCCCCGGTGGGGTAATTGGTGACGGTGTAACTGTAGCGGGTGACGGTCTGCCCGGCGTAGGCCGTCAGGTCGAAACCGCACTCCTCCTGAATGGCCAGATAGTCCGCGTAAGCGTCCCCGAAGGAGGCGGGCAGCGTCACCTGCTCCTGCTCCTCCTCTGGGACCACGGCCCAGCCCAGAGAGGCGATGTAGGCGGCCCGCGCCTCGGCGGTGGCCCCGTCCAGTTCGCCGGAAACGACGCTGACAGCGCCCATCTGCCCCGCCACGGCGCACATCGCCAGGGAGAGGGCCAGAGCAGCGGCGGCCAGCAGTTTCCGCCACTGCCGTTTGAGAGATTCCATGTGCAAAAGCAGTTCCTCCTTCACAAAAAAGGCGTTACAGCCAGTTTTATGACCGGGGAATCTTGTCCTATGCCCCAAAAGGGGAGAAACCGGAGAAAGGAGCCAGCCATGCGCCGGAAAGACCGGGAGATCACAGACTTTGAGGAACTTTGCGCCCTTGTGGAGCGCTGCCAAGTGGTCCGCCTGGCTATGACGGACGGGGAAACCCCCTATGTGGTCCCTCTCAGCTTTGGATGGTCGGCGGAGGGCGGCAGACTGACGCTGTACTTCCACTCCGCCGGGGAGGGCCGCAAGCTGGACCTTCTGCGGCGAAATCCCCAGGTGTGCTTCGAGATGGACTGCGCCTTTCAGGTGCTGCGGGACGACGTGCCCTGCCGCTGGGGTGCGGCGTTCGAGAGCGTCATCGGTGCCGGGCGGGTGGAGTTCCTGACCGACCCGGCAGAGAAACAAAAGGGGCTGGACGCCCTGATGTCCCACTACGGCTGGGAGGGAGACGCCGCCTATGACGCGGGGACGCTGGTGCGGACCTGCGTCTATAAGGTCACGGCGGATACGTTGACCGGCAAGCGGCGGCGGTGAAAAAATTTTCGCTCCAAGCGCAAAAAACGCTTGCATTCTCCCGCCGACGGTGGTAAAATTACCGTGTTGTGCAGGTGTAGTTCAATGGCAGAACTCCAGCTTCCCAAGCTGGCCACGAGGGTTCGATTCCCTTCACCTGCTCCACTGTGGGACGGTAATTAAGACGATTACCGTCCCTTTTGTTTGTAAAATCGCGCAAAAGACGGTGACAGTTTATGTTAAACGGAAAAACCATCCTCCTGGGCGTGACCGGCGGGATCGCCTGCTACAAATCCGCAATGCTGGCCTCCGCCCTGGTGAAGCAGCACGCCGACGTGCAGGTGGTGATGACCCGCAACGCCACGGAGTTCATCGCCCCCCTGACCTTCGAGCAGCTCACCGGCAACCGGGTCTGCGTGGACACCTTCGACCGGAACTTCCCCCATAAGGTAGAACACGTGGCTATCGCGGATAAGGCCGACCTGGTGCTGCTGGCCCCGGCTACGGCCAATGTGCTGGCAAAGTGCGCCAACGGCCTGGCCGACGACATGTTGACTACCACGGTGCTGGCCTGCGACTGCCCCAAGGTGGCGGCCCCCGCCATGAACACCAAGATGTACCTGAACCCCGTCACCCAGGACAACATCGCCAAGCTCCGGCACTACGGCTGGGAGGTGCTGGCCCCCGGCGAGGGGTCGCTGGCCTGCGGTGCGGTGGGGCCGGGGCGGATGCCGGAACCTCAGGAGTTGTTGGAGGTCTGCCTGCACTACCTCTCCCATGAGAAGGACATGACCGGGCTGCGGGTACTGGTGACGGCAGGCCCCACCCGGGAGGCCATCGACCCGGTGCGCTACCTGAGCAACAAATCCACCGGCAAGATGGGCTACGCCGTGGCGAAGGCCGCCGCCGCCCGGGGTGCAGAGGTGACGCTGGTCTCCGGGCCGGTGAGCCTGTCCCGCCCCCCTTATATGGAGGTGGTGGATATCACCACCGCGCAGGAGATGTACGACGCCGTCACCAGCCGAGCGGACGGTGCGGACATCATCATCAAAGCCGCCGCAGTTGCGGACTACCGGCCCGCTACCGTGGCGGAAAACAAGGTGAAGAAGGGGGACAGCGACCTGTCCATCCCTCTGACCCGGACGAAGGACATTTTGGGAGAACTGGGACGCCGGAAGCGTCCCGGACAGTTCCTGTGCGGCTTCTCCATGGAGACGCAAAACATGGTGGAGAACAGCCGGGCCAAGCTGGAGCGAAAAAATCTGGATTTGATTGCCGCCAACAACGTCAAGGTGGCCGGGGCGGGCTTCGCTGTGGACACCAATATTCTCACCCTCATCTCCCCCACCGACATGGTGGAGCTGCCGCTGTTGAGCAAGGACGCGGCGGCGGATGCGCTGCTGGATGAAATCCTCAAGAGAATGTGCAATTAGCAATGTGCAATGGACGGGTTTACAATCATCGTTTCTGAGGGAATGTGATTCAAAAACGGCTCCATAAACCATAAAAACGCGCTGGAAATCGGGACAACTCCCCGGTTTCCAGCGCGTTTCGCATTACAGCACGATTTGTTTCAAATCCTCATAGTTTTCCACGATGTACTCCGCTCCGGCGGCGGCGAACTCCTCCCGGCTGCCGTAGCCCCAGAGCACCCCGGCACAGGCGATGCCGTTCTCGTGAGCGCCGAAGATGTCGTGTTCCCGGTCGCCCACCATCAAGATCTCCGACAGCGGCACCTCCCCGCAGGCGGCCACAGCCCGGCCCACGATGAGCGGCTTGTAACAGCCCCCGCCGGATTCGTCCATGGTGCCGCCAAAGACGTGGTCAAAATACTGGGTCAGACCGAAGTGGTCCAGCACCCGCTGGGCCATGGGCAGGGGCTTGGAGGTGGCCACCAGCAGGGTTTTCCCCGCCGCCCGCAGCGACTCCAGACAGCCCTCCATGCCGGGGTAGACCCGGTTCTCGAAGATACCGCCCTGCTCGTTGTACCGGATGCGGTACTGCCGGATGGTCTCGGTCATCTCCTCCAGAGGGACGCCGTAGCAGGTGTGAAAGGTCTCGTTCAGGGGCGGGCCGACGAAGCGGCGCAGCAGCGCTGGGTCCCCCACCGGATAGCCCATTTTTTCCAGGGCGTAGGCGGCGGAGTTCATGATACCGGGACCGGAATCGGTGAGGGTCCCGTCCAGGTCGAACAGCAGACAGGTATAGGACACGGTGGTTTCTCCTTCATTTCATTGGTTTTGTGACTGGGGAAATATCTGCTCCGTTGAGCAGAAAGGCAGAGCGAACGATAAGCACTATCTCCCCTTGCCGCCCCTGAAAGGGGAGGGGGACCATGCGAAGCATGGTGGAGGGGTTTCCGGTTAAAAATATAAAAGGGCTGAGTAAAAGCGATAACTATAGGGTTTAGAAATGGCTGCCGCGACGCGGCAGCCATTTGCGGTTTTCTGCGTTGTGTCACTCTACGGTGACGGATTTCGCCAGATTCCGGGGCTTATCCACGTCCAGCCCCTTGGCGCAGCTGACATAGTATCCCATCAGCTGGAGGGGGATAATGGCAAGGCTGGCGGCGAAATAGGGGTCGGTTTTGGGGACATAGACGGTGAAGTCGGCGGTGTCCTCGATGGCGTAGTTGCCATAGGTGGTCAGGCCCATCAGGTAGGCTCCCCGGCTCTTGACCTCCACCATGTTGGAGACGGTCTTTTCAAACAAATCGTCCTGGGTCAGCACGCCCACCACCAACACGTCGTCCTCTATCAGGGAGATGGTGCCGTGTTTCAGTTCACCGGCGGCGTAGGCTTCGGAGTGAACGTAGCTGATTTCCTTCATCTTCAGGCTGCCCTCCAGACTGATGGCGTAGTCCAGTTCCCGGCCAATGAAGAAGATGTCGTGGGCGTTGGAGAACTTGCTGGCGAACCACTGGATGCGGGCCTCGTCCTCCAGCACCTTGCTGATTTTGTCGGGCAGGGTCTGCAACTCGGCAATCAGGTTATCATAGCGGTCCTGGTCGATGGCGCCGCGAACGTAGGCGAACTGGATGGCCAGCAGGTAGCAGGCGATGAGCTGGGTGCTGTAAGCCTTGGTGGTGGCCACGGCGATCTCCGGCCCCGCCAGGGTGTAAAACACGTTGTCCGCCTCCCGCGCGATGCTGGACCCCACCACGTTGACGATGGCGATGGTACGCACCCCACGGGCCTTGGCCTCCCGCAGGGCGGCCAGACTGTCTGCGGTCTCGCCGGACTGACTGATGATGACTACGGCGGAGTTCTCCACTAGGATGGGGTCCCGGTAGCGGAACTCGCTGCCCAGCTCCACCTCTACGGGGATTCGTGCCAGTCCTTCTATCACGCACTTGGCGGCGATGCCCACGTGGTAGGCGCTGCCGCAGGCCACGATATACAGCCGGGACAGCTGGCGGATGTCCTCGTCGGAGAGGCCCACGGCGGTCAGGTCGATGTGACCGTCCATCAGGCAGGAGTGCATGGTGTCCCGCACGGCCTTGGGCTGCTCCTGGATCTCCTTCATCATGAAGTGCTCGTAGCCGCCCTTTTCCGCGGCCTCGGCGTCCCACTGAATCTCCACCAGATCCTTGGAGATCTCCTCCTTGTCGATGTTGTAGAAGGTCACGCCTTCTTTGGTCAGCCGGGCGATCTCCAGGTTGCCGATATAGTACACGTTGCGGGTGTATTTCAGGATAGCGGGTACGTCGGAGGCGATAAAGCTGCCCTGCTCGCTGCGGCCCACGATGAGGGGGCTGTCCTTGCGGACGGCGTAGATAACGCCGGGTTCGTCCTTGAGCATGATGCCCAGGGCGTAGGAGCCACGCACCCGGAGCATGACCTTAGCGATGGCCTCCAGGGGGTTGTGCTGGCATTTTTTATAGTAGTAGTCCAGCAGCTTGGTGGCCACTTCGGTGTCCGTCTGGGAGTAGAAGGAGTAACCGTTCCTAGTGAGCTTCTCTTTCAGCTCCAGATAGTTCTCGATGATGCCGTTGTGGACGACAAAGACCTCCCGGTCGTCGCTGAAATGGGGGTGGGCGTTGACGGCGGAAGGCTCCCCGTGGGTGGCCCAGCGGGTGTGGCCGATGCCGCAGCTGCCCGGTACGGCCTGACCGCTATTGGTTTTTTCTGCCAGCTCCTTCAGGCGGCCCTTGACCTTGACCACCTCCACCTTGTCGGAGGCGTCGTCCTTGACCGCGATGCCCGCCGAATCATAGCCGCGGTACTCCAGCTTGGCCAGCCCGTCCAGCAAAATGGGGGCCGCCTGTCCCGCGCCAGTAAAACCAACGATTCCACACATAATATAACTTCTCCTTTCGCGGCCAGAGGCCGCAGATCCTGTAGCCAACGTTGACCGTTCAAGTGATGTTGTTTTCTGAAACCTGATGTTTTGATGTTTTTGACAACTGCCATTATAGCGCAAAGTGACCGGTTGAGCAACACCAAAATAGGTTTTCGGCGTTTCAGATAGTTTTCCCGGACGTTTGAGAGGAAAAATCTACATGATTCCCCATTCGGTCCCTCCCTTTCGGACGCGGGACAGGAAATTGTGAGATTGAAAAAGTTACAAATAGTAACAAAAATTAACCATTTCAAACTCGCAAAAATTTTCAATTTGAATTGTGTCAACCATCAACTTTTTGAGTTCTTTTTCTTGAAATCAGGGCTATTTTCACGAAAATTTTCTTTTTTCAGAAAAAACGTAATTTTTCTAAAAAAAAGACTGGAACTGTGGGGAGAGATGTGCTATAATCGAAAAAGTTACAAAAGGTTTACAAAAAGAAACAGGAGGAAACCAATGAAACCCACGCATACCCACAAGCTCCTTTCTCTGTTCCTGGCGCTGGCTATGGTGTTCAGTCTGGCCTGCCCCGCCTTTGCTGCGGAAGTGGATACAGCGGAAGTTCTGGAGGACGAAACGACCTCCAGCGAAACCACCGGTTCCGACAGCGAGGACTGGGATACGCTCCCTGTCACAGACGACAGCGAGGACGAAACCGCCGACAGCTCCGCTGAAGAGACTCCTGCTGAGGAGACCCCCGCCGAGGAGGAAGCCGACGCAGAGAACGAATCAGGCGCGGAAGAAGCCGCAGAACCCGACGAAGAGAGTACGTCTGAGGCGGAAGAGGAAGAGACGGAGAGCGTCGAAGAAGAAGTCGCTGTGACCGGCCTGGAAACCGATGAAGAGAGCGAAGGCATTGTCTTTGCGCTGGGCGAGGACGATGAGAGCTGGATCTACACTCTGGACGCCGACGGCGACCCGGTTTTCGCCTTTGTCTATCTGGAGGACGAGCAGCAGGTGTATGCCGCCGACGGGTTCTATCTGCTGCCCGCAGGCACCGTGAGCGTGGTCCTGGGGGAGAACACCTACACCTGCTCCTTTGCCGCCGGTATCTATTACTTTGACGCGGACGGCATCTGGCAGAAGGATCTGGACGAAGAGACTGCCTCTGTCGCTCTGACCACGGTGGAAGAGGAAGACGGCGATCTGGTGGTGGAGGACACCGACAGCAAGGTGCTGACGCTGGACTCCGCCACGGTGAAGGAAACCACAAACGGTTATTCCATCTCCAGCAATATCGAGTATTTTGCCGGCAAGTTTAAAAGCCGTTACTACTATGAGGGTGAGATCTACTCCGGCCTGTTCCGCTTCTCCAAGAGCGGCACCCTCTACCTCATCACCGACGGCGTGGGGAAAACCTTCACCGGCACCATGAAGTCCTCCTACGGCACATACATCTGCAATTATAAGCTGTCCACCAGCTATGACGGCCTCTATTACAAGAGCGGCAAAACCTTTACCGGCCTGCGTTCCAGCAACCTCACCTATTACACCAAGGGCAAAAAGGATACCTCCGTCAGCGGCTGGAAAACCATCAGCAGCAAGGAGTATTATTTCACCAAGGGCGTGGCCGCTACCGGCACCAAGCGCATCAAGCGCAATGGCTATACTTATACTTATACGTTCCGCTCCAACGGGACCCTGGTGACCAACCTGTTTGAGTACAACAGCAGCTACAAAAAGAAGAAGCTGCACATCGTCCTGGCCCGGGGTTCCCACACTGGCACCATCCTGGCCTACAACTCCAGCACCAAAAAGTATGACATCCCCGTCAAGAGCTTTGTGGTTTCCATGTCCAAGAAGAGTTCCAACACCAAGGCCGGCACCTACAAGCTGACCACCCGCAAGCGCTGGTGGAAATACAAGGCCGGGCTGTGGTATCAGTATGCCACCTACGTCTCCGGCAGCGGCAGCTGGACCCACTCCGAGCAGTATTCCAAGGCCAGCGTCAAAGCCCTGAAGTACAGCTCCTACAACGGCTTGGGCACCAACCAGTCCAAGCAGTGTATTCGGATGCAGGTGGTCAACTGCAAGCTGATTTACGATTTGGGCAAATCCAACGGCAGCAACACACGGGTGGTCATCACCAAGGGCAACGGGTATCTGCCCTTCGGTAAAATGACCCTGAGCAACAACTACGACGCCACCGGCAAGATCAAGAGCAGCCAGAAGTACGACCCCACCGACCCGGCTGTGTAAACTTTACCTAACATACTAAAAATCCCCTGTACAGAGTTGTACGGGGGATTTTTTGAGCCTGTCGAAAAACGACAGGCTCTCGACCAAAATCACGGATTTTGGTCGAACATGCGGCCCCGGCAGCGCACGCGCAAGCGCGCACGTTTGGGGCCTCCGCCGTCAA
>JAJBVG010000072.1 GCA_020859945.1 Clostridiales bacterium | reverse complement strand
GTGCCTGTGGCGCGGGGTGATGGAGGTGCTGCGGCGGTGTGGGGTACTGGAGGGCCTGGGGCGGCTGCTGACCCCGGCGCTGGGGCGGCTGTTTCCCGCCGCCGCCCAGGACGGGGAGACTATGGACCTGCTGGCCGCCAACGTCTCCGCCAACCTGCTGGGATTGGGCAACGCAGCCACGCCTCTGGGCGTCCGGGCAGCGGAGCGCATGGCCCGCGGGAGCAATGGCCGGGCGTCCGATGACCTGTGCCGCTTTGTGGTGTGCAACACCGCCTCCATCCAGCTGGTGCCCACCACGGTGGCGGCGGTGCGCAGCGCGGCGGGGTGCGAGACCCCTTTCGATATCCTCCCGGCGGTGTGGCTGACCTCCGCCCTGGCGCTGACGGTAGGGCTGCTGGCCTGTCAGGTGTTGGCCCGGCTGTGGGGGGATTGAAATGGAGCAGTTTACTGCGTTTCTGGTCCCCGGTCTGCTGGCGCTGGCCGCCGTTCTGGGCTTGGCGAAAGGGGTGGATGTCTACAGCGCCCTGGCCGAGGGTGCGCTGGATGGGCTGAAAGTGCTGCTGCGCATTTTTCCCGCCCTGGTGGGACTGCTGACGGCGGTGTATATGCTTCGGGCCTCCGGGCTGCTGGAGGCGGCGGGCGCGGCACTGGAGCCGGTGCTGCACCTGTTGGGCATTCCCCAGGAGGTCATCGCCCTGCTGCTGGTGCGGCCAGTCAGCGGCAGCGCCGCCCTGGGGGTGGGGGCCGAGCTGATCGAGCGGTACGGCCCCGACTCGCTCATTGGCCGGACGGCGGCGGTGATGCTGGGCAGCACTGAGACCACCTTTTACACCGTGGCGGTGTACTTCGGCGCGGCGGGCATCAAGCGGAGCCGGTACGCTATTCCTGCCGCCCTGTGCGCCGATTTGACGGGGTTCGTAGTGGCGGCCTGGGCGGTGAGGATAATGTGCAATTAGCAATGTGCAGTTTGCAATTATGGGGGGAATCCGGCCCGCTGCCACAGGGGGAAGCGTTGTTTTGTCTCTCGCGCACTGGAACCCCCTTCGTCGCGGTTTACGCCGCGCCACCTCCGTCGGCAAGCGGCACTTCCGCTGCGCTCCCTGCCCTGAAAGGGGAGGGGGAGTGCTTATTGATTCGCCAGCGATTTTGCCCTGCGTTGCACAAATTCTCCCCCCTACGGCTGCAAACCCGTCCATTGCACATTGCACATTGCAAATTGCTAATTAAAAAACTCCCCCGGAGGTGAAAAATGAAACACATCCGACAACTGCCCGCCTATGCCGTCCTGCTCCTGGCCCTGGCGGGGCTGCTGTGCTGGCCCCAGGCGGCGGCAGACGCCGCCCGGGAGGGGCTGGCCCTTTGCGGTGGGGTGGTGGTCCCTGCCCTGTTCCCCTTTTTCGTGCTGACCTCCCTGGCGGTGTCGTTGGGCATGGCCCAACTGCTGGGCGCGGCGCTGGCCCCGGCTCTGGGACCGCTGTTCCGGGTCAGCCGGGCGGGAGTAGGGGCGCTGGCCCTGGGCCTGGTGGGGGGCTACCCGGTAGGGGCCGGAGCGGTGCGCCAGCTCTACCAGGAGGGGCAGTGTTCCAAAAGCGAGGCGGAGCGGCTGCTGGCCTTCTGCAACAACTGCGGCCCTGCCTTTCTGCTGGGGGCGGCGGGAGCCGGGGTGTTTGGCAGCACCCAGGCGGGGTTGCTGCTCCTGGCGGGACATTGGCTGGGAGCCTGTTCGGTGGGAGTGCTGTTCCGGTGTTCCGGCGAGGTTCCACGACAAAACGCCGCGCCCACCCCCATTCAGGGGGTCAGCCTGGCCTCCGCCTTCACCGGCGCGGTGAAAAGCGCAGTGCAGTCCACCCTAAACGTCTGCGGCTCTGTGGTGCTGTTCCGGGTGCTGCTGCAACTTTTGTCCCTGACCGGGGCGCTGGAGTGGTGTGCCGCCCTCCCCAATGGGCAGGCGCTGGCCTGGGGGCTGCTGGAGCTGACCAGCGGGGTCAATGCCCTGGAGCCGGAGCGAGGCTTCACCGGGGCAATGGTGTGCGGAGCCTTCCTCATGGGCTTCGGAGGGCTGTCCGTCCTGTGCCAGACCCTGGCGCTGCTGGAGGGCAGCGGCCTGGATCTCCGGCCCGCCCTGGTGGGAAAGCTGGCCCATGGGGGATTCGCCGCCCTGTGGACGTGGGCGCTGCTGACGCTGTTCCCCCTCAGCGTAACGACCATGACCGGGACTTTTCCCGTGCAAAGCTGGAATTGGCTCCCCTTGGCCGTCATCGGCGGGACCTGGGTGGTGTTCCTGCTGGCATTGGGGCGGTTTGGCGCAAAACACAGTGGAAAAACCGCCGGGAAACGTGTATAATAGAAACACGAACCATCGAACACGAAAAGAGGAACTGCATATGTTGTTTCGCAAGGACATCGACCCCCGCTGCGTCTACTGCCAGCATGGAAAAGCGCTGAACGAGGAACAAATCGCCTGTCCAAAAAAGGGTGTGGTCAGCCCCGGCTACCACTGCCGCCGTTTCGCCTACGATCCCCTGCGGCGTGTACCGCCTGCCCCGGCGGTGGTGGACTTCTCCAGATTTAAGGACGAGGATTTTGAGCTGTAAACGGCGCGTTTCCGTTTACTCCCTTTTGCGCCATCGGCGAAGCGAGTTGGTGGAAGTCAGGTGGTCATAGTGAGCAGGAGCTTCCACAAAGCCAAAGCACCCCGAACCGTTATTACGACGATTCGGGGTGCTTTTGATGTTAAATAGGCGTTTTTACAGGCTGTTGTGGATGGTTTCCAGCACGGCGTCCAGCTCCTTCACGCCGATTTGACCGGGGGCGGAGGCTTTGGCGGCGGCGCCGAAGGTCATGGAGGAACCCAGGCTCTCGCCCACCAGACGGCTGATGACGCCGGTGCCCGCCATGGACATGGTGATGATGGGCCGGTCAGCGAAGTTGGTAGCCATCTCCTCGGTGGCGGCCAGCAGGGTGATAACGTCCTTCTTGCAGGTGGGCATCACGGCGATTTTGGGAATATCCGCGCCCATGTCCTGCATCTTGCGCAGACGGTAGACGATGTCGGACTGGGAGGGGGTCTTGAAGAAGTCGTGGTTGGAGGCGACCACCTTCACCCCGGCGGCGTGGGCGGCGGCGATGATGTCGCTGACGATTTCATCGCCGGTGAAGATTTCCACGTCGATTAAATCAACGGTGCCGGAGGCGGCCACGTCCTTTAGCAGCTGGGCGTAGACTTCTGGCTCAATGGCCTTTTCGCCGCCCTCTTTGGCGGTGCGGAAGGTGCAGAGGACGGGGATGTCGCCCAGCACCTGCTGGAGCTTCCCGGCGGTCTCGATGACCTTGGCGGTGTCGAACACGTCCTCATACCAGTCGATGCGCCACTCCACCACGTCCACGGGGATGGAGTCGAAGGTGGCGGCCTCAGCGAGAATGGCCTCCTGGGTCACGCCCACGATGGGGACGATGATTTTGGCCTTGCCCTCACCAATGCGGCAGTTTTTCACAACGACAGGATTCATAGTAAACAACTCCTTTGAATCATTATAGCACAGATTCCCCGCCGGAGGACGGGGAATCCGCAAAGTTTTGTCAGTTTTCGCTGCTCTCAATCAGCTTGCTGTAGCGCAGGTTGATGAACAGGCCCAGCAGCACGCCCACGGCGGTGAGGACGATGTTCATGACCATGACGCCGGAGGGGGTCATGTTGGAGGCGGCGGTCAGGATGGTGTAGTTGCACAGGGAGGAGGCGATCATCACCAGCGCGGTGACGGTGCCCTTGATTTTGGGGAAAATCATGTTGCAGACGGAGGTGGCGATTTGCAGCAGACCACCGGCGCCGGCCCAGCCGATGATGAAGGCGCCTGCGGTGCAGAGAGCCTGGCTGGGGAACATGAGGACCACAATCAGTGTGACCAGACAGATGGCGGGATAGACCAGGATGAAGCGCACGTCCTTGATTTTACGGGTCAGCAGGGCGGTGACGATGAGGGCCAGCAGAGTACCCATGGAGTAATAGGTCTGCATGATGGAGGGGTCTTCCCAGCCCACGTTGGTCTTGGCAAAGTTCTGGGCGCAGTTCAGCCACAGCTGGAAGGTGCCGGTGCAGGTGAAGCCCACCAGGATCATGGCGATGGACTCGATGGAGAAGTGGGTCTTTTTCAGGCTCTCCAGCAGGCCCTCTTTCTTTTCACCGGCGGCCAGGTCGGTGTCGGGCAGGGGCAGGAAGAAGATGAGCACCATCAGGACGATGTAGGCACCGCCAAAGACGTAGAACAGGGGGTTGTAGGAGACCATCCCGGACACGGTGGTGGTGACGGCCATGCCCAGGAAGAAGGGCAGCAGCATCTGGGAGATGGCGATGAAGAACTTGATGCCCATGGTGGCCACGCCGGGGGCCTGATAGATGATCTCGGCCACGGCGGGATAAATGCCGGTGTCCAGGAAGGAGTTGGCGATGCCGCCCATGATGGCGCAGACGTAGGCAATCTGATAGCCGCCGTTGGTGCCCGCGTTAAAGGCGATGGCCAGACCCAGCAGATAGATGGCGTAGGAAGCGCCGCCGATCATGACGGAGATCTTACGGCCCAGCTTGTCGGACAGAGGACCGGCGAAGGGCAGGGCGATGAGACGGCCCAGGCCCAGGGCGGCGGAGATGGCGGTGATGGACATGGCCTCCACGCCCCAGCTGGCGGCCAGGGCTTCCTTGATGACGGACTGGCCCAGGACGGAGCAGCCGACGCCGTGGAGGAAGTAGTTCAGATACAAAATCAGTGCGGCAGGATAATACTTTGCCATGTTTTTGGTTTTCATTTTGTTCCCTCTTTTAAATCAAAACTTGGACGTCCCTTTGAAGCAGTCTCATTTCACTGTGTTCCTGTAGGGGCGGCCCTTGGCCGCCCGCAGGTTCTGTGTTTCGCCGTGAAAATGAACTCACTGTTGCACAAGACCTCGGCCAGTCAATAAGCACTATCCCCTCTTGCCTCCGCCGTCAAGCGGCACTTCCGCTGCGCTCCCTGCCCTGAAAGGGGAGGAGGGCCGCCGCCGCAGGTGGTGGCGGAGGGGTTTTACATCAGAACTGTTTCAAAAGGCAAACATCGTTTCACTGGCTGTTAAATGCCCAGCTTTTCCTTCATGTAATCCACGGGGGTGGACTTGCTGGTGTACAGCTCGATGGCGATGAGCGCCTGGAACAGCATCATGCCCATGCCGTTGTAGACCTTGGCGCAGCCGGCCTCTTTCGCCTGCTTCATCATCACGGTTTCGCGGGGAGCGTACACCGTGTCGGTGACAATCAGGTCGGGACGGAAGTAAGAGGGGTCGGGGATGTTGGACAGGTCCTCCAGGGGGTGCATACCCACGCCGGTGGCGTCGCAGAACAGGTCGGCCTGGCCCATCAGCTCTTTCAGCAGGGCCTTGTCGTCCAGGTCATGCATGTCGGCCTTGCAGGAGGTGTTCTTGTTGATGATGTCCACGATCTCCTCGCCGCGGGCATAGAACTTGTCCTTGATGTTGAAGATGTGCAGCTCGGCGATGCCGTCCAGCGCGCCCCGGACAGCGATGGCAGTGGCCGCGCCGCCGGTGCCGATGAGGACCATCTTCATGCCTTTGAAGTCGATGCCTTCCTCTTTCATGGCCTGCCAATAGCCCATGCCGTCGGTGTTGTAGCCCTTCAGGAAACCGGTGACGTTGCCGTCGGCGTCGCGGGTGTTGACCACGGTGTTGATGGCCCCGCACAGGCGGGCGGCCTCGTCCACGTCGTCCAGGTACTGGTGGACCACGGTCTTGTTGGGCATGGAGATGTTGGAACCCAGCATTTTCAGCGCCCGGATGCTCTGCACCGCGTCCTTGAGGGAATCGTTGTCCACCTCAAAGGCCAGCTGAATGGCGTCCACGCCGATTTTGTCGTAAGCCAGGTTGTGGGTGGTGGGGGACTGGCTGTGGCGGATGGGATACGCCATCAGACCAACCAGTTCGGTGTGACCGGTGATGTTCGGCATAAAAAACTCCTCTTTCCTTTGAAACGATAAACCGTGGTTTTGTCCCGCGGCCTGTGGGTATTCCGGGGAGACGGGGCGCTGATTGCACGGCATACCTGTCCCTCCACTTTGTTAAATAATAAACGATATGAAGTGGAAAAACCAATATATCTTTCGTGAGGGGTGTATAGATTAAATCAATGAAAGAATGAGATTCATTAAAATAATCTTATTCATAAGCCCGAGTGATGTTTTTCAGCCAGCCGTACTTTTTATAGTGCCGGTAGACGAAGGGAATCTTATAAAATTCATCCAGACAGACGATGAAGTACACCGCCTTCACCGGCAGCTTTAGCACGAAGGCGCAGAAGAAGCTCACAGGCACCGCTACCAGCCACATGTCGATGGTGTCGCAGAGCAGGCCGAACCGGGTGTCGCCCCCGGCCCGGAAAATGCCCGCGATGACCAGGGTGTTGATCTCCTGACCGATGACATAGTAGCTGTTGACCAGCAGCATAAAGTTCAGATAGTCCTCCCCGGTGACACTGAGGGAGTAGAACTGGAACACCAGAGGCCGGGACAGCAAAATCAGCAGCCCAGTCAACGCCCCCACTCCCAGGGTCAGGTGGCAGAGGGTGGCCCCCATGGAGCGGGCCTCCTCCATGCGGTTGTCGCCGATGGCCTTGCCCAGCAGCACGATCCCAGCGCTGGACATGCCGTAGCAGACGGTGGTGCAGAGGTTGCGGACGGTGCTGGCTACGGCGTTGGCCGCCACCACGTCGGACCCCAGGTGGCCGAAGATGATGGAGTAGGTGGCAAAGGCCAGGGTCCAGACCATGTCGTTGAGCAGGGCGGGGACCGCGTAGCGGACGAAGTCCCGCAGCAGTTTGGGGTGGGACCCCATCAGCACCGACCAGGAGTAGTCCAGCACTTTGGAACGCACCGCGTCCAGCAGACACAGCCCCACTTCCACCGTCCGGGCAATGGCGGTGGCAATGGCGACGCCCACCACCCCCAGTTTGGGCGCGCCGAGTAAGCCGAAGATGAACACCGCGTTCAGGCCGATGTTCAGCACCAGAGCGGTGGAGCTGATGAAGGTGCTGAGCCTGGCCCGCTCCATGCTGCGCATGGTACACTCGTAGACCTGGGAAACGGCCATCATCAGGTAGGACACGCCCACGATGCGCAGGTAGTCGGAGCCAATGCGGATGAGTTCGGTATCGTTGGTGAAGATGCGCAGGAACAGACCGGGGAGGCACACCCCCACCACCGCCGCCAGCGCCGTCACCGCCAGGGAGATTTTGAAGGCGATGCCCATGACCGCCTGAATGGAGCGGCAGTCGCCCTTGCCCCAATACTGGCTGACCATCATGGAAATGGCCGAGTTGACGCCGAAGAAAAACCCGCCGACGAGGACATAGAGCTGGTTTGCCAGGGAGACCGCGGACAGCGCGTCCTCCCCCACGTAGCCCAGCATGAGCACGTCGGCGGAGTTCACCGCCGCGCTGATGATGTTTTGCAGCACGATGGGCAGGGCCAGCCGCCACAGCTGACGATAAAAAACCTTTTTCTGGTCAGTCAAAATGGAATTCATAGGAAAGCTCCTCCTTTTTCGGAAGCGTTTTGCAGATATTATAATGAAGGGGACAGGGCGACGCAAGAGGGAAATTTCAATCAATTAGCAATTAGCAATGTGCAATGATGGGGAGGCCGGAGACTGGGCGGTTCCATGAGAAGGGTACGATTTTTAGATGAAAAAACCGCCTGCCAGACCGAAACGGAGTGGCGGGCGGAACCGTAGGAACGGGGAAACCCGGTGTTTGATTAGCTGTTAGCTATTAGCCGTTGGCTGTTAGCTTGGTTGGTGCTTGTCGTTTTGTCAGCATTTTTGCTTGGTATGATGCCAGTTTTCCACGGAAAACTGCCTTTCAGCAACCGACTACCCCTCTTGCCTCCCCTGAAAGGGGAGGAGGGCCGCCGCCTTTAGGCGGTGGCGGAGGGGTTTACCGCGGCTGCAAACTCGGTCATTGCTCATTGCTAATTGCACATTGCTCATTATAATTTAACGATTGTCCACCTTTTCCGGGTACAAATCGTGATTCGCCAGGCGATTCCAGGCCACCTCTTCCCAGCGGGTACCGGGTCTGCCGTAGTTGCAGTAGGGGTCGATGGAGATGCCGCCCCGGGGGGTGAACTTGCCCCAGACCTCGATGTACTTGGGGTCCATCAGTTTGATGAGGTCCTTCATGATGATGTTCACGCAGTCCTCGTGGAAGTCCCCGTGGTTGCGGAAGGAGAACAGGTAGAGCTTGAGGCTCTTGCTCTCCACCATCCGCTCCCCCGGCACGTAGGAGATGGTGATGGTGGCGAAGTCCGGTTGCCCGGTGATGGGGCACAGGCTGGTGAACTCCGGGCAGTTGAACTTGACGAAGTAATCGTTGTCCGGGTGCTTGTTGGCGAAGGTCTCCAGCACCTCCGGAGCGTAGTCGGAGCGGTAGGCGGTGTGCTGGTTGCCCAGCAGGGTCAACGGTTCGTTTTCTCTCATGCTATCACCTCATTGCAGCGCCGGGTCGGGCACGCCGTTTTCCGCGAAGGCTTTGGCCCGGTCCAGGCAGGTGCCGCACTGACCGCAGGGCTTGTCGCCCCCCTGGTAACAGGACCAGGTCAGCTCATAGGGCACCCCCAGCTCCAGGCCCTTTTTCACCACCTGGGCCTTGGTCCAGCGGACGAAGGGGGCCTCGATGCGGAGCTGGTGGCCGCTGCCCTCGTAGACGGCGGCGTCCATGGCCTGATGGAAGGCGGGGGAGCAGTCGGGGTAGGCGAAACCCGCCGCGTCGTCGGCGTGCGCGCCGTAAATCAGCACCCCGCAGCCCTTGGACAGAGCGATACTGGCAGCGCAGGACAGGAACAGTCCGTTGCGGAAGGGGACGTAGGTGGACACCGGCGTTTCGCCGCCGGTCTCTTCGATTTGCTCCGCGTAGCTCTCCAGGGGGATGTCCTCATCGGACTGCCGGAGCAGGGAGCAGTCGCTGTATTGGAAGATGTCCGTCAGGTCCAAAAACAACTGTTCCACCCCGTAGTGCTGCGCCACGGCCTTAGCGGAGGAAATTTCTTTGTCGTGCTTCTGGCCGTAGGAGATGGAGAGGGCGACGACGTTCTCCCGGCCATACTGCTCCACCGCCAACGCCAGGGCGGTGGTGGAGTCCACGCCGCCGCTGGATAACACAAGTGCTTTCATGGTGTTTTACTCCTTTGTTGTGTGGGTTTGATGCTCCATTTTGCACCCTTGTATGGGTAGGGGCGGCCCGTGGCCGCCCGCAGGAACCACCTGCTTATCCCGGGCGGCCGAGGGCCGCCCCTACAGGTGTGTGGTGAGTGAGGCTCGTTCAAAAAACGCCCAGCGTCCGGTTCCTCATCATTGCACATTGCACATTGCTAATTGCACATTATCTCAAGTACATCTGCAAACTGACGTCCTCTTTAAACCTCCCCCGCAGTTCCACGGAGAGAGTCTTTGCGCCGGGCTTTTTAATGCCGCGGGCGGTCATGCAGCTGTGGCACCCCTCAATGAGCACCGCCACGTCCTCGCTGCCGGTGACTTCGGTGAGGATGTCTGCGATGTCCCGGCCTATCCGCTCCTGGAGCTGGAGCCGCCGCCCCACCATGTCGCAGATACGGGCGATTTTGGAGAGGCCGATGACCTTCCCCTTGGGGAGATAGGCCACCGTCGCCTTCATGTCGTACATCAGCGCCATGTGGTGTTCGCAGTAGGAGAAGAAGTCGATGTCCTTCATGACCACCATCTCCTGGCTGTCGGTCTCTTCGAAGCCCTCCTCGAAGGTCTTGCCGAACATCTGGGCGATGTCGTGGTTGGAGTAGTTCATCCCGGCAAAGACTTCTTCATACATCTTCGCCACCCGCTGGGGGGTCTCCCGCAGGCCCTCCCGCTCCGGGTCATCGCCCAGGGCCTCCAAAATGCCCCGGATGTGGGTCTCAATCGCTTTTGTGTCGATCATCGGTCATACACCTCGCTTGTCGGGGTCCCAGATGAATTTGTGCATCTGGAGTTGGATGCGCACCCCGTTCATTTGATTCGCAATCATATATTCTACCATCTCCGCCGGGTCGATGGCCCCGAACACGGGGCTGAGGTAGACGTGGCACCGGCGGGTCAGGTCGTATTGCTGGATGACCGCCCCGGCCCGCTCCAAATCTTCCCGGCTGCCGCAGACGAATTTCACCGTGTCCTGCTCTTCCAGCAGGGCGAAGTTTTCCGGCTTCATTGCCTGTTCCCAGCCGCTGGAGGGCAGTTTGTAATCCATGGTGAACACGGGCCGGTTTTCCCCGCAGAAGGGGGCCAAATCTACCGCGCCGTTGGTTTCAATCTCCACCCGCAGAGCGTTGTCCCGGAGCAGCAGGGCCAGCAGCACCCCCATCTCCCGCTGGAGCAGGGGTTCGCCCCCGGTGAGGGTCACGTTGGTGATACCGGTGGCGCGGATATACCGGTCGATTTCCGCCGGGGTCTGTTCCTCATAGGGACAGTCCCGCTCGTTGGCCCATTGGGTGTCGCAGTAGCTGCACCGTAGGTTGCACCCCTGGAACCGGACGAACACCGCCAGCTCTCCGACGCGGGGGCCTTCGCCGTTGATACTGATGAACTTTTCGACGACCTTCATAGTTCCCCCTCATAGGCGGCGCAGTTGTTGGGGGTCTCGTAGACCTCCACCCGATGGACCGCGCAGCCCCGTTTCGTGATTTCCTCGTAAAAGTACCGGGCGAACTCCTCCGCCGTGGGCCGGAAGGGGACAGCAACCATGCGGAACCCCTCCTCCTCCAGCGCGGCAAGGGTGGTGGGGCGGAGAGAACCGGTCTCGTAGATGAAGCTGTGGTCCAGCGCATCGCAGAGGGTTTTCAGCAGCTCTTTCAGCTCTCCGAAGTCCACCAGCATCCCTCTGGTCTGCCGGTCTTGGGCCAGGGCCTCTCCCTGAATTTCCGCCACCACCCGCCAGCGGTGGCCGTGGAGGTTGCGGCACTTCCCCTGGTAATCCTTGAGGAAGTGGGCGGCGTCAAAGCTCTGCTCGGTTTTTAAGTAGTACATAGGCAACGTTCTCCCGGAAGTGGCAAAAAGAAAAGCTCTGCGATAGCACGCAGAGCCGAACCTCCCCCGCGAACGATGGCGCGGGGGAAAGACAGCCCTGGTTTTGTTTTACGACAGGATGGTGCAAACGAACTGTCGCGGGCGTTTGCCCGTGGGTAGAGTATAGCACGATGAACGCGGGAATGCAAATCATTTCTGTGCGATACGTGACGGAATAGAAAGCCAGCGTCACCCAAAATCCAAATCCCGCGTCAGCCGCACCGCCACGCCGATGATGCGGGCCGCGCCGGTGGCGAAGTCGGAGACGGGGACGATGCGGGGCGCGTAGCGGGGGTTTTCCGGCTGCAAAATGACCCAGTCCCCCTGACGGCGGAACCGCTTGAGGGTGGCGTCCTCCCCGTCCACCATGCAGGCCACGATCTGCCCGTCCTGGGCGTCGGGCTGCTGGCGGATGAGCACCTTGTCCCCGGACTGAATACCGGCGTTGCACATGCTGTCCCCCCGCACTTCCAGGTAGAAGTAGCCCTCCTGCTGGGGTACGTCCGCCGCCATGTAGCCCAAAATCTCCTGCTGGGCCAGTGTGGGGACCCCCGCCCGGATGGTGCCCAAAATGGGCAGTAGCGTCTCCCCCGGCTGGGAGAGCGGGTCCATGGTCTGGGTCTTGGGTACGTCATAGCCCTGGAGCCACAGGGGGTCCACCTCCAGCTTCATAGCCATTTCGGTGGCGACCCGCGCCTTTGGCTCCCGCTGGCCCAGCACGTAGCGGTTCAGCGTCTGGGGCTTCATGTCCAGCAGCTTGCCCAGCCGGTCATAGTTCAGGCCCCGTTCCTCCATGACCTGGAGCAGACGGCGGCCCAGCGTCTCGGTTTTTTCCATTTGACCGCCTCCCGTTTCCATCCGTATCACCATTTGAGGGTATTTTACCAGAGAATATCACCAAATGCAAGGCTTTTTGGCGTTCTGACGGACGATTTGCCCGACGTTCTTCAAGGGACCCCGCCAAAAAACAAATGACCGGCGGCGGCAGCAAAGAAATGCCGCCCCAGCCGCCGACACAGACGGGAGGTCATTCTAATTCTAAAAAATAAACTTGTGAATCTTGCGTTTTGGGGAAAATGGTGTTATGCTAAGGAAGAAACAACCACAATGCCCTGCTTTTCAAACGACAAACCGGGGCGCACCGATTCAAAAAGGAGGATGTGCAATGAAACACACGTGTAAACGGCTGACCGCGCTGGTTCTGGCGCTGGCAATGTGCCTCTCCTTACTGTCCGCCACCGCATGGGCGGCGGATGTCTCTTGGGGGGGGGGACATTGACGAACCCCTTGTAGTCGAAGCGGAGACAGCGGAGGACGCTTTCGCTGTGAAGGTCGAGGACGAGGCAGAAGAACCCGAAACGGAACCCGCCGAGGAACCGGCGGAGGAACCCGAAGAGGCAGCGGAAGAAGTGAGCGCCGCAGAAGTTGAGGACGAGGAACCTGCCGAGGACGAAGGGGATGCCACCATCAGCGCTCAGGCCACCAGCGGCACCTGTGGCACGAACCTGACATGGACGTACAGCTCTGGCTCTCTGGTCATCACCGGCACCGGGGCGATGAAGGACTATAGTGGTCCTTCTTATGCCCCCTGGTACGATTATTCATCATCCATCGTTTCGGTCAGCATTGGGGACGGTGTTACCTCCATCGGCAACTATGCGTTCTGGACCTGCTCCAGCCTGACCAGCGTGACCATCCCGGA
>JAJBVG010000040.1 GCA_020859945.1 Clostridiales bacterium | reverse complement strand
CATGAAGAAGATCCTCACCGCCGTAGAAGAGTTCCTGGAACTGTATTTCGCCAGCTTCGCCGTCACCAGCGTAAGGTAAAAGGTGAAATATGAAGCAACACACGTAAGGGCGTCTGCCGCTTGGAAGCAGACGCCCTCTTTTTTTTGCCCGGCGGCAGAAGCAAGGGCAAAGGAAAACGCCCGTCCCTCGTTCGGACAGGCGTTTAGTGTTGCATTTTCTGCATGTTCCGTTTCAATGTAGTCTCTTACAGGTCGATCTTGCCGGTAAAGTCCTCGTTGATGACGTAATAGGCGGCGCCTTCCTGGGGCTTCAGGTAAACGTCGAGGCTCTTGATGGCGACGCGGCCCTTCTCGGCCTTGAACGCGGCCTTGGCAGCGGCGACGACAGCGTCGATCTCCACCTGGTTTGCGTCGTACTGGAGATAGACCTGGGGCTTCATCGGAGTGGTGCGCTTGGGCGCTTCCGTTTTCGCGGCCTTGGCTGCCGCAGTTTTGGTGCTTGCTTTTCTAGGCATAAACTCATAACCTCTCTGGTAAAAGATGTGGGCCAATGGGAAATCTATGTGAAAGGAGGCTTTCTAACAGAAAGAACAGAAAAAGTTCACGCCTCCGCTGTTTCTTATTATATTCGCAAAGAAATGGGTTGTCAAATATTGAAATGTATAAGTTTGCGCGGCAAAGGCCGGGATTTTTGGCAAAAACCTACTAGATTTTTGAAAGGAACCTTTTAAAAAAGGGGTATTATTGACGGATAGGACCTCCCTTCCGGCGTGCGGCAGCGAAAAAAAGCGGCGGGGTTCGCCCCAAAAAAACGTTTCCCAATGACAGGATAAAAACGGAAACGGACAAAACTCCTCCTGTTTACAAAAAATACGCAAAATAACGGTTGATTTTCCACAGCGAATTGATTAAAATCAAATGAAAGAATGGTGAAGGACTGGTGAAAGCCAGCCCTGCGCCGAACCACAAGAGACAGAAGGAGCCGTCACCATGAGCGCAATGTCACATTTAGACGAGCTGGAGGCAGAGGCGATCTACATTATGCGGGAGGTGGCCGCGGAGTGTGAGCGCCCTGTTATGCTCTATTCCATTGGCAAGGATTCCTCCGTTATGCTGCACCTGGCCCTGAAAGCCTTTTACCCGGAGAAGCCCCCCTTCCCCTTTCTCCACGTCAACACCACCTGGAAGTTCCACGAGATGATCGAATTCCGGGACAAGACAGCGAAGAAATACGGAATCGAGATGATCGAGTATATCAACCAGGAGGGCGTGGCCCAGGGCATCAACCCCTTCGACCACGGGGCGTCTTACACCGATATCATGAAAACCCAGGCCCTGAAGCAGGCCCTGAACAAATACGGTTTCACCGCCGCCTTCGGCGGAGGCCGCCGGGACGAGGAAAAGAGCCGGGCCAAGGAGCGCATTTTCTCCTTCCGCAACGCCAACCACGCCTGGGACCCCAAGAACCAGCGCCCGGAGATGTGGAAACTCTACAACACCGAAATTTACCAGGGGGAGAGCATCCGGGTGTTCCCCATCTCCAACTGGACGGAAAAGGACATCTGGCAGTATATCAAGCGGGAGAACATCGAAATCGTCCCCCTGTACTTCGCCGCCGAGCGGCCTGTCATTGAGCGGGACGGGGACCTCATCATGGTGGACGATGACCGCATTTTGCAGCACCTGCGCCCCGGCGAGAAGGTCGTGACCAAAAAGGTCCGGTTCCGCACCCTGGGCTGCTATCCCCTGACCGGCGGCGTGGAGAGCGATGCGGACACCCTGGACGCCATTATCGAGGAAACGCTCAGCGCCGTGGAGAGCGAGCGCACCAGCCGGGTCATCGACCACGACGGCGGCTCCGCCAGCATGGAAAAGCGCAAGAGAGAAGGGTATTTTTAATGAACGGACTGCTTAAATTTATCACCTGCGGCAGCGTGGATGACGGCAAGTCCACTCTCATCGGCCATATGCTCTACGACGCAAAGCTGCTCTTTGCGGACCAGGCCCGTTCTCTGGAGCTGGACAGCAAGGTGGGTTCCCGGGGCGGCAAAATCGACTATTCCCTGCTGCTGGACGGCCTGATGGCCGAGCGGGAGCAGGGCATCACCATCGACGTGGCGTACCGTTACTTCACCACCGAGCGCCGCAGCTTCATCGTGGCGGACACTCCCGGCCACGAGGAGTACACCCGCAACATGGCGGTGGGGGCTTCCTTCGCGGACCTGGCGGTGATTTTGGTGGACGCCTCTCAGGGTGTGCTGGTGCAGACCCGCCGCCACGCCCGCATCTGCTCCCTGATGGGCATCCGTCACTTCGTCTTTGCGGTGAACAAAATGGATTTGACCGGCTACAGTCAAAGCCGGTTCGAGGAAATTGCCAGTGAAATTCAGGGCCTCATCCGGGAGTTTCACTGCGACACCGTGAAAATCATCCCCGTTTCCGCCACAGAGGGGGACAACATCACCAAGCCCTCCGTCAACATGCCCTGGTATCACGACGGAACGCTGCTGGCCTTTTTGGAGACGGTGGACGTGTCCACCGTGGACAGCGAGACCGGCTTCACGATGCCGGTGCAGCGGGTATGCCGCCCGGACCGCACCTTCCGGGGTTTCCAGGGGCAAATCGCCTCCGGCCAGGTCCAGGTGGGGGACGAAGTCACCGCCCTGCCCTCCATGGAACAGGCAAAGGTAACGAAAATTCTCAACGCCGGGACGGAGGCCTCATCCGCCGCCAAGGGCCAGGCCGTCACCCTCCAGCTGGACCGGGAGGTGGACATCTCCCGGGGCTGTGTGCTGGCCTGCGGCGCGAAGCCCTATCTGGGGGACCAAATCGCCGTGCGCCTGTTGTGGATGGACGACGAGCCGCTGGCCGAAGGCAAAAACTACCTGCTGCGCATTGGCACCCAGAAAAAGCCCGCCGTCATCAGCAACATCTCCTATAAAATCGACGTGAACACCGGGGAACGCATCCCCGCCGACACCCTCTCGAAAAACGAGCTGGCGGCGTGCGAGCTGGTGGTGTCAGAGAAAATCGTCTTTGACCTGTTCGACAACAGCCAGGACCTGGGTTCCCTCATCCTCATCGACCGGGTGTCCCACATGACCTCCGCCTGCGGCGTAGTCACCGGCGATTTGACCAGCCGCAGCGAGGACACCGGCGAAATTACCCCCGCCCTCCGCGCCAGTCAGAAGGGCCAGCGGCCCAAAACGGTCTGGTTCCAGAGCGGCAGCGCGGAAGTGGCCCGGCGGGTGGAGAAGCAGCTCTTCGCCCTGGGGCGGCACACCATGACCCTGGACGGCAACAGCCTGGCCTGGAGCGCCAGCCGCCTGGCGGAGACCGCCCGGCTGATGAACCAGGCGGGCCTCATTGTGCTGGTGGCCTCCCGGCAGGGTTGCCCCTCCGATGACACGGCCTTTTTGGTCCCCGGCAAGGGCGCTGACCCGGAGCAGGTCGTAGCGTTGCTGGAAAACAATTAGCAATGTTGCGTAGCCCTTTGAACCAGTCTTTTTGGTTAATTTCAGCGGGAAACCCCTCCACCATGCTTCGCATGGTCCCCCTCCCCTTTCAGGGGCGGCAAGAGGGGATAGTGCTTGTCATCTGGTGCTGGTTTTGTTCGAGAGATGTGGGATTTTCAGTAGAAAAGCGCTTTTCCTAGCCACTAGTCATTAGTCACTAAAAATGCGGCTGATTCATAAGGAATAACCATAAAATCAATTACGGATAACAAAAAACGCATCGCACAGAAATGTGCGGTGCGTTTTGCTTTTGGGTATCCTTTTGGAAGCACGAACATTGTCATTACACATTCAACAAAAGGTGCTGCTTTATTCTTCTTCCTCCGGCTCCGCCGCCCGGAAGTCGGCCAGCGTGACCTGCATCAGGTCATCCACCGTGACCTCCTCCAACTGGGCCACCCGGTCCGACTGGGCGGAGATGAGCTTTTCAAAGAGGTTGCGCACGTCCCGCCCGTTTCCGAAGTTGTCGTCCCGCTCCGCGTACATCCGGTCAAAGAAACCGGGCAGGAAGTCAGACAGCTCCTGGTCGGGTTTGTAGCCGTTTTTCTCGCACATCCCCAGGAAGATTTCCGTTAGCTGAGGGCCGGTGTAGTCCTCGAAGTAGAAGTATTTGTTGAACCGGGACTCCAAACCGGGGTTGGACTGGAGAAACCGGGCCATGGGTCTCTCATACCCCGCCACGATGACCACCAGCTCGTCCCGGTGGTCCTCCATGGCTTTGAGGATGGTGTCGATGGCCTCATAGCCGAAGTCGTTGGCCCCCTGACCCGCCAGGGAATAGGCTTCGTCGATGAACAGTACGCCGCCCAGGGCGGACTGAATGACCTTCTGGGTCTGAATGGCGGTCTGGCCCACGTAGCCCGCCACCAGGCCGGAGCGGTCCACCTCCACCAGCTGGCCCTTGGACAACACGCCGATGGCCCGGTACAGCCCCGCCAGCAGCCGGGCCACAGTGGTCTTTCCTGTGCCGGGGTTGCCCATAAAGACCAGATGCAGACTCATGGGGGGCACAGGCAGGTCGTGCTCCTTCCGCAGGGTGCGGATTTTGATGAGGTTGATGAGACTGCGCACGTCCTTCTTCACCTTGTCCAGACCGCAGAGGGCATCCAGCTGGGCCAACAGCTCCTCGGTGGTGGGCAGCGGCTCCTCCGGGGCTGCCTCCGACGCTTCGGCGGTTTCGGTCTGAGTTTGGGCGGCGGCGGAACCGGGCTGCTCCGTTTCCTTTGGAACGGCGGGGGAAACCGGCTTGACGTTTTCCGCAGGCTTTCCCGCCAAGGCGGTCAGCGTGGCAAGGCAGTCGGTGATATACTCCGCCTCCGCGGGGGAGACTTCGTCGTCCACCGAGGCCAGCAGGGTCAACACCACGTTGCACAAGTCAATGAACTGCCCCGCCCGGTTGCGCTGGGTGCCCCGGTCCGCGGCCACCACCTCCTGGAAGAACCCCGGCGGCTGGAAGGTGGGCGGCTCCGCGGCCCCGGCGCTGACCTCAAAGAACAGGGCCTGGGTGGGGGTTTGGCCGGGGGAACAGATGGCGTTGTAGGCGGCCACATGCTTCTCCGTCACCGGGCCGCCGTTGGCCCAGACTTCCAGAGCGCAGCGCCGGAAAAAGGCGTCCACCTCCTGAGAGAAGTTCAGCCGCAGGGTGGGGTCCCCCAGCTGGCGGCTGTAGGCGGCCACCGCCGCCTGATATTTTTTCCCGATGGGATTGTTGGAGGGAGGGGGATTCTTGGGCATGGTCGTCATCCTTTTCGGCAGGGGGAGCTGTTTGGGGAGGGACAGCTCTTTGGGCAGGCGAAATTCTTTCATGATAAAAACCAAATTGTAGCGTAATCTATTATTTGAAGAAGCTTTTTGCTCATCTTTACGGGCAGCATGAGAGCTATTAGCCCTTAGCTTTTAGCTTGGCGGTGCTGCCCTTTACGCTCTGCGCTTTTGATTTGCAGCGCCTGACTAACAGCTAATAGCTAACAGCTTATATACTTTATTATATCCAACACCCTCCGCAGGGTCAAGCACGCCGGGGAAAATGGGCGGAATTTTGCGCTGCGGTGGAATTTGCCAGGGAGAACCGGCCCCGGGCGACATATACTGTATAGGATAAGACCGGAAACCTCCGACGGGACGATTTCTACGCAAAGGGAAGGATTAGCAGTCAGAGAGACCGTTTGACACTTTTCCACGGCTGAAATTTTTGTTGAGGATTCACAAACCGTTTACAAACTCAACTATTGACAATCGAGGAAGCAAGTGCTATATTATTTTTAGCACTTGAGGAACAAGAGTGCTAAACCAAAACAGCGAGGTGAGCCAGGTGGATCTGACGCCCCGGCGGCAGCGCATCCTGCGCGCCGTGGTAGAGAATTATATTGAAACAGCGGAGCCGGTGGGGTCCAAGGCCATTGCAAAGCTGGCCCATCTGGATTGCAGCTCCGCGACCATCCGCAACGACATGGCCGCGCTGGAGAAGATGGGCTATCTGGAACAGCCCCACACCTCCGCCGGACGCATCCCCTCCGCCAAGGGCTACCGCATCTATGTCAACGAGCTGATGGAAGAGCACAAGCTCAGCTTGCAGGAGACGGAGCGGATCAACGAATCCCTCCACCTGAAAATGCGGGAGCTGGACCGGGTCATCGACCAGGCGGGCAAGCTGGTCAGCCAGTTCACCAACTATCCGGCCTTCGCTATGGCGGCCGGGAAGGAGCGGGTGACCATCACCCGGTACGACCTGCTGATGATCGACCAGAACTCCTTCATCTGCGTGGCCATGACCAACAGCAACGTGGTCAAGAACAAGCTGTTCCACCTGCCCAGCAACATCACCGAGCCGCAGCTCCAGTTGCTCAACGCCCTGCTGAACACCTCGTTCACCAACAAGACCCTCTCCGAGTTCAGTTCCGACCTGATGGAGACGGCGCAGAAGGCGGCGGGCAGCTCCTACGGGCTGATTTCCCTGGTGGTGTCCTTCGCCATGGACGTGCTCCAGGACGCGGAACAGAGCAGCGTTCACACCGCCGGAGCCAGCCACCTGCTGGAACACCCGGAGTACCAGGACGTGGAAAAGGCCCACAAGCTGCTCAATTACCTCTCCGACGACAAGAGCCTGCTCCCCTACGCGCAGCAGGACGACAGCGACGGCGCGCCAAAGGTCCTCATCGGGCCGGAGAACGTAGCCGAGGAGCTGAAAGACACCAGCGTGGTCATGGCCACCTACGACATTGGAGACGGGATGCGAGGGGTCATCGGCGTGGTGGGGCCAACCCGAATGGATTACGCCCAGATCACCGCCAAACTCAGCTACATGGCCGACAACCTGAGCAAACTGTTCGGCAACCAGCTGCCCGAGGCGCCCCAGCCCAAGAGCCTGAACCCGCCCAAGGAATCCGGCGGCGAAGGGAGCGACGGCAGTGAATGAAACGAAAACGCAAGTCCCCGTTCAGGAGGTTTCACATGGACAAAAACACAGAGAATCAATCCGCTGAGGCGACCGCCGAGGAGACCGCACAGGCCCCGGAGACCGCCGAGGCCCCAGAGGTCGAGGAAGCGGCGGAGCAACAGCAGCCCCAGCAGCCCGACCCGTTGGAGGAAGCGCAGAAGGCGCTGAAGGACAAGGAAAAGGATTTCCTCTATCTGCGGGCGGAGTACGACAACTTCCGACGCCGCAGCGCCAAGGAAAAGACTGAAGCCTACAGCAAGGCCAAGGCCGACGCCGCCATCGCCTTCCTGCCGGTGTACGACAACCTGGAGCGGGCGCTCCAGCACGGCACCGAGGACACCGCCTTTCTCCAGGGCGTGGAGATGACCATGAACCAGCTCAAACAGGTGCTGGAGAGCCTGGACATCCACCCCATTGACGCGGTGGGCCAGCCCTTCGACCCCAACCTGCACAACGCTGTGATGCACATCGAAGACCCCGAGCTGGGAGAGAATGTGGTCGCGGCCTGTTTCCAGACCGGATTCAAGATGGGCGACAAGGTCATCCGCTTCGCCATGGTTCAGGTAGCCAATTAGCCTCTGAACATTGTATAAACAGCAAATTCACCCCATTCCATTCGTAAAAAAACACTTTTCATAGATTCTAGGAGGAATCACGTTATGTCTAAAATTATTGGTATTGATTTGGGTACTACTAACTCCTGCGTCGCCGTGATGGAAGGCGGCGAGCCTGTTGTCATCGCCAACGCCGAGGGCAACCGCACCACCCCCTCTGTCGTCGCTTTCTCCAAGGACGGCGAGCGCATGGTGGGTCAGGTGGCTAAGCGCCAGGCCATCACCAACCCCGACCGCACCGTTATCTCCATCAAGCGGGAGATGGGCTCCAACTACCGGGTGAACATCGATGGCAAGGGCTACACCCCCCAGGAGATCTCCGCCATGGTGCTGCAAAAGCTGAAAGCTGATGCCGAGGGCTACTTGGGCGAGAAGGTCACCGAGGCTGTCATCACCGTCCCCGCCTACTTCACCGACGCTCAGCGTCAGGCCACCAAGGACGCCGGTAAGATCGCCGGTCTGGACGTGAAGCGTATCATCAACGAGCCTACCGCCGCGGCTCTGGCCTACGGCGCGGACAAGGAAGAGGCTCAGAAGATCATGGTCTACGACCTGGGCGGCGGCACCTTCGATGTGTCCGTGCTGGACATCGACGACGGTGTCATCGAGGTGCTGGCCACCGCGGGCAACAATCGTCTGGGCGGCGACGACTTCGACAAGTGCATCATGGATTACCTGGTCTCCGAGTTCAAGCGCACCAACGGCATCGACCTGTCTCAGGATAAGGTCGCCATGCAGCGCCTGAAAGAGGCCGCTGAAAAGGCCAAAATCGAGCTGTCCGGCGTGACCACCTCCAACATCAACCTGCCCTATATCACCGCCGACGCCACCGGCCCCAAGCACTTGGACGTGACCCTGACCCGGGCCAAATTCAACGAGCTGACCGCCCATCTGGTCAACGCCACCATGGGTCCCGTGCGCCAGGCCATGTCCGATGCGGGCCTGTCCGCTTCCGACCTGAACAAGGTCCTGCTGGTGGGCGGCTCCTCCCGTATCCCCGCTGTTCAGGACGCCGTGAAGAAGATCACCGGTCAGGACGGCTTCAAGGGCATCAACCCCGACGAGTGCGTGGCCGTGGGCGCTGCCATTCAGGGCGGCGTGCTGGCCAACCCCAACGCCAGCGGCAGCAACATCCTGCTGTTGGACGTGACCCCGCTGTCCCTGGGCATTGAGACCATGGGCGGCGTGTTCACCAAGCTCATTGAGCGCAACACCACCATCCCCGTGAAGAAGAGCCAGATTTTCTCCACCGCCGCCGACAACCAGACCTCCGTTGAGGTCCACGTCCTCCAGGGCGAGCGTGAGATGGCCGCTTACAACAAGACCCTGGGCAAGTTCCACCTGGACGGCATTGCTCCCGCCCGCCGCGGCGTGCCTCAGATCGAAGTCACCTTCGACATCGACGTGAACGGCATCGTCAACGTCACCGCTCAGGATAAGGGCACCGGCAAGAGCCAGAACATCACCATCACCGCCTCCTCCAACATGTCCAAGGAGGACATCGACAAGGCCGTCCGTGAGGCCGAGCAGTTCGCCGCCGAGGACGCCAAGCGCAAGGAGGACGTGGACGCCCGCAACCAGGCCGACCAGCTTCTGTATCAGTGCGACCAGACCGTTTCCGAGCTGGGCGACAAGATTTCCGACAGCGAGAAGAGCCAGATCGAGGCGGGCAAGTCCAAGCTCCAGGACGCGCTGAAGGGCACCGACACCGCCGCCATCAAGTCCGCTACCGACGAGCTGACCAAGACCTTCTATGACATCTCCGCCAAGCTGTACCAGCAGGCGGGCGGCGACCCCAACGCCGCCGGTGCGGGTTATGACCCCAACGCTGGCGCGGGCTACGACCCCAACGCGGGTCAGTCCGGCAACAACGGCGGCAACGGCGACGACTACTATGACGCCGACTACGAAGTGGTGGACGACGACAAATAACTTCCATCAGGAAGCAATGCACATGAAATGACCGGCAGAGGGGCGGGGCGGATGCCCCGTCCCCTGTTGACGGTTTGTTGAAAGGAACGTGGTTGAGAGGTTTCGGATAGAGAGAGGGGAATATGGAAGAGAATACAGAGAAAAAAGAGCAGTCCACAGTTGAAGAAATGATTGCAACCTTCCGCAAAGGGTGGGACACTGTTGTAAATCTAATTCATCAGTTGACCGGTCTGGAAGGGGGAGCAGCAAGAAATGCGTTGCTGGTTGCAATTGCTCCACTTCTAACAGCCGCAGCAACATTTATAAATTGGGTGTATTTGTATGTGCATTATCATGTGATATACAATGTTCCGGCAAATGATTTAACAGTAAGCACTGCTTTATTAGTGCGTTTTGCCGCCATTGTAATAGCAATAGGGATAGTTATTTGTGTCTCATATTTGATGTTGAAGTTCATACGAAAACACATGAAATTTTTGGGGAGACCCTTGATAATAATCATTATCTCGGTGATTTTGATTATTATAATTGCGAGTGCGACATTTATACAATATCGGTATAAGATAAATTATGATGGGGAAATTATTACAGCTCAGTTTTCTAAAAATATAAGTACGGATGAAATAGATATTGTGGTTAATTTGATTAAAGTTGGAACTTTCTTCATAAAGGGAATGGCTAATCTTTCTCAATCTATTTCTCATTTGGCAACTCTGGTGGCCGCGATTTTGCTAACTTCTCTGTTTTCTGTCATACGCACTATGTTGATGGAAGAAAATGGTTTGTTCAATGAAGAAGCAAACACTCATTCAAATAAAAAGCGACAACCGTTTACTGCGGTTAAGGAAAAATGGCCTCGTGTAGCTCTAGTTATCTTTACAGTTACAGTGCTGATTCTATTTTTTGTTGTAGATGATATGATAGCGAGAGCATCTCCATACGCTATTACAAGCGACCAAAAACAAGTTATCGTTTATCGAGAGAAAAATTACTGCGTACTAGAACCAGCCAAAATAGAAGTAAATGAAACGACTAAAAAAGTTACCCTCACCATCGACACCTCTCAACAACAAATTGTAGACAGTACCTCTCTTTCCTATGAATATCAGTCATTTGACACTGTTGAAATAATTAAAGCAAAAAGTGATAACCAAGATAGTGCAGATGATAGTTCTATCTCTGACAACGAAGAAAGCTCTGCTGTAGCTGACGTTGATATAGACCCAGCAGACACCAGCACAGACCCCGCCGATGGCGCGGCCTCCTACGACACATCCAATTAACCTTTCCCTACATTTCATCTTAATGAAATTTGAGGTGACACATTATGGCAGACGAAAAACGCGATTATTATGAGGTACTGGGCGTCAGCAAAAGCGCGTCACAGGACGAGCTAAAGCGGGCCTACCGCAAGCTGGCCAAAAAGTACCATCCCGACATGAACCCCGGCGACAAAGAGGCGGAGGCCAAGTTCAAAGAGGTCAACGAGGCTTACGAGATCCTCTCCGACGAGGAAAAGAAGGCCCGTTATGACCAGTACGGCTTCGCGGGGGTAGACCCCAACTATGGAGCCGGAGCCGGCGGCGCCGGGTTCGACGGCTTCGACATGGGCGACATCTTCTCCACCATCTTCGGCGGCGGGGGCGGCGGCTTCGGCGGCGGCTTTGGCGGCTTCGGCGGCCAGCAGCGGGCCAACGCCCCCCAGCAGGGCAACAGCGTCCGGGCGGACGTGACCATCAGCTTTATGGAGGCCGTCAAGGGCTGCGAGAAGCAGGTGGAGGCCCGGCGGCTGGAGAACTGCCCGGAGTGCCACGGCACCGGCTGCGCCGATGGTGCCCAGCCCCAGACCTGCCCCGACTGCGGCGGCGCGGGCGTGGTCAACGTCCAGCGGCGCACCGCCTTCGGCGTCATGTCCACCCAGCAGACCTGTAACCGCTGTCGCGGCACCGGCCAGATCATCGACAACCCCTGCAAATCCTGCCGGGGCAAGGGCTTGGTCTACAAGCGCAAGAAGATCACCGTCAAAATCCCCGCTGGCATCGACGACGGCCAGCGCATGAACATTCGCGGCGCGGGAGACGCCGGCAAGAACGGCGGACCGGCTGGCGACCTGGTGGTGTTCATCACCGTCCAGCCCCACGAGTACTTCGAGCGGGACGGCGCGGACATCTACTATCGGCAGTTCGTCACCTTCGCTCAGGCGGCGCTGGGGGCGGAGCTGGAGATCCCCACCGTCCACGGCAAGGTGAAGTATAAGCTGCCCGCAGGCACCCAGCCCGGCGCACAGTTCCGGCTCCGGGGCCAGGGCGTCCCCCGGCTGCGCAGCGACCAGCGGGGCGACCAGTGGGTGACCATTCAGGTGCAGGTGCCCACCAACCTGACCCCCGCCCAGCGGGAGGCGCTGATTGCCTACGACGAGGCCATGGGCAACCGCCCCACCAAAGAGGGCAAAAAGAAGAAGAAATTCTTTCCCTAAGCAAAAGTAAGAGACAGACCTGCGAACTGCGGGTCTGTCTTTTTTGTGGTGAAATGGGGGAAATTCGCCTTTTCACCTGTAGGGGCGGCCCGTGGCCGCCCGCATCCAAGTAGAGCGGTTTTCGGGCGGCCGAGGGCCGCCCCTACAAAAAACGAGGAGTTTTAACACGTTTTATCTTTGACTTCCATATACCGGTGGAAAACCCCTCTTGACACAGCGCATCTGATGGATTATAATCATATTTGCACCACACAAAATGGTACGAATCGAAAACAGGAGGTACGACAATGAATCTGACGAAGAAAAAGTGGCTCCTCCCGGTGGGCGCGGTCCTTGTGATTTTGCTGCTCGCCATTGCAGTTGTAACGACTATGACCGGGACGGGGAGCGAAAAGAGCGAGTTTCTCTCCACCTTCCAGTTGGATGCCGCAGAAAATACCGTCCAGCTCCAGGAAGTTTACAACGATCGCGGCTGGTTCGGCGATGGCGACGCCCTGTACCAGGTGACGTTGGGCGAGGACGGCGCGACGATGACCGCAAACTGGAACGACCTGCCGCTGTCTGAGGACGTGGAGGCCCTGCTGGAGTGGGAGAGCGACTGCTTCACCCTGCCGGACATCACGGAGGGAAAGTGGATGTTTGTCAGCCGGGGCGAGGACAGCGAGTACAGCACCAACGTCTCCCTGTGCGTGTTCGATAAGGAAACGGAAACCGCCTACTACGTCACCATAGATACCTAAAAAATTCACATGCGCAGCATTGAAAGCCGCCTTACATCGTGGTACAATAGGGAAAATTTCTAAATGGAGGCCATTTTCTCAGAGCCTCCACAAAAAAGAAAGGGAAATCCCTATGGAACAAAAACGGCGGGTCATTGCGCTGGGCTTTTTTGACGGCGTTCATCTGGGCCACGGCGCGCTGCTCCGGGCGGTGACGGCCAAGGCCAACGAGCTGAACGCAACCCCCAGCGCCATGTCCTTCGATGTCCACCCCAGCGCGTTGCTGGCGGCGCAGCCCATCCCCCTGCTCAACGCCAACGAGGACCGGGTCTGGCTCATGCAGCACGTCTACGGCATCGAGGACGTGATTCTGGCCCACTTTGACGAGAAAATGATGCACCAGCCCTGGGAGGAGTTCGTCACCGACTACCTGGCCGGGGAACTGGGGGCGGTCTACGTGGTGG
>JAJBVG010000092.1 GCA_020859945.1 Clostridiales bacterium | reverse complement strand
TTTCTCCGAGCTGGGCTAATCTCCTAGTTTCCTAGAATTACTTCTTACCACCGAGCAAGGTGCAGCCCCACGTCTTCGGACGTGGGGCTGTTTATTTTAGAACGAAACCGTCACAAAACCCCTCCACCATGCTTCGCATGGTCCCCCTCCCCTTTCAGGGCAGGGAGCGCAGCGGAAGTGCCGCTTGACGGCGGAGGCAAGAGGGGTAGTTGCTTGAAAAACAGTAGTTTTTCGTGGAAAACCGGTACTATTATTGGTATCCGTCAGCGCATTTCCCTAAAAAACACGACCCCCGCCGAGTCCAGTTCTTCCCTGGCCCCGGCGGGGGTTCGTTTCAGTTTTACCCTTATTTCCCGGTTTTCTCCCGGATAAACGGCTGGAAGTCCTCAAAGCTCCCCACGGTAAAGCCCGTTTTGCTGAGCAGGATGCCGTTCTGCTTGCCCAGCATCAGCACATAGGAGTGTTTCAGGTCGTGAATTTTGGTGATTTGGCTGTACTCGAACTGCATGGAGGTGGTTCCCTCATCCATGGTGATGTTCTTGCCGAAGCGCACCACCGTCTCACAGGTTTTCCCGTTGTTCAGCCGGTCGGAGGTGGCGCGGATCTCCCGCAGCAGCAGCCGGGGCGTCAGCAGTCCCACCACCACAGCGATGACCATGCAGACCGCCGCAATTTCCCCGCCGTCCCCGTTGGCCCTTGCCAGCGCCAGCAGAAGCACACCCAGCAGGAACACCACCACACACATGATTGAAATGTTGCGGCTGGCCACCTTGTTGACGTACTCTCGCAGCATGGCGTCGTTGGCGGTGTAGCGGTTTTCAAATCGGATGTCCATAACGCACGTCCTTATTTCAGTTTTTTCCACTCCGCCACCGCCAGCTGGTCGCAGCGGTTGTTGTACTCGTTGCTGGCGTGGCCCTTGACCCAGTGAAGGTTGACCTTGTGGACCTCGCACAGGTCCAGCAGCCGCTCCCACAGGTCGGGGTTCAGGGCGGGCTTTTTGTCCCCCTTGACCCAGCCTCGTTTGCGCCAGCCCACGGCCCAGCCCTTTTCCAGCGCGTCGATGATATACTTGGAGTCGGAATAAAGCTCTACAATGCACGGTTCTTTCAGCGCCTCCAGGCCCTTGATGACCGCTGTCAACTCCATGCGGTTGTTTGTTGTGGCCCGCTCTCCGCCGGAAAGCTCTTTTTTATGCTCCCCAAAGAGCAGGATGGCCGCCCAGCCCCCTGCTCCGGGGTTGCCGGAGCAGGCGCCGTCGGTGTAGAGGGTCACAGTTTTCATTCAGTCCGCGTCCTTCTCGCCGTTGTCCTGGAGGTCGTCCTCGGCCACGTCGACGTTTTCGTCCATTTTGGTCTTAGCCAGAGCGATGACCTTACAGCCTTCCTCCACGTTCATCAGGCGGACGCCGCGGGCGACTCTGCCATACGTGCTGATACCGCTGGCGGACATCCGAATGATGGTGCCGTCGTCGGAGATGAGCAGCACGTCGTCGCTGTCGTTGACAATGGCGCTGCCCACCACCGGGCCGGTCTTGTCGGTGATGTTATAGTTCCGGTTGCCGTACCCGCCCCGGCTCTGGAGGCTGTACTCTCCGGTGAGGGTGCGCTTGCCGTAGCCCTTTTCGGTGACGGTGAGCAGAGCTTCGCCGTGGCCGACGATTTCGCAGCCCACCACCTGGTCGCCTTCCCGAAGCTTGACGCCCCGGACGCCCACGGCGGTGCGGCCCATACAGCGGACATCCTCCTCGTTAAAGCGGATGGCCTGCCCGTTGCGGGTGACAAGCAGCACCTCCTGGCCGCCCCGGGTGCGGCGGACGGAGATCAGCTCGTTGCCCTCCTCCAAGTTCAGGGCGCGGATGCCGATGGAGCGAATGTTTTTCAGCTCGTTCAGGCAGAGCCGCTTGACGGTGCCGTTGCTGGTGGCGAAAATCAGGTATTCATCGTCCTTGAACTCCCGGAAGTGGAGCATGGCCTTGACCTTTTCCTCCGGGGCAATGGAGATAAAGTTGACGATGTTAATGCCCTTGGCGGTGCGCCCGGCTTCGGGGATTTGATACCCCTTCTTCATATACACCTTTCCCTGGTCGGTGAAGAACAGGATATAGTCGTGGGTGGAGCAGGTGAAGAGGGTCTCCACGTAGTCCTCCTCCCGGACGTTCATATCGTTGATGCCTTTGCCGCCCCGCTTCTGGATGCGGTAGGCGCTGACGGGGGTGCGCTTGAGGTATCCGTTGTGGCTCAGGGTAAAGACGCACTCCTCCTCTTGGATCAGGTCCTCGACGTCGATTTCCTCGGCCACGTCCTGGATTTCAGTGATGCGGTCGTCTCCGTACTTGTCCCGAATGGCGGTCAGTTCCTCTTTCAGGGTCTGGCGCAGCAGATCCTCGTCCTCCAGCAGGCGGATATAGTAGGCAATTTTTTCCTCCAGGTCCTTATACTCCTGCTCCAGCTTCTCCCGGTTCAGGCCCTGGAGAGCGATGAGCCGCATGTCGCAGATGGCCTGTGCCTGCACGTCGTCCAGCCCGAAGCGGTCCATCAGGTTCTGCTTGGCGTTGTCGTAGCTGCTGCGGATGATGCGGATGACCTCGTCGATGTTGTCCTGGGCGATGAGCAGGCCCTCCAACAGGTGAGCGCGCTCCCGGGCCTTGCGCAGGTCATATTTGGTGCGGCGGATGATGATTTCCTCCTGGAAGGCGATGTACTCATCCAAAATGTGCCGCAGGGAGAGGATTTTCGGCTGTTTCTGGTTGTCCACCAGGGCCAGCATGATGATGGAAAAGTTGGTCTGTAAGGAGGTCTGCTTGAACAGGTTGTTCAGCACCACCTGGGCGTTGGCATCCTTTTTCAGCTCAATGACGATACGCATACCGTTTCGGTCAGTCTCGTCCCGCAGGTCGGAAATGCCCTGGAGCCGCTTGTCCTTCACCTGCTCGGCGATGGTCTTGATGAGCTGGCGCTTGTTCACCTGGTAGGGCAGCTCGGTGACGATGATGCGGGTGCGGCCTGCGCCGAACTCCTCGAACTCCGTCCTGGCCCGGACCGTCACCCGCCCCCGGCCGGTGGCGTAAGCCTGCCGGATACCGGCCCGGCCCATGATAATGCCACGGGTGGGGAAATCCGGCCCCTTGACGTACTTCATCAGGTCGTTCAGAGTGGCGTTGGGGTCGTCCAGCACGCAGATGACCGCGTCGATGACCTCCCGCAGGTTGTGGGGCGGGATGTTGGTGGCCATGCCCACGGCGATGCCGGAGGAACCGTTGACCAATAGGTTGGGGAACCGGCTGGGCAGCACACGAGGTTCCTTCCGGGTCTCGTCAAAGTTGGGGTCCCAGTCCACCGTGTCCTTGTCGATATCCCGGAGCATTTCGGCGGAGATTTTGGCCAGCCGCGCTTCTGTGTACCGGTAGGCCGCAGGGGGGTCGCCGTCCACAGAGCCGAAGTTGCCGTGGCCGTCCACCAGCGGGTAGCGCATGGAGAAATCCTGGGCCAGACGCACCATGGCATCGTAGACCGAAGCGTCTCCGTGGGGGTGGTAGTGGCCCAGCACGTCGCCCACGCAGGTGGCGGACTTCTTAAAGGGCTTGTCGTAGGTCAGACCGCCCTCGTGCATGGTGTAAAGGATGCGCCGGTGGACGGGCTTCAAGCCGTCCCGCACGTCGGGCAGGGCGCGGCCCACGATGACGCTCATGGCGTACTCGATATAGCTCTTTTCCATCTCCCCAACCAGTTCCGAGTTGGTAATGACCTGGTCAGGAAACGCGATATCCTCCGGTTTATAGTCTCTATTGTGTCCCATAATGTCTCTCCAATCAGAAATCCAGATTCACCGCGTACTGGGCGTTTTTCTCGATCCAAGCCTTCCGTGGCTCCACTTCCTCGCCCATGAGGACGGTAAAGATCTGGTCGGCAGCGACGGCGTCGTTCAGGGTGATGCGCCGCAGGGTGCGCCGCTCCGGGTCCATGGTGGTCTCCCACAGCTCATGTGGGTCCATCTCGCCCAGGCCCTTGTACCGGCTGATGTCGATTTTGGCGTTGGGGTTGTTGGCCCGCAGCTCGGCGGAGATCCGGTCCCGCTCCTCGTCGGAGTAGGCCACACGGGTGGTCTTGCCCCTTGTCAGCTTGTAGAGCGGCGGCACGGCGGAATAGACGTAGCCCTGCTCGATGAGTGGGCGCATATACCGGAAGAAGAAGGTCAGCAGCAGGGTGCGGATGTGGCTGCCGTCCACATCGGCATCCGCCATGATGATGATTTTGTGGTAACGCAGGCGGTCAATGTTGAACTCGTCCCCGATACCGGCCCCCAGGCCCAGCACCAGGGGATACAGCTTGTCGTTGCCGTAGATTTTGTCAGCCCTGGCCTTTTCCACGTTGAGCATCTTGCCCCACATGGACAGAATGGCCTGGAACCGGCTGTCCCGCCCCTGAATGGCGGAACCGGCGGCGGAGTCGCCCTCGACGATATAAATTTCACAGAGTGCCGGGTCCCGCTCGTTGCAGTCCTGCAATTTGTCCGGCATCTGGCCGGAGTCCAGACCGGTTTTCCGGCGGACAGACTCTCTGGCTTTCCGGGCCGCTTCCCTGGCGCGGGCGGCGGTCATGGCCTTTTCCAGAATGGCCTTGCCCACAGCGGGGTTGCACTCCAGATAGTCCTCCAGCTTAGATGAGACGATGTTACTGACCAGCGTGCGCATTTCGCTGTTGCCCAGCTTGGCCTTGGTCTGGCCCTCGAACTGGGCCTCGGTCAGCTTGACGGAGATGACGCAGGTGAGACCCTCCCGGCAGTCGTCGCCGGAGACCTTTTCGTTGTCCTTCAAAATCTTGGCCTTTTTGCCGTAGGTGTTCAGCACCTGGGTCAAGGCGGTTTTGAAGCCCGTCTCGTGCATACCGCCCTCGGCGGTGTGGATGTTGTTGGCGAAGGACAGAATGATTTCGTTATAGGAGTCGGTGTACTGCATGGCGATCTCCGCCATGCTGTCGTCAGCCTCTCCCGCCATGTAGATGACATCCTGGTTGACGGGGGTCTTGTTCTCGTTGATATACTCCACGAAGGATCGGATTCCGCCCTGATAGCACAGCTCGTCCCGGGCCTCCTGGCCCTCCCGCTCGTCGGCGATGACGATGCGCAGGCCGCCGTTCAAAAACGCCTGCTCCCGCATACGGGTGTGCAGGGTCTCGTAGTTGAACACCAGGTCGTCGAACATCTCCGGGTCGGGCTGGAAGGTGACCACGGTGCCGGTGTGGTCGGTGGTCCCCACGATGGTCATGGGCTGGACCACGTCGCCCCGGCTGAACTTCATCTCGTAGATGTTGCCGTTCTTATGCACCTGGACAGTGAGCCACTCAGACAGCGCGTTGACCACGCTGGCGCCCACGCCGTGGAGACCGCCGGAGACCTTATAGCCGCCGCCGCCGAACTTGCCGCCTGCGTGGAGGATGGTGTACACCACTTCCAGGGCGGGTTTGCCCGTCTGGGCCTGGATGTCCACCGGGATACCCCGGCCGTTGTCGGTGACGGTGATGGAGTTGCCGTTGTGGATGATGACGTTGATCTCGGTGCAGTAGCCCGCCAGCGCCTCGTCGATGGCGTTGTCCACGATCTCATAGACCAGGTGGTGCAGGCCGCTGGTGGAGGTGGAGCCAATGTACATGCCGGGCCGCTTGCGGACGGCCTCCAGCCCCTCCAGCACCTGGATCTCTGAGGCGTCATATTCGTTTTCCGCAGCGACTGCGGTGCCCTTTTCCAGTAAATCTTCTGCCATATCGTACCTCTATTCGTTCGTTATCTTACTTTTTATTTCTCCGTCTCTTCCCACCACCGCCGGGCCGAGCGCCGCTGGAGCGTCTGGCTGGCCAGAGGGGAAAGATAGACCGTCTGCCCCTCGCTCTTGGGGGCGCAGACCACGAAGCTCTTGGGAAGCTCTTCGATGTCCACATAGGCCACATGGCCGTTTTTTTCCGCCCGGTTCAAGTATTGCCGGGTTCGGTAGCTTTGAGACGTGATTTCCAGGTCAAAAATGCCGATTACGTCTTTTTCGTCCACCAAAACGCCGTTTCCCAGGTGCAGATACACGGTTATCCCTCCAACAGCGCGCCGTTTTCGATGCGCAGCACCTGCCCCGCCTCCAGCGCGGAGAGCCGGTCGCTCTCGCAACAGGTGATGAACACCTGCCCGCCCTGGATGCGGTTGAGGACAAACTCCTGCCGCCGCTGGTCCAGCTCGCTGAGCACGTCGTCCAGCAGCAGCACCGGGTACTCCCCGTCGTTGTCGTAGAATATCTCCCGCTGGGCCAGCTCCAGGCTCAGGGCTGCGGTGCGGGTCTGGCCCTGACTGCCGTAGGTTCGGACGCTGCGAGCGTTGATGTCCACCAGCAGGTCGTCCTTGTGGGGACCGGAGAGACAGCTTCGGGCCTCCAGCTCCGCCTGACGGTGCCGGGCCATGTGGTCCTGGAGCTGGGTAAAAATGGTCTGGGTGGGCGCCAGAGGGTCTGTGACGGTTTTCACCGTCTGGTACTCCAGCTGCAACTGCTCCCGCCCGTTGGAAAAGCTGGCGTGGATGGCGGGGGCGCACTGGTTCAGCTTTTGGACGAAGTGCGCCCGGTAGTGGATGACCAGCGCCCCGGTCTGGCACATCCGCAGGTTGTAGTCCTCCAGCAGGTCCAGCAGGGAGGGCTTCTCCGGCCAGTCCCGGAGGATGCGCCGCTTCTGCTCCAGCAGACGTTTGTACTCCGCCAGCGCCGCCCCGTACCGGGGACGCAGCTGGCAGATGGCCCCGTCCAGAAACTTTCGCCGCTCCGCTGCCCCGGCCCGGATCAGGTCCAGGTCCTCCGGGCAGAAGAGGACGGTTTTCAGGATACCAGTCAGCTCCCCCGCGTTTTTCAGCCGAACGCCGTTGCTCCACATCTGGCGGCGGATGCCCCGGCCCAGCCGGACCTCCAGCCGGAAGTCCCGGTTCCGAGAGAAAATCTCTCCCTCCAGCCTGGCGCGCTGGGCCTCGAAGCGAATGAGTTCGCTGTCCGCTCTGGCCCGGTGGCTCCGGCAGGCGGAGAGGTAGGCGATAGCCTCCAGCAGATTGGTCTTGCCCTGGGCGTTGTCCCCGGTGATGACGTTGATGCCGGGGCAGAACTGGGCGTTTAACGCGGAATAGTTGCGGAAGTTCTCCAAATGGATGGCGTTGACGACCATCGTTACTCCACCGTAATCACAGTGTCCAGCAGGGAAGCGCTGTCGCCGGGGCGCAGCTTTTTGCCCCGCATGGTGCAAACCTCTCCGTTGACCTGGACCTGGCCGTCCTGGATACGGATTTTTGCCTCGCCGCCGCTGGAGACCAGGTGGGCCAGCTTCAAAAGGGCGTCTAAGCGGATAAATTCCGTTTCAATTTTCACGTTTACCTGTTTCATATCGTCCCTCGGTTTCACTATGCTCTGGCCCGCAGACGGACGGGCAGCACCATATACAGAAACTGGTTGCCCTGTCCTTCCTCCGGCACGATGACGCAGGGGGAGATGGGGGTGTTCAGCGTCAGCTGTACCACGTCCTCCGGGGCGGCCTTTAGCGCGTCCAGCATATAGCGGTTGTTGAAGCCAATTTCCAAATCGCCGCCGTTGGAGACCACGCCGCACTCGTCGTAGACGGTGCCCAGGGCGGTGGCGGTCTGGAGCTTCAATAGGTTGTTCTCCAGCGTGCAGCGCAGGGGGCTTTTTTGCTGTTCGGTGACGATGAGGGAGCAGCGCTCGATGGAGGCGATGAGCTGCCGCCGGTCCACGGTGACGGAGATGGGGTTGCTGGTGGGGATGGAGTGCTTGTAGTCCAGGAAAGTGCCCTCCAGCCGCCGGGAGATCAGGGTGACGCTGCCGGTTTTGAACATAATATGTTGAGAACCCTGGACGATCTCCACCGGCTCATCGATGTCGCCGCAGATTTTGGCAACCTCGTTGAGGGACACCGCCGGCACCACAAAGGAGCAGTTCGGCCCGCTGGTCACCGGCTCCCGCCGCAGGGCCAGTCGGTAGCCGTCCACAGACACGATGGTCAGGGTCCCGTCCTCCACCTCGAACAGTTCGCCGGTGTGGATGGGGCGGCTTTCGTCGTGGCTGACGGCAAACAGGGTCTGGTTGAGCATAGACATCAGCGTCCGCTGGGGCAGGGAGATGCTGTTCTGGAACTCCACACTGGGCAGGTCCGGGTACTCCTCCGGGCTGCTGCCCTGAATTTGGAACTGGCTGGCGCCGCACCGGATGGTGATAAGGCTGCGGTCGGTTGACACATTGACAACCTCATCGGGCAGACGGCGGACGATCTCGTTGAACAGCCTGGCAGAGACGACAATATCTCCCTCTTCCTGGATCTCAGCGGGGACCAGAGTGCGGATTCCAGTTTTTAGGTTGTAACCGGTCAGCTGTAATTGTTCTCCCGCTTCAATTAAGATACCCTCCAGCGCCGGGATGGGACTTTTTGCTGCTACAGTCCGGGAGGTAATGGTAATCATGGTTTGTAATAAGGTTTTCTCGCAGGTGAAACGCATAAGAACCTCCTTTTGGTTGATAGGAAAGGAACCTGAAAATAGTAGTAGTAGTAGATGCCGCCCGCCTGTGGAAAACGCGATTTCTTCCTGAAATAGCAGCAAAAAACAAATCCACAGTTTAGACAGAGTTATCCACAGGGTTATGCGGTCCAAAAAATGGAACAGCGTTTTCCACAACATTACTTTCCACAAGTGGAAAAACTCTGTGGAAACTGTGGAAAGAGTAGGGAGATAGGGATTATACAAATTGTATAAGACAAAGGCGCAAAAACAGGCAGCCGCAGCCGAAAAAAACAGTGGGCTTTGAGAAATGAGTTTTATCTTTGTCAGTAGGTGCGGTCATTGATGTTGGCTTTGATGTCCTTGATGACATCGGCCAGGGCCTTGTCGGTTTTCAGGGCGTTCTCGATTTTGTCGATGGAGTGCATGACGGTGGTGTGGTGCATATCGTAGATTTTCCCAATCTCCGGCAGGCTCAGGTTGGTCATGGACCGGATGATGTACATGCTGACCTGGCGGGCCAGGATGATGTTAGACTTTCGGCTGGTGGACAGGATGGTCTCTTTGCTGATGCCGTAAAACTTGGCGGTCTCCTCCAAAATCACGTCGGCGGAGGGGGTCAGCTCGCTGGAACTGCGGATCAGCTCCCGAATGGCCCGGCCCGCGGACACGTCGTCCACCTTGTTGCCCAGCAGGTCCCGGTAGGCCATCAGCCGGTGAAGGGAGCCTTCCAGCTGCCGCACGTTGGCGGTGATGTTCTGGGCAATGTATTCGATGATGTCCTGGGGCATATTCAGGCCCAGAAGGATGGCCTTCTCTTTGATGATGGCGCAGCGGGTCTCGTAGTCTGGCGGTTGGATGTCGGCCATCAGGCCCCACTCGAACCGGGTGCGCAGCCGGGCCTCCAGGCGGACCATGTCAGATGGGGGCCGGTCGGAGGTCAGAACGATCTGCTTGCCCGCCTCGTAAAGGTTGTTGAAGGTGTTAAAAAATTCCTCCTGGGTGGAGTCCTTGCCGGCGATGAACTGGATATCGTCCACCAGCAGCAGGTCTTTGTCCCGGTACTTCTGGCGGAAGGCGTCGGTGGAGTTCAGGCGGATGGCCTCGTTGAGCTCGTTGGTGAACTCGTCCCCCTTGACGTAGATGATCTGGTACTCCGGGTGTTGCTGCTGGATGGCGTGGAAGATGGCGTAGAGCAGGTGGGTCTTGCCCAGGCCGGATTCCCCGTAGAGGAACAGGGGGTTGTAGCTCTTGCCGGGCTGGTTGGCCACGGCAATGGAGGCGTTGTAGGCGAATTTGTTGGAGGAACCCACCACGAACCGGTCGAAGGTGTATTCCTCGCTGCCCATCAGGATGTTGGCATTCTCCTCCGGGGCGCTGCGGCTGCGGCGGTATTGCTCCGCTTCCTCCGGGTCCAGGACGATCACGTCGATATCGGCGGCGAACAGCTCGTAGAGGGCTTTTTTCAAGGCGTCGATGTAGCGGGTGCGGATGATGTTGCCTTTAAAGGCAACGGGATGGGTGATCACCAGCCGGTTGCGCTCCAACTCCAGCGCTTCCACTTCGCTGAACCAGGTGGTGACAGCCGTGGCGGTCAGTTCGTTTTCCAACAGGGGAAGCACGCTGGCCCAAATCTCCGCGGCAGAGTTCATGTCATAACCTCTTTTCTCTTTGGCTGAACAAGGGGGTGCGCAGGGCAAAAAAGCGCAAAACACCCCATCTTTATACTCTGTCATCAGTATACCACAAAACAGCTTTTGATACAAACAGAAATTTGCCGCCACAGGAGGCAGAACAACCGTGAATAGTGGACAAAGCCCCCCAAGAGAGGGAAAACGGATCCGGTGAAAGAACGGGCTTACAGGGCCGCTGCGCGCCCACAGGCGGGGCGGAAAAAGGGCGCGCTGTGGATAAAATGACAAAAATCCTGGGACAGGTGGTTGACAGCAGCCGATTTGGTGGAGTATAATAAGCAATGCGTTATAGTGTCCCTTGGGGATGCTTTGCCCCAGAGCCAGGCCGGGAATCGCCCGGCGGTCAGGGGCTTTCCCCGCAGCGGGAATTGGCGGCAAGGCCGCCCCGCTGATTTCACGATTCGGAGGTGTATTGAATGGCTACCAAACGTACCTACCAGCCCAAAAAGCGTCACGGACAGAAGGTCCACGGTTTCCGGGCAAGAATGGCCACCAAGAGCGGCCGCCAGGTGCTGGCCCGTCGCCGCGCTAAGGGCCGCAACCAGCTGAGCTATTGAGCGGTCAATTTTTTGATGGATGCGGAAGCATGTGCGAGGGGTGGAAGCTACAGCAAGCTCCACCCCTGTAATGTATCTGCGGACAAGCCCGCCCCAGGCGGGCGGCGGAGAGGGGGCCAGGCCCAGGTCGCGGCCCCCTCTCCCCTGCCTGTCGCCGCCGTTTGTTCAGGAAGGCCGGAGAGCATGAAGAAAACAGTGACCATCAAGTCCAACCGGGATTTCCAGCGCCTGTACCGCCGGGGACGTTCCGCCGCCGGTCCCACGCTGGCTATTTACTGGCAGCGCAACCGCAAGGGAGAGAGCCGGGTGGGGATCACCACCGGCACCAAGCTGGGCCACGCCGTGGTCCGCAACCGGGTGCGCCGCCAGCTGCGGGAAATTTACCGGCTGCACAAGGACGAACTGATCCCCGGCCGGGACATCGTCATTGTGGCCCGGGTCCGGGCGGTCAGCGCCGGATACCGCGCCATGGAGCGTGATTTCCTCCGACTGACCAAAAAACTCGGCTTACGCAAGCCTGTCCTCCCCACAGAGCCGGAGGCGAACCCTTGAAGCGGCTGCTGCTGGGGTTGATCGGGTTCTATCAGAAGTACGTCTCCCCCGGTCTGCCGCCCCGGTGCCGGTTTATCCCCACCTGCTCCGAGTACGCGAAGGAGGCGGTGGAAAAATACGGCGCGGCCAGAGGCTCCCTGCTGGCCGCCAAACGCTTTGCCAGGTGCCAGCCCCTGCACCGCCAGAAGAGCATCGAGTACGACCCGGTGCCGTGACCCCCTGATCCCATAAGGGCAGTCCCGCCCTTTCGTGGAAATATACCCCCAAGAAGGAGGACGCCGAACCATGATTACTGCTTTTCTGCAAATCTTCGGCAAGATCCTGCTGTGGATTTATGAATTTTGCCACAGCTACGCCCTGTCCCTCATCATCTTCACCCTGCTGTCCAAGCTGGTGCTCTTCCCCATCTCCTACCGGGGCAAGAAGAGCATGATGCAGATGAACTCCCTTCAGGTGGAGGTCCAGAAGCTGCAAAAGCAGTACGCCAAGGACCAGAACCGCCTGAACCAGGAGACCCAGGCCCTCTACGAGCGGGAGGGCGTCAACCCCATGGGCGGCTGCCTGTGGTCCTTCCTGCCCCTGCCCATCCTGATGGGCCTGTACTACATCATCCGTCGGCCCATGCTCTATATGATGTGCCTGACCAATGATGAGATCACCGCTGCTGTGGAGGCCGTGACCAACCTGGGTTACGAACTGGGCACCACCGCCGCCTACCAGGAGATGACCCTGACCTCCCTGATGGGCAAGGACCCCACCGTCTGGAATGCCGTGGCAAACGCCGTAGGTGACAGCGCCTCCAAGCTGGTGTCGATGGACTTCACCTGGTTGGGATTGGACCTGTCCCAGACCCCCAGCTGGAAGATTTGGACGCTGGAGCTGAACTGGGCCAACATCGGCCTGTTCCTGATCCCCATCGTGGTCACGGTGTTCAGCTTCGTCTACAGCCAGATCTCCCAGAAAACCAACCAGCTCACCATGGGCAACAGCCAGAACAAGAAGGACGACGCCAGTTCTGCCGCTGCCGACTCCACCAACAAGATGATGATGTATCTGATGCCGCTGATGTATCTGTGGTTCGGCTATATCATGCCCGCCGGCATGTGCGTCTACATGCTGTTCAACTCCGTCTTTTCGGCGGTGCAGGAAGTTGTCTGTGCCCAGATGCTCAAGGGCAAGTTTGAGGAAATGGTGGCCGAGCGGGAGCGCCGGGCCAACGAGGAGAAGGAAAAGGAAAAGGAGCGGAAGGCTGCCATCGCCGCTCGCCGGGCGGAGCAGGCCGAGAAGAACCGCAAGAAAGGCAAGCGCTCCAAGAAGGGCGGCGTCAGCAAGCCCAAGGACCATCCCACCGACGCCAGCCGGGTCGGTATCCGTCCCTTTGCCCGTGGCCGGGCCTATGACCCGGACCGTTACCCCGTGACCCCCTACCGGGACCCCCAGGACGTGTTGGACGAGGCCGCGCTGGAGGCGACCCTGGCCAAAAACGCCAAGCGAAAGAAGAAGAAAGCCGAGGAAGAGGAACTGCCGCCTGAGGAAGAGCTCCTGCTGGAGGAGACTGCCCAGGCAGACGAGCCTGCCCAGACCCCGGACGAGGCGGAAGTCCCGGAGGACACCGAAGAAGAAGCTGTCGAGAGCAGCGGGGACGACGGCGAGGACGAGGAGAACGTCTGACCGTCTGCCGGAAATTTGTGTATTTGTGCTGCATAGAAAGGAATGAGAATCTCTATGTTGAAGTCTATCGAAATCACCGGCAAGACGGAAAACGACGCCATTGCCGCCGCTTTGAAGCAGTTGAACCTGGACCGGGACAGCGTCTCCGTGCAGGTCATTGACCGGGCTAAGACCGGTTTCCTGGGTATTGGCAGCAAGCCCGCCAAGATCAAGGTTACCTATGAAGCGCCAGATGAACCGGCTCCCGCCCCCGTGGAAGAAGCGCCTGCCCCTGTGGTGGAGGATGCTCCCGCCGCCCACGTGGAGGCCGCGCCTGTGGCAGAGCCGGAGGAGCAGCAAAAGCCGGAGAAGAAGGCGGACGCACCCCGACCTGCCAAGAAGTCCCGCCCCAAGAAGAAAAAGCCCGCCCCGGA
>JAJBVG010000076.1 GCA_020859945.1 Clostridiales bacterium | reverse complement strand
TGCCTATGGCTGGCTGCCATAACCAAGGGGCAAATATTATAGTAACAGGAGGCGCCTGCCCATGCCAGACCCACTGGCGCTGTTTCAGCAGTACCACAACGACGTGTTCCGGCTGGCCCTCAGCTACACCCGCTCGGTGCAGGACGCGGAGGATGTATGCCAGACCGTGTTTTTGAAGCTGCTGGAGCAGCCCGCCCTGCTGCCGGGGCATGAAAAAGCCTGGCTGACCCAGGTGACGGTGAACCAGTGCCGGAGCCTGCTTCGCTCTTGGTGGCGGAGGAACACCGCCCCTTTGGACGATACCCTCTCCTGCGACTTCGAGACGGAGGAGCAGTCCGACCTGTTCCGCGCCGTGATGCAGTTGAAACCCAAATACCGGGTGGTCGTCTACCTCCACTACTACGAGGGGTATTCCACCCAGGAAATCGCCCAGTTGCTGCACATCAGCCGCACCGCTGTCACCACCCGTCTCCAGCGGGCGCGGCAGGCGTTGGGAGAACAGATGAAGGAGGTGTGATCCATGCGGAATCATTTTCAGAAAACCTTTGAGCAGGTGACGATGCCAGAGGACTGCGCCCGGCGCATCCAGGCCGACATCCTGTCCAAAACCCAACAACAGGAGGTGCTTGTGATGAAACCCAAAAAGAGATTTGTCTGCACGCTGGCCGCTGTGGTGGCCGTGGTGCTGTCCCTGTCCCTGACCGCTTTCGCCGCCAATGAAGTCACTGACGGCGCGCTGCTGCGCCAGTTCACCATCTGGGTGAACGGCGAGGAATACACCGCCACTCTGAATGAGGACGGTGACTATACCCTGGAGGCCAACGACTACACCATCACCGGAAACTACGACGACGGCAGCATCGACATCGCCGCGGAGGGCGGCGACCTGGACGATGAGGAGACCGTCATCGTGCAATATTACGTTCCCGTCGAGGAGGATGAGGAGGGCGGCGACACCTCCGGCGGGTTTGAGACCGTGGAGGAGGGCGACAGCTCGGTGGGCTGACCGCTTTCCACAGGCTGAGGAAACCACAATGACAAAAGGGGCGGCAGATGCGTTCTGCCGTCTCTTTTTGTGGTTGGAAAGATAGCGACAGCCTGCATGGTGGGCTGGCGTGCTTCTTTTTTCTGAGAAGCGCTTGACAATATGGGATAAAACCAATATAATAAAGATAGGATAAAACCCATAGAGAGAGGGAAGCGGATGGGGAAGATTCAAGTCCTATTTTACGATGCCCCGGACGGGACAGAACCGGCCAAAGAGTTTATGCTGAGCCTTGATGTCAAGATGCGGGCAAAGATGGCAAGGGCGGTTATGATGCTGGAGACCAACGGCGGGGAACTGAGGGAACCGACCTCAAAGCCGCTCGGTGATGGCATCTATGAGCTGCGAGCGCAGATGGGAAATAATATCTCACGGGTGCTGTATTTCTTCTTTGTCGGCAACAAGGCGATTTTGACCAACGGATTTATCAAGAAAACCCAAAAGACCCCACGGCGGGAAATAGACCGGGCGAAACGGTACAGAGCCGAATTTCTAAGCAGGGAGGAAAACCAGGGATGACCAACTTTGACGACTTCTTGAAGGAAGAACTGAAAGACCCGGAATTTCGGGCGGAATATGAGGCCCTGGAACCGGAGTTCTCCGTAATGCAGGCCATGATCGAGGCCCGGCGGGAAACCGGCCTGACCCAAAAGGAACTGTCGGAGCGTACCGGCATTTCTCAGGGCGATATAAGCAAGCTGGAGCGGGGCAACGGCAACCCCTCCCTCCGCACCTTGCAGCGGCTGGCCGCCGGGCTGGGAAGGACCCTCAAAATTGAATTTGTGCCATAAGCCATACGAAAAGCACCTGAACGACTGGGTTCAGGTGCTTTTTCAATGGGTGATGTGTTGCTTTAAAACTCCGTGTGCAGGTACAGGTACAGCACCCCGCCCCACAGCCCGATGAGAATGGCGGGATACCCTGCGGCGCACAGCAGCCAGCCCCACTGGATGGGGTGCCCCAGCACCGCCCAGACCGCCAGGCAGACCACGCCGCCGATGACGCCCCAAAGCAGGGTGTTCAGCACCAGAAAGAGCTTGCAGCCCAGCAGACTGAGGCCCTCCGTAGCGGATTTTGTGTTTTCCCGTTTGCCCGTCCGCAGCAGCCAATTCAGCAGCTGCTGGACGATTCCGACTTGCATTGTCATCGTATCTTCACCTCTTACTCTTTCTTCGATGGTATCTCCGGGGGTTTGGCGCTGATTTGAAACAGGGTTATCTCTGGCTGGGTTCCGCCCCAAACGTTTCCCCGTCCAGCTGTTCGGGGTGAACGCCCAGGATGGAGAACTCCACCCACTCCGCGATGTTGGTGGCGTGGTCGCCGATGCGCTCCAGGTACTTGGCGATCATCAGGAAGTCCAGCGCCTGCTCCCCACAGCTGGGGTCCTTGGCGATGAGGCCAATCAGCTCGTGCTGGATGGTGAGGAACAGATTGTCCACCTGGTCGTCGGCCTCGATGACCTCCTGAGCCAGCTTCAAATCCTGCTCCACATAGGCGTTGATGCACTTCTGCACCATCTCGATGGTGGCCCCGGCCATAGCCGCGATGTGGTCCACCTTTTTGATGTAGTCCTGACTGGTCAGGGCCAGCACGATTTCTGCGATGTCCCCGGCCTGGTCGCCGATGCGCTCCATGTCGGAAATCATTTTCAGCGCGGAGGAAATCTGCCGCAGGTCACGAGCCACCGGCTGCTGTTTCAGCAGCAGTTTCAGGCACAGGGACTCGATGTCCCGCTCCATATGGTCGATCTCAGCGTCCATTTCGATGGTTTTCCGGGCCAGCTCCGGGTCCTTCTCCATCAGAGACTTGGCGGCAGAGTCAATGGCCTGCTCGCAGCTGGCCCCCATCTGGATCAGGCTGCGGTTGAGCTGGCTCAGCTGTTCCTCAAAGGTTTTTCTGGGTTTCATAGTATTCATAGTATTCCTTCCTTTCCCGCCGTTATCCAAACCGGCCGGTGATGTAATCCTCGGTCCGCTGGTCCTTCGGCATGGAGAAAATCTGGTCGGTCTTGCCGAACTCCACCAGTTCACCCAGCAGGAAGAAGGCGGTGTTGTCGCTGATGCGGACGGCCTGCTGCATGTTGTGGGTGACGATGACCACGGTGTAGTTCTTTTTCAGTTCGCTCATCAGTTCCTCGATTTTCATGGTGGAGCCGGGGTCCAGGGCGGAAGTGGGTTCGTCCATCAGCAGCACCTCCGGCTTCACCGCCAGGGCGCGGGCGATGCACAGCCGCTGCTGCTGGCCGCCGGAGAGCCCCAGGGCGCTCTTTTTCAGACGGTCCTTGACCTCGTCCCACAGGGCGGCCCCCCGCAGGGACTCTTCCACCAGCTCATCCAGCTTGGTGCGGTTCTTGATGCCGTGAATTTTGGGGCCATAGGTGATGTTGTCGTAGATGGACATGGGGAAGGGATTGGCCTTCTGGAAGACCATGCCCACCTTGCGGCGCAGTTCGTTGACATCCTGTTCCTTGGCGAAGATGTCCTTGCCGTGGAGCTTGACCTCGCCGGTGATCTTCACGCCCTCCACCAGGTCGTTCATCCGGTTCAGCGTCTTTAAAAAGGTGGACTTGCCGCAGCCGGAGGGACCGATGAAGGCGGTGATCTCCCGCTCGTTGATGTCCATGCCAATGCCCTTCAGGGCCTGGAAGGACCCATAATACAGTTCCAGGTTCCGGGCGGTAATAATCGGCTCGGTTTTGGTGATTTCCTGTGTGCTCATATTTCTTTTACCCCTTCTTCAACTTTTGTTTCGCAAATTTCGCCATAAAGTTGATGATTAAGACGATAATCATCAGAATGGCGGCGATGGCGAAGGCCAAATCTACCTCGCCGTACTCCTGGTAGTAGACGTACAGCATGACGCTCAGGGAGCCGCTGCTGGTGTGAAGGGCCTGGAGGTAGTTGGTGACCAGCTTATAGCCGGTACCGGCGGTGTACAGCAACGCCGCGCTCTCGCCCACGATTTTACCCACGGAGAGGATGGCTCCCCCTACCACGCCGTCCAGGGTGCAGGGCAGAACGATGGTCCAGATGGTGTGCCATTTGGTGGCGCCCAGACCCACGGAGCCTTCCCGGTAGGACTGGGGCACGGTTTTCAGCGCCTCCTGGGTGGTGCGGAGGATGTTGGGGAGGATCATAATGGCCAAGGTGAGAGAACCGGCCAGGATGCCCGACCCCATGGACATCCCCTGGACAAAGACCATCATGCCCACCAGACCGTAGATGATGGAGGGGATACCCGCCAGGCTCTCGGTGGCGAACTCGATGACGGAGACCAGCTTGCGGTTTTTGGCGTACTCCGTCAGGTAGATAGCGCCGCCGATGCCGATGGGCAGGGCCACCACCAGGGTGGTCAGAATCAGGAAGATGGTGAAGATGATGTTGGGCAGGATGCCGATGGTGCCGTTGATGGCGCTGCGTTGGGTGGTCAGCAGCTGCACGGTGATGTAGGGGAGACCCCGCACCATGATGTAACCAATCAACCCTACCAGAAGCGCCACCGTGATGATAACGCAGACCCAGATGATGGCTTTAACGGCGTTGTTCCACGCCTTTCTTGAACTGCTCATTTCTTATCGTCGTCCCCTTTCTTCAGCAGACGGCCCATGACCGTGTTGATGATCATGATAAAGAGGAACAGGATCAGGCCGATGGAGTACAGCGCCTGCCGCTGGAGGCCGGAGGAGTAGCTCATTTCCTTGGCGATGGCGGTGGTCAGGAAAGTGACGCTGGTGAACAGGCCGGGCATATTCGCCACGTTACCGGCCACCATCATGACCGCCATGGCCTCGCCCACGGCCCGGCCGATGCCCAACACGATACCGGCGGCCACGCCGCTCCGGGCGGCGGGAAGGGACACCTTAAAGTAGGTCTCCATCTCCGTAGCGCCCAGGGCCAGACTGCCCTCCTCGTACTCCTTGGGGACCGCGGAGAGAGAGGTCTCGCTGACGCTGATGATGGAGGGCAGAATCATAATGGACAGCACGATGATGGCTGCCAGCAGGCAGGTGCCGTTTTTCAGGGAAAAGACGTTCATAATCAGCGGCACCAGAATGATGGCGCCCACCAGGCCGTAGACCACGGAGGGGATGCCGCTGAGCAGCTCCACTGCGGTGCGGACCACAGCCGCCGTCTTTTTCCCGGCGATTTTGGACAGGAAGATGGCGGTCATCAGGCCCACCGGCACGCCGATGAGACAGGCCCCGAAGGTGCCGTAGACGGAAGCCAGGATAAAGGGCAGGATGCCGTATTTGGGGTCTGCCGCTGTGCTGGCCCATTCGGTCCCAAACAGGAAGTTGATGGGGCCGATTTTGATAATGGCGGGCAGTCCGCTGGCAATCATGTAGATGGTGATGAGGGCCACCATTGCAATGGACACCATGCCGCAGACAAAGAACAGCCCGTTCATGAACTTTTCGATTGCGTCTCTGAGTTTCACGTTTTTGACCCTTTCTCTTTTGGAACCTCTGATTCAATACCTTCTGGCGTCTGAGCGGCATCTTTCGTGCAACTCTTCGTTGTGAAATCTTGAAATACACAAAGTATTCCTGCGATTTCGCGCCTCGATTTGCGCAAAATCTGCTCGCTCAGCCATCCAGTGCCATTAAATCAGAGCTTCCATCATATTTTTTTGGGAAATTCCTTTGAAACAGCCTCATGTTCCGATTTTCAGCTGTCAGTCTCTGAGGCCCCTTCAAAGGAATCCCCCGCGCTTTTGCGTTTCGTGCTTTATCAGCTGTTTTGCAGAGAACTAAATAGAACCGGGGGTGATGAAAGCCCTCCGCAGGAGTTTTGCCGCTTGCGGCAAAATAAATTGGAATCCGTGCTTTTAGCCGGGCATGTACCGGCAAAAGCACACAGGCAGGGAGAGGCAAAGCCCCGGAAGTGCCGCTTGACGGCGGAGGCCCCAAACGTGCGCGCTTGCGCGTGCGCTGCGGGGGCCGCATTTTCGACCAAAATCCATGATTTTGGTCGAGCGCATATCGTCAGATATGCGCAGGCCGGGACGGGAGCTTCTCCCGCCCCGGCTGTCATTGGGCTAAGCGAAACGGTTTGCGGTCAGGTCAGGGCTGGATGGCGCCGGCCTGGGAGATGTAGTCAGCCACGTCCTCGCTCAGGCAGAAGTCCAGGAACGCCTGGGCCGCGTCGCTGAGGGTGGCAGAGTCGTTGACCACCATGTTGAAGTCACGCTGGATGGAATAAGTGCCGTCCTTGACGGTTTCCTCGCTGGCGGCAACGCCGTCCACAGTGACCATCTTCACGGAGTCATCCTCGGCGGCCTCAGACAGGGAGGCGTAGCCGATGGCGTACTGGTTCTGGGCCACAGCGGTGATGACCGCGCCGGTGGAGGTCAGCTCCTGGTCATAGACGCAGGCGTCCTCCACGCCGACGACGCTCTCGAAACCGTCGCGGGTGCCGGAGCCGGCCTCACGGCCGATGACAGCGACTTCCATATCCTCTCCGCCAACTTCGCTCCAGTTGGTGATGGTGCCGTTGAACAGACCGGCAATCTGCTCCAGAGACAGGTCCTCCACGCCGTTGGAGGGGTTGACGATGACGGCGATGCCGTCCAGAGCCACGACATAAGCGGTCAGGCCGGTCTCGTCCTCTTTCAGGTCACGGCTGGCCAGGCCGATGTCGGCGCTGCCCTCAGTGGCGGCGGTGATGCCGGAGCCGGAGCCGGTGGCGTCATAGGTGACGGTGACGCTGGGGTACTGCTCCTCAAAGGCTTCGATCAGGATGGACATGACCTTTTCCATAGAGGTGGAGCCGTTGGTGGAGACGCTGCCGCTGATATCGGTGTTGGCGGCGGTGGTGTCGTCCGCTTCCTCAGTGGTGTCGGTCTCTTCGGCGTCGTCCGTGGTCACTTCTTCGGTGGTGCTGGCCTCGGTCGTGGTGGTGTCCTCAGTGTCGGTGCTGGACTGAGAGGAGCTGCCGCAGGCCACCAGGCTGAACGCCATCGCCATGGCCATCAGCAAAGCAATCAGTTTCTTCATGTTGTTTCGATCTCCTAATCTCCATAAAAGGAAGGATGTAATATTCCGTCTGGCAGGCGCGCCGCACTTTGCGCCGCGCTTCTTTTCCCCTGACGGTGAGGCCATTATAGCAGGGGGTTTGTAAAGCCCTCTATCCCGAAAGAGGAAAATCTCTCACAGCGATTCGTAAATTGTTTGCAAGGTTTTGCGGCAAAAGGAAACCCACCGTCGCCCGGTTGAGACGGCGGTGGGCCTTTCGTTGGTCAGGCTGTCAGCGTTCGGCAATGCGCAGGGCATTTTATCCCGCCTCATTGCACATTGCTAATTGCAAATTGATTTACGCTTTCATGGCTCCTTTGTCGAAGGACGGGTTGTAGAAATAGACATTTTTTCGGTTGAGCTTCTCCTTGGTCAGCTCCAGGACCTCCCCGAAGCGCTGGAAGTGGACCACCTCCCGCTCCCGCAGGAACCGGATCACGTCGTTTACGTCGGGGTCGTCGCTGAGCCGTAGGATGTTGTCGTAGGTGAGACGGGCCTTCTGCTCCGCGGCCAGGTCCTCGGTCAGGTCGGCGATGGCGTCGCCGGTGGACTGGATGCTGGCGGCGGTCCAGGGGTAGCCGCTGGCGGCGGTGGGGTAGACCCCGGCGGTGTGGTCCACAAAGTAAGTGTCGAACCCGGCAGTCTTGATCTGCTCGTCGGTCAGGTTGCGGGTCAGCTGGTAGACCAGCGTCCCCACCATCTCCAGGTGGGACAGCTCCTCGGTGCCGATGTCGGTCAGCAGCCCCTTGGCCTCGTCGTTGGGCATGGCGAACCGCTGGCTCAGGTAGCGCAGGGACGCGCCCAGCTCGCCGTCCGGCCCGCCGTACTGGGTGATGATGATGTTGGCCAGCCGGGGGTTGGGATTCTTGACACGGATGGGGTATTCCAACTTCTTTTCATACACAAACACAGTTATTTCCCTCCCATCTGTTCCCAGGGCCACGGTCCGTTCACCCAGGTATACTTATCATCCTCCGCCGCATCGTTCCGGCAGAGGGGGCCGTACTGGGCCTCGTACTTCTTGCGCCCCTCCTTCTCCAGGGCGGCGTACTGCTGGAACAGGGCGAAGGCTTCCTCATCGTCCTTGTGGCTGTCCAGATACAGCCCCAGCTCCACCAGCACGAACTCCAGCGCCTGCAACTCGCTCAGCGGGGTCTGGGGCACCGGGTCGCCGTTGGGCTTCAGGTGGAAGGGCAGGTTCAGCCCCGGAAACAGCGTGCCCTGGGCCAGGGCCTCGCTGCGCTGGTAGACCTCCGGGTCCTCCGGCTGGAAGGGCACGTAGGGCACCGCCAGCTGGCCGCAGCAGGGCAGCTTCCCCTGTCCGTCGGCGCACTGGTTCAGCGGGCAGGACTTCTTCGGTAAAGTCGTTTCAGAAAACAAACGGATTCCTCCTTTGGAAGAATTGGGGGACCGGACGCGATGCCTTGCGCCGCCTTGCCGGACCGCCCCAAAGACAGCGTTCCGCTGCCTTCGACCTATTTTATTCCCCTGACCGGCGGGGTGTGCGCCCTCTGGACAGATTCGCGTCCCGATGTCCATTTTTTCTTTCCGAAAAGGGTTGCAACCGGATTTGGGCCGTGCTATAATAGCTGAATAATAGGTTTATATGCAGTTTTGCCGCTCCCCGGCGGGGAATGACAGGAAACCGCAGCAACATACTCATATGAAGGGATGAATCACTCATGTCCGGACATTCCAAGTGGCATAACATTCAAAAAACGAAGGGCGCTGCCGACGCCAAGCGCTCTCAGGCGTTCACCAAAATCGCCCGCGAAATGATCGTCGCCGTCAAGACCGGCGGCAGCGGCGACCCCAAGAACAACTCCAAGCTGGCTACGGTCATCGCCAAGGCCAAGGCCGTGAATATGCCCAAGGACAACATCAAGCGCACCATCGACAAGGCGCTGGCTTCTGGCAACGGCGACAACTACGAGACCTTGCAGTTCGAGGGCTACGGTCCCTCCGGTGTGGCGGTCATCGTGGAGGCCCTGACCGACAACCGCAACCGCACCGCTCCCAACATCCGTCACCTGTTCGACAAGTACAACGGCAACCTGGGCGCCACCGGCTGCGTGTCCTGGAACTTCGAGCGCAAGGGCCAGATCGTCATTAACAACGAGGATGAGGAGCTGGACGAGGACACCGTCATGATGGACGCGCTGGAGGCCGGCGCGGACGACCTGAAAAACGAGGGCGACGTGTTCGTGGTCTACTGCGCCCCTGAGGACCTGGTGGCCGTCTCCGAGGCGCTGGAAGCCGCCGGTTACACCTTCGAGTCCGCGGAAGAGGCCATGATCCCCAACGACATGGTCAAGCTGGAAAAAGAGGGCGACATCAAGAACATGGAGCGGATGCTGGAGCTGCTGGAGGATGACGACGACGTGCAGAACGTCTGGCACAACTGGGACCAGGACTGATTCCCCCTCACAACACCATAGAAAACGCCAAAGGGACAGGATACCGGAAAGGCATCCTGTCCCTTTTATCTGTGTTGAAAAATGGGCTGTCACCGGCCCTTGCTCTGGCAGCGGCTCAGAAAGCGGTCGTTCCAAATCAGGCAGCGCTGCTGCTGGCAGCGGCCAATGACCCCGGCCTCGTCGTAGGCGGTGACGGAGAAGGTCAGCTTTTTTCCCTCCACGGCCACCAGCTCGCTTTCCGCCCAGACCTTCATGCCCACCGGGGTGGGGGAGACGTGGGTCAGCTCCATCCCCATGCCCACGCTGCCCTGGTTTTCCGCCAGGGCGTCTTTCAGGCTGTTGCAGGCGGCCTCTTCCATCAGCGCCAGCATCCAGGGGGTGCCGTAGACGGGCAGGGAGCCGGAACCACAGGCTACGGCGGTCTTTTCCGGGGTGACGACGGTCTCTGCCCGGCCCTTCAAACCCAATTCGATGCTCATGTGGATGCGTCTCCTTCCTCGGTTTCGATGTCTGTGTCGGTGGTCTGGCCGGTCAGCTGCGCCCAGCGCTCGTTGACCAGCGCCCGGTTCTCGGCGGAGAAGGTGGTCAAAATTTGGGTGCCTGTGAGAATACTCTCGTCCGGGTAGGCCACGGGGTTGGTGCTCCAGTAGTCGTCCAGCTGCTCTTTTGCCGCGTCGGAGGTCAGGGAGTATTTGGAATAGACGGCGTTTTTGGCCAGGTTGGTGGGGCTGCACATATAGTTGATGAACGTCATGGCGTCCTCGCTGTATTGGCTGTCCGCCGCCACCGCGTAGCCGAAGGTAATGCGGCAGGTGCCGCCGGAGGGGATGAGGAAGGCCAGATTTGCGTTTTCGCTCATCATGGACAGGGCGTCGCCGGAGAAGCAGGGGTACAGGGCGGCCCGGTCGTTTTGCATCAGAAAGAAGGCGTCCCGGTTGGAGTAGTCCGCCACCAGCGGCTGCTGTTCCTCCAGCTTGTCAAAGGCGGCGTTCAGCGTTTCTTCCTTGGTGGCGTTGGGGTACTTCTTCAGAGAGAGCAGGGCTACGCTCAGGCAGTCCCGCAGGCTGTCCGGCATGATAATCTGCCCGGCGTGAGCCTCGTTCCACAGGTCGTCCCAGGAGGTCAGCTGTTCCTCCACCAGCTGGGTGTTCCACAGCACACCCAGCATCCCCCACATGGTAGTGACGGTGTAGCGGGTGTCCGGGTCGTAGTCCAGGCCAGTGAACTCCTCGTTGATGTTGTCCCCGTTGGTGACGAGAGAGGTATCCAGCGGCAGCAGCAGGTCGTTTTCAATCAGCTCGCCCAGGGTGGCCCCGTCGGTCAAAATCACGTCGTAAACGGCGGGGTCGTACTCGATTTCTCCAATGCTGGTATCGCCCTTTTTGGCGGCCTTTTCCTCCGCCTCTGCGATGGAGGCGTCCCGGGTGGACTGTAAAATCTCCACCAGGGTCATGCCGCTGTAAGCGTCGTCATAGGGGTCCCGCTCGTCGTCGCTGTCGGAGAGGGCCTCCTCCACGGCGGAGGCGGCGGTCTGGGTGCTGGTGTCCTCGAACAGCGTCTCCTCCTCGGCCTCCGGGGTGCGGGAGCCGGTGACATAAGTCACTTCGATGCCCGTCTCCTCGGTGAAGGCGTCGATTACGCTCTGGGAGATGTAGTCGCCGTCGGCGTAGACGGTGAAGGTGTGCTTTTCGCCGCAGCCGGTCAGACAGGCACACAGCAGCGCCGTCAGCGCCAGCAGCGGCAGTTTCAGGGGTTTGCTCATAAAGATGTTCCTCTTTCCTTAAAAACGAGACGAAATGCGGGACAGGTCAAAGCCGGGAAACAGCTCCTCTACAAAGTCGATGTGGTTCACCTGCCAGTGCTTGCCGTTCAGGTACTCCAGCTCTCCCGCCGGGGTGGTGAACTGGAACTGGAGATACCAGCTCCACAGGGCCTGCCCCTTCCGGTGCCAGCGGCGGTTGACCGCCTCCTGGCCGTATTTGCCGTCCCCCAGCAGGGGGTGGCCCGCGTAGGCCAGCTGCGCCCGGATTTGATGGGTGCGCCCGGTGATGAGGTCGCACTCCACCAGAGAGAGACCGTCCCGCACCGTCAGCGTGCGGTACTTGGTGATGGCGGTCCGCGCGCCGGGGGTGGGCTTGGCGGTGACGTAGACCTGTTTTTTCTTCTCGTCCCGGCGCAGCCAGGATTTCAGCGTTCCATCAGGCGGGCGAAGCTGCCCAACCGCCGCGCAGAGGTAGCGTTTGGTCAGCTCCCGGTCCCGGATTTTCTGGTTCATCACCCGCAGGGCCTCAGCGGTCTTGGCGGCGATGACGATGCCGCCGGTGTTCCGGTCGATGCGGTTGCAGAGGGCCGGGGCGAAGGCGTTCTCCTGGCGGGGGTCCCACTCCTTTTTCTGGTACAGGTAGGCCAAAATGTGGTTGATGAGGGTGTTGACCTGCTCCGTCTCATCGGCGTGGACCACTATGCCGGGGGCCTTGTTGACCAGCAAAATCTGGTCGTCCTCATAGAGGATGTCCAGCTTGGGGCTGGCGATTTTCAAAAAGGCGTTCTCCGGGGTGGGGGCGTCGAAAAACTCGTCGTTGATGTAGAGCTGGAGGGTGTCGCCCACCTCCAGCCGGGCGTCCCGCTCGGTCCGCTTGCCGTTGCGCTTGACCCGCTTCAGGCGGATGTACTTCTGGGCCAGCGCAGCAGGCAGCAGGGGGACGGTTTTCGCCAGCCAGCGGTCCACCCGCTGACCCGCGTCGTTGGGGCCTATGGTAAATTCTTTCATGTATTGCACCTTGTTTGTAACTTCTTGTTACCGTTTGGTTTCATTTTGTCACACTTCTATTATAGCACAGTGTTATACCCTTTTGCAATGGAGAAAACGCCGGAAACCGGAGCAGCGCCGCCGGGAATCTCCCCAAAAGGACGGAAAAGCGCCGATGGTTGGTGCGGCGTGGAGGGATGTGCCCTCCTTCCTGATTTTTCAGGGGGAGAAAACCCGTTTTCGTACAAGGTGCCTCTTTCTTTTTGGGGAAAGATGTGAGATAATACTTAGGCAACCCCGCCCAATTAGAGCTGCGGCGTTTTGCGGCAAATTTCCGCCATAACTGCGTTGCAAAAACTTGAAATCCACAAAGGATTCCTGCGCTTTTGCGCCTTGTTCTGCCGAAAATTTTCTTCGCAATCCACTCTTGCCGAATTGTGCGGTGTCGCCTAGACAATGCCGCAGTATGACCTGTGCGGCGTTATCTTGGAAAGTCTGTCCGGGAGGAGGACACGCATGAACCTTCAACAGCGCATCGCGGCGGTTTGCTGCGCCGTTTGCATCAATATGCCTCTGCTCTCCGGCCGGGCCGCCGCGCTGGAGATCGACACCCAGGCGTTCCAGCACCACCCGGTCCGCATGACCATTGGACTGGTCTCCCTGGCGCTGGCGCTGATTTTGATCATTTACGCCACCACCCGCGCCGCCATCCGCCGGGCCAAACGGGACAAAAGCTATGGCGAGGGCGGCAAGCTGCGGGGCGTCTCCGTCCCGTCTTATAAGAAAAAACGGGGCAACGACAAGCAGTATGGCAGCCGCTTTCTGGGGCGGGTGTTGCCCAACTACAAGGGGGGCAAGTCCAGCGCGGAGAACGCCAACCTCAAGGGCAGTCTGCCTCTGAGCTATAAGGAGAGCTGGGGCAGCCAGAAACGCTATGGCAAGTTCCACTTCGGCGCGTTCCTGCCCTTCTACAAGGGCGGCAAGTCCGCGGCGGGCGAGGCCCGCGTCCCCACGCTCCACCAGCCCAGGAGCTACGAAAAGCGCAAAGGCCGCCGCTCTCTGGGCGGGATGCGGTTCCCTCTGCCCCTGCCCAGCTACAAGGGGGGCAAATCCTCCGCCTCCTCCGCCGACCTGCGGGGGGGGCTGCCCGACAGCTACAAGGAGAGCCGGGGCAGCGCGAAACGATATGGCTCCTACCGGTACGGCAGCGCCGTCTCTCATTATAAAGGTGGTAAGTCCGCCGCGGGCGAGGCCCGCGTCCCCACCGCCCACCGGCCTGGCAGTCACACCGGCGTCCGGCGGTACAAGGGGCCGGACAGCACCTGGCGGCCCAACCTGCCCACCCCCAGCTACAAGGGCGGCGCGTCCTCGGC
>JAJBVG010000039.1 GCA_020859945.1 Clostridiales bacterium | reverse complement strand
TTTCCTCTATTATACACCATATTGCGGAATGAGGATAGTTTTTTGACAAGCTGAAAGGTTAGGCCCCCGGAAGGGGGAGCCTAACCTTGCTTTTTTTGCTTTAGATTTACTTTAGAGCAGTGATGCGAAAATGCCAAGAAATGGCTTTCTGGCTGGACAAGCAGATGAAAAGATGTTTCCACGCGCTGAAAGGGGAGGGGAGAGGGCCAAACTCGCTACTCCTTCACATCCGCAAACAAATGGTCGATGACCTGTGTCATCCGCTCACTCATGGATTCGTCCTCTCCGGCGGTCAGGGAGTAGAGCACCAGCCAGTCTGTGGCGTTGCGGGGGTCCAGGGTGGGCATACCGCAGTCGGTGAGGATGGCGTTGAGGATCCACCAGTGGTCCTCCAGGCGGTCTCTGAGGGTGAGATAGTCCTCGTCCAGCTCACTGTACTCTCCGTCGATCACGTTTTCCGTGATGATGTACAGGAGCAGCAGCAGCTTCCGGGGCACGTCTTCCTGGTGGGAGCGGATTTTTTTAGGGCGGTGGCGTTGGGCCAGTTGCGCTTGAGCAGCTTTTGGGTCACGCTGTAGCGGGCGCGGTTGCGGCCGGAAGGCATGTGGAAGGAGAGGTATTGCTCCATCACCTTCTCAATGGAATAATCTTGTTCAAAGGTGTCGCCCCAGCCGTTGTCCGGGTGGGTGAGCTGCTTCATGTACTTGTCGAAGTAGCGGTAGGCCCGGACGTGGAGCTGGCCGAACTTTTCAATGTTGTTCAGATAGCTCTTTCGCAGATCCTCCTTGGTCTGGGCGGAGAGAAAGACGCTTTGCAGCTCCCCGGTGATGTAGGTGCAGTCTACCTCCGGGTAATCCTTCATCCGGGGCGCGGGCGGGAGAGATTGGTAAAAGGTGCGGGCTTCCTCATAGCTACCGTCGTTGCGCAGGAACCACGCATAGATCACGTCCCTGGGGTCCCGGTAGTGGATGCCGTACTCGGTACACTGGCCCAGCAGCAGGCTGGTCTGGTTTTCCGTCAGGTCCAGGGCGAAAGCGATTTGAAATACGTCCTCCCGGTGGGTGGGCTGGTTCCGGCCTTCCAGCCAGTTCTGCACCTTCCGGGCGACGGAGGCCGGGGTCGCGTTGGTCTCGTAAGCCTGGAGAAAAGCGGTCAGCCGGGTGCGAATGTCTGGGTAAGGATACTGGTCCCGGAGCATCTCGGAGAAGGTTCGCAGCTCGACACAGCCTCCCTGTAGGTATTCCGCCGCCATTTCCGGTGTCATGGCGCTGGACGAGAGATAGTTGTACTCTGCCGCAGCGCGGGTGGTCAGATGAATTTCCATGGGTCGGGTCACTCCCTGGCAGCCCTGTTGTCCAGCCGGAGCAACAGAGAAAAATCGTTTTTTTGTTCCACTATTTATTATATTATACGGGATGATTTGTCGCTTTTCAATGGGAAAAGCAAAAAAGTGCAAATGATGTGGTTTCTGCCTTTCAGAGACGAAAAAACAGCGCTTCGGTTTGCAGAGCGCCGCCCTGCCGCCTGCAAAAGCTCCACGATACAGTTCCTCCCGTGAAACCAATTCGGCGTAACGCAAAAGATACCCCACAGACATCTGCTCTGTGAGGTATTACAGGTTGTCAAAAAGTCCGGCGTAAAACGCCGGAACCCCGGCACAGCCGGACGGCGCGCCAGGGTTCCCGTGTTGTTGAGACTTTTAGAGAAAAGAGAGGGAGGTGTCTGGAGGCGATGCAGCATCCTCCTGACAACGGTTATTATAGCAAAAGCGGCTGTCGAATGGTGAAGAAAATGGGAACGGTTTTTGAAAAAAATATGAATCTGCGTCCTGAAATAATATGGAGACAGGCGGCGCGGTGTCACAGCAGCGCTTCGATCTCCTGCCGGGTGGCCAGCCCCAGGGAGAACGCGGTGGCGCTGCCGGCGGCGGTCCCAAGCTTGAGGGCGTAACTGTAATTGCCCCGCTCCAGCCACCCGGCCAGAAAACCGGCCACCATCGCGTCTCCGGCGCCCACGCTGTTGCGTACCTTCCCGCTGGGGCAGCGGACGCGGTGACAGCCGCCGGTCTCGTCCAGCAGCAGCGCGCCGTCCCCGGCGAGGGAAACCAGGACGTTTCTCGCCCCCATTTCCTGGAGCGCTCCTGCGCAGACGATTATGTCCCTGTCGCTGTGCAGTTCCCTGCCAAACAGCGCGCCCAGCTCGTGGTGGTTGGGCTTGATGAGGAAGGGGCGATACCGGAGGGCGCTGGTCAGCAGCTCCTGCGCGGCGTCAACCACGCACTGCACGCCGCTGCCCTCCAGATGCGCCAGAATTTCCGCGTAAGTGCTGTCAGGCAGACAGCTGGGGACAGAGCCGGAAAGGACCAGCGTATCCCCGGGCTGCATCTCGTCCAACTGGCCATAGAGCTGCGCCATGTCCCCGTCGGTGATGACAGGGCCGGAGCCGTTCAGCTCCGTCTCTTCCTCCGCTTTGACCTTGACGTTGATGCGGGTCATGCCCTGGGCCACGTGAATGAAGCGGGTGATCAGCCCATGGTCCCGCAGGCCCCGCTCCAGGTCGTCTCCTAGAAATCCGGCCACAAACCCCAGCGCCACGGTGTCATGCCCCAGGGTTTGCAGCACGTTTGAGACGTTGACGCCTTTGCCGCCGAATTGGTACTCCTCTGAGACGCTGCGGTTGAGGCAGCCTGGCCGCAAAGCGCCCTCCAGCTGAACCATATAGTCGATGGCGGGGTTAAAAGTCACCGTGTAAATCATATTCATGCAGCCTCCTTTCCAGCCATTATCATAGCATGGGAGCGGAATGATGGCAAATGGTTTTGCGGCTCGGAACAGGCTCCGCCCCACTATGACAGTTGCTGTACGAATAAAAGCTGGAAATGCAGAGGCGACTGGCTTTTTGCATAATGAACCCCACACAGACTTTTCAACATTCTTTCATTTTCCAGTTGAAATCCAAAAAGGATATGGTATAATACAACTGTTCACATACAGATATACGCAACCTTACATTGGAAAAATCGCTCAGATTGAAATGAAACGGTTGCATGTGTTTGGAAACAGAAATGACTCAAAGAACGAGACAAAGGAGTCCAAGAGCATGGCCGAGGAACAGAAGATCACAGCAGAGGAAGACGAGATCGTCATTGACATAACAAAGCTATTCAAGGCGCTGTGGCAGCGGGCGTGGATCATTGTGCTGGCGGCATTGTTGGGGTGCTCGGCGGCTTATTTGGGGACGAAAACGTTCGTCCAGCCCACCTACCGGGCGACCTTTACCGCTTATGTCAACAACAAGTCCAGCGACGAGGGGACGACGACAGTGACCAACTCCGATCTGACCGCAGCGCAGTCGCTGGTCTATACATATACCCATATTCTGACCAGCCGCACCATGCTGCTGGCGGCGGCAGAGGAAATTGGGGCGGATTATACCTATGCGGATATGAGCCAGTGGGTCACAACAAGCGTGGTGGACGACACGGAGATCATCGAGGTCAGGGTGACGATGGAATCGCCGGAGGAGGCGCTGGCGTTGGCGGAGGCCATCGCAGCGATGATGCCGATTTACGTGACGGAGATCGTAGAGGGCAGCTCGGTGCAAATCATTGATTTGCCGGTTCTGCCGGAGAGCATCTACGCGCCCAGCTATATCAAAAACGCTCTGATCGGCGGTGTGCTCTGTGCGTTCCTGGCGGCAGCTGTGATCATTTTGCTGGAGCTGCTGGACGATACGGTGAAGGAAGAGGAAACGCTGGAGCAGCGGTTCGGCGTCACGGTAATCGGTGTCATCCCCGACCTGGCCTCTGCGGACAAGTTTACTTCCCACTACGGATACGGGAGCTATGGACAGAAAGCAGAGACGAAGTCGAGCGTTGGCGGGAAGCTGGTGAAAAACAAATGAAAATTCGGATGAACAAAAAGAAGCGTCAGGTCAGTGGCGCGGATGATTACCTGCTGACAGAAAGCAGCCCGTTTTCTGTGCAGGAGGCATATAAGGCGCTGCGTACCAACGTCCTTTTCTCCCTGCCCGGTGGAAAGGCCAAGTGCATCGGCGTTACCAGCTCCATGCAGAGCGAAGGCAAGAGCATGAACACCGTCAACCTGGCGCTCTCCTTCGGCCAGATCGAGAAGCGTGTCCTGCTGGTGGACTGCGATATGCGTTTGCCCACGGTGGCCACCAAGCTGGGACTGGTGGGTCAGCCCGGGCTGAGCGATGTGCTGGTGGGCAACAGCGCCCTGGAGGAGGCGGTCCAGGACAGTAAACAGTTTGGGATCAGCGTCCTGCCTGCCGGGACCATTCCGCCGGACCCCACCCGGCTGCTGGAATCGGAGCAGATGCAGGAGTTGTTGTCACGCCTCCGTGAAGAATACGACTACGTTCTGATTGACCTGCCGCCCATCACGACCGTGGCGGACGCATCGATTTTGGCGAAATATCTGGACGGGTTCCTGCTGGTAGTCAAACACGGGCAGTCCCAGTACCGGGCGATCCGCTCCATGATGACCCAGCTCCAGCTGGCAAACGCAAACGTGCTTGGGTTCATCTATGCCAACGCATCTGTCGGTGGAAGCAAATATTACAAGAGTTATTACAGCTATGGCAGCTATGGACAATAAATGCAGATATTACGACCTGCACAGCCATATTCTGCCCAAAATGGATGATGGAAGCCGCAGCCCGGACGAATCTGTCCAAATGCTGCGGTTGAGCAGGGAGCAGGGCGCCGCCGGAATAATGGCGACCTCCCACTACTATCCGCGGGAGCCGGTGGAGCAGTTTTTGAGCCGCCGCCAGCGCTCTTATGAGATGCTGTGCGAGGCGCTGAGCCAGGTGCAGGACCCGCTTCCAGAGGTGTGCCTGGGCGCGGAGGTGGCCTATCACTCCGGCCTGATTTATGAGGAGCGGCTGGCGTCGCTTTGCATGGGAAACTCCCGCTATCTGTTGCTGGAGCTGCCCTTCTCCCGGTGGGAACCCAGCGTACTGCGGGACGTGCAGGCCCTGCGGCGAGTGCAGGGGGTCGTACCGATCATTGCCCATGTGGAACGATATTGGAAAATCCAGGACAGTAAAACCATGTCCAAGCTGTTGGAGATGGACGTCCTGATTCAGATGAACGGTGAGGCGTATTTGGACCCGCACAGCCGCAGACTGGCCAAAAAGCTGCTGAAGGGCGGCGTCATCCAGGTGATGGGGTCCGACTGCCATAATATGGACCGACGCCCGCCGAACCTTGGCCCGGCGTTGCAGGAACTGGGGAAGGGAAAGCTGGCGGAGCAGCGGGAGGACATCCTCTGGCAGAATGAGAAGATTTTTATGGCAGCACGAGGATAGAGAGGCAAGAGGATGAAAGTATATGGAAAAGTGGCGCTGTGTCTGCTGGCAGTGGCTCTGACTGGTTACCTGTTTCTGGTCGATTATCCGAGACTGATGACCAACCTGAACGGCGGGGGGAACGAAAAGACAGCGGACAGCAGTCAGGCGGCGGACGAAAGCGTATCGCAGAGCGAACCGCAGGAAGAAGCGGCGGCTTACATCGACGCCGTTGCCCAGGAGACCGCGCTGGAGGAGGAGCTGGAGCAGCTCTATCAGCAGTGCGGCGCGACCAGCGTGGCGCTGTGCTTCGAGCAGACCGGCGCGGTGGTCTACGATGACATTTATCCGGCGTTGACGGAATGGGGCGAAACGGGGACGGTGGTGTTCACCAACGGTTTGCTGACCGGCGACAACTACCAGGTGGCGACCAATGATTTTCGCACCATGATGGACAACGGCTGGAGCTATGCCATCGGCGGGGACGGCACAGACGCGGAAAATGCGGCGGCCTGGCAGACCAGTCTGGAAATGTACATGGCAAACATCCTCAAGCGCACTGGAGTAGTCCCGACGATTTATTGCTTCCAGGAGGGAGAATACCAGTCCGCGTATGATGAGATTTTGGAGGCCGACGGCTTTACAGCCATCCGGTATTTCGCGGAGGACGCTGAGGGCGACGACGGCGACAGCGAACTGCAAAAAATCGTGGGGATCCGGCTGACGGATGACACCCAGGCGGCAGAGGTGCTGGAGGCGTTGGAAGCCTATCCCGGTGCTGTGCTGCTGGCCCGTGTGGTGTCCGCCGATGAAACGGATGAGGAAAACTGGATCACACTGGAAAAATATCTGTCTCTGCTGGAAGAGCTGCGCGGCAGCGATGCCATCACGCTGACAACGTTGGACGCGGCAATCGAGGCGGCGGCAGACGAGGAGCAAAATGCGCTTCGGGCGGAGATCCAGGAAACAGAGGACCAATTGGCGGCATGGAAGGCGCAGAGCGACGCCGACTGAGGTTCCGCCGGCGGGTATCGGATCGAACGCAGAGGCAGGGCACAAAAGCAATGACTCTCTGCGTTCTTTTTGCAGTTTAAGGTGAGAATTTTTGCTTTGAGAGAAGCAGAAAGACCCGCAAACCATGCTGCGACAGACGAGAGAAAAAGGTGCCTGCGGGTGCGGCGTGAAAAAGAGACAGGAGCGAACGGAGCATGAAAGGAATTATTCTGGCAGGGGGTTCCGGCACAAGACTGTACCCGCTGACTGTTTGCGAATCGAAGCAAATGCTGCCAGTATACGACAAGCCGATGATTTATTATCCGCTGTCCACACTGATGTTGGCCAAAATCAGGGATATTCTGGTCATTTCAACAGCGGAGGACGCGCCCCGGTTTGAGCGGCTGCTGGGAGACGGCAGCCAGTTCGGGATCCAGCTACAATACGCCGTTCAGCCGTCTCCAGACGGGCTGGCGCAGGCGTTTCTTATCGGGAAGGACTTCATCGGTGACGATGCGTGTGCAATGGTGCTGGGGGATAACATTTTTTACGGCAACGGCATGGTCATGAAGCTGAAAGAGGCCGTGGACAATGTGGAAAACCACGATAAGGCCACGGTCTTTGGATACTACGTCAACGACCCGGAGCGGTTTGGCGTCGTAGAGTTTGACAACGAGGGCAAAGCCCTTTCCATTGAGGAAAAACCCGCCCATCCCAAGAGCAATTACGCGGTGACCGGTCTGTACTTCTATCCCGCCGGGGTGTACGAAAAGGCCAGCCAGGTCAAACCCAGCGCGCGGGGTGAGCTGGAAATCACCACGCTCAACGGGATGTATCTGGACGAGGACCGGCTGCGGGTCGAGGTATTCGGGCGGGGCTACGCCTGGTTCGACTGTGGGACTATGGACAGCCTGTTGGAGGCGGCCATGTTTGTGCAGATGATCGAAAAGAACCAGGGCATCAAGGTGTCGATCCCGGAGGAGATCGCCTGCCGATACGGTTGGATCAGCGAGGAACAGCTGCAAAGCATTGCGGAACGTTATGGAAAGAGCGCTTACGGCGCACATTTGAGAGATTTCCTGGAGAAAAAATTCCTGTAAAGATGTGTACATCACCTTGTTTACAGGCGCTTCCAGGAAAAACAGGAGAAGAGGGGAGACAGCGGTGAGCGGAACCTTGATCGTCATTGAGGGACTGGACGGAAGCGGAAAGGCGACCCAGGCGGAGTTGCTGTATCGGACGCTGCAAGGCGGTCCGCATCCGGTCAAAAAAGTCTCCTTTCCCGACTATGAGAGTGAGTCCTCGGCGCTGGTGAAGATGTACCTGAGCGGCGCCTTTGGCGAGCGCCCGGAGGACGTGAACGCATATGCGGCGTCCAGTTTTTACGCGGTGGACCGCTACGCCAGCTATCAAACGGGCTGGAAACAATTTCTGGACGCCGGTGGGATCGTGATTGCGGACCGATACACCACGTCCAATGCGGTGCATCAGTGTTCCAAGCTGCCGCAGGAACAGTGGGACCCCTATCTGGAGTGGCTGTTCACCTATGAATACCAGCTTTTGGGCATCCCAGAACCTGCCCTGACCATTTATCTGCACGTTGACCCGGAGGTCAGCCAGGAGCTGATGAATCGGCGTTATGCGGGGCACGAGGAAAAAAAGGACATCCACGAGAAAAATTTGGATTACCTGAGACGGTCCCAGGAGGCGGCGCGGTACTGTGTGCAGAAATTCGGATGGAACGTAGTTGAGTGCTGCCAGGCGGGAAGAATGCGCAGAGTGGAGGACATTCATCGGGACGTTGCAACTGAAGCCGCATCGGTGCTTCAAGTGCCTTGACAGATAGAAAGCGTTTTACAGGGGAAAAGCCCCAAATGTGAGGAGTTTTTGAAATGTATGATTACCTGGTAGTAGGCTCTGGTCTATATGGAGCCATTTTCGCCCATGAGGCAAAAGCAAACGGAAAGTCTGTACTTGTCATTGATAAGCGGCCCAACATCGGCGGCAATATCTACACGGAAAATGTGGAAGGGATCCATGTCCACAAGTACGGCGCACATATATTCCATACAAATAACAAAAAGGTCTGGCATTACATTACACAGTTTGCCGAGTTCAATCGTTTTACAAACTCCCCGGTTGCGAACTACAAGGGCGAGCTGTACTCTATGCCCTTTAATATGTACACTTTTAATAAGATGTGGGGCGTGGTTACACCGGAAGAGGCCGAAGCCAAAATCAATGAGCAGCGGGCTGAGATCACACATGAACCGCAGAACCTCGAGGAACAGGCCATTTCTTTGGTGGGGAGAGATATCTTTGAAAAGCTGGTCAAGGGGTACACGGAGAAACAGTGGGGGAGAGATTGCAAAGATCTGCCTGCGTTTATCATCAAACGCTTACCGGTTCGTTTGACCTTTGATAATAATTATTTCAACGCACTCTATCAGGGGATTCCAATCGGCGGATATACGAAGCTGATCGAGAATTTGCTGGATGGCATTGAAGTTCGGCTGAACATTGACTATTTAGAGCATAAGTCAGAACTGGACGCGTTGGCGAAAAAAGTGGTATATACAGGCCCGATCGATGCGTACTTTCAGTATTCCCTTGGCTACCTTGAATACCGTTCCGTCCGCTTTGAAACGGAGCTTCTTGATATTCCGAACTTCCAGGGGAACGCCGCTGTGAACTACACAGACCGGGAGACTCCCTGGACGCGCATTATTGAGCATAAATGGTTTGAGTTTGGTAAGGATGCAGATGGCAACGACCTGCCTAAGACGGTCATCAGTCGGGAGTACAGTTCTGAATGGAAGCCGGGCGATGAGCCTTATTATCCGGTCAATGATGAGAAAAACGGCAGACTGTATCAGCAGTATAAAGCGCTTGCTGACCAGGAACCCAATGTTATTTTCGGGGGCAGACTGGGAGAATATAAGTATTATGACATGGACCAGGTGATTGCGGCCGCGCTGGAATGTTGCGAATTTGTGTTTAACAGAGAATCGTGATAAGAATAAGGCTGAGTAAACGGGAGAATCGGCATAGAGAAATTGCCAGCTTACAATGGAGAGGGCGTTTGTACGCGCACAAACGACAGTCGGACGAAAAAACGCAAGACCGGGAGCCACATTGCCAAAATGTGGCTCTCCTTTGCTTTTGTGGCCAAAGGCATGGGACTGGGTGTGCGGGGAAAGACACAGGAGGAAAAACATCATGCGAATCGTAAACGCGAAGCTGTTTCAGCGGGGCAGGTTTTTGTCCGGCGGCGTAGAGTTTGGGGAGACCATCACCCGTGTCGGTCCCGACGTCACTGGCGAGGGCCTGGATGCAGGCGGCTGTTATCTCATCCCCGGCCTTATCGACATCCACACCCACGGAGCTGTGGGGGCGGATGCCAGCGACGGAGACGGGGCCGGGCTGGAACAGTTGTCCCGCTATTACGCCGCCGGTGGCGTCACCGCCTGGTGCCCCACTACCATGACCTTGCAGGAGCCAGAGTTGCGGCGGGCTATGCACACGCTCAGAGACTTCCGCCGCCCAGCTGACGGGGCAAGGCTGGCGGGTATCAACCTGGAAGGTCCCTTCCTCTGCGCTGCCAAACGGGGCGCGCAGGCATTGGAGAATCTGCATACCCCCGACCTGGATTTGTTTCTCCGGCTGGACGACGCTTCCGGCGGTCAGATTCGGCTGGTCACGGTGGCCCCGGAGGTGGAAGGCGCGCTGGACTTTATTCGGGGGGCTAGCCAACTCAGCACTGTATCGCTGGGACACACGGCGGCGGACTACGACACGGCGCGGCGGGCTTACGACGCCGGGGCCAGTCACACCACTCACCTGTTCAACGCCATGCCGCCCCTGCACCACCGCGCTCCAGGGGTGATTGCTGCCGCTGCGGACGCGGGAGCCACTGCCGAGCTGATCACGGACGGGCTGCACGTGCACCCCGCGATGGTTCGTATGGCCCACCGGATTTTCCGGGAAAAGCTGGTTCTCATCTCGGATTCCCTTCGCTGCGCCGGGATGCCTGACGGAAATTATACGCTGGGGGGTCAGCCCATCACCATGACGGGCGGAAAGGCCACCCTGTCGGGGACCGACACCCTGGCCGGGTCCTCAATCCACCTGCTGGATGGCCTGCGGCGGGCGGTGGACTTTGGCGTCCCTCTGGAGGACGCAGTTGCTGCGGCGACAGTTACTCCGGCCAAAATCATCCACAGGGAGCGGGAAATCGGCTCGCTGGAGCCGGGACGCTATGCGGACTTCCTGCTGCTGGACCAACAGCTTGCATTAAAGGGCGTCTATATCGGAGGCAGACAACTCTGTTCCAACTGAAAGAAAAAGGCCGATTTTTAGAAAATCATTCAGGCAAGGAGCGTGACCATGGATTGTCAGGCGACTGACATCATTTCTTATGACCGCTGCGGCGCAATACGCCGCCGAAACGGGAACCATTGTGCGGTCCTTCTGGCATAGACGATTGGCGCGCACGAACAGCCGGGCAGGCCGCCGAAGTTCTCGCCGCAGTTTTGAGGAAAAATTTGTGAATTATTTGCCACGAAGCGGAGAGAAGCTTATAATAAACGTAAAAGAAACCATGGACAGCCTTACATGAATGCCAATTGGTTTTGTTCGGGTGCAAGGCTTTTCGCTGAAGCTTGTTGAATCATTTCGAGATGCAAAAGGAATTTTCAATCACCTTTGGCCTGTTGTCCGTAGACCGAGAAAACGCAAAAGCGGATACCAAAGGAGAGCCTGGACATACTTGGTAGTCTGTGGTAAAAAGGAGGCTCATTTATGCTCTACATCGGAATCGACTTGGGCACCTCAGCGGCCAAACTGCTGCTGATGGACGAAACAGGCCGGATTTTGCACATTGTCTCTAAAGAATATCCGCTGGAGTTCCCCCATCCCGGCTGGAGCCAGCAGAACCCGGAGGATTGGCTTTCCGCCGTGGAGGAGGGGATACCGGAACTGCTGGCGGGCTTCGACGCCGCTCATGCTGGCAATGGTGGCAGACAAAACGTATCCCACCGTCAAGGCGGTCTGCGACAGCCTCGTTCATGTGGTGGACACGGTGGAGCCGGAGCCGGCGCTGGCGGCGCTTTACGAGGAATGCTATCAGCAATTCCGGAAAATTTATCCGACCTGTAAGGACCTGTTTTCTGAGCTGGTATGACCCACTCAACCTGTCACTGATTTGAAAAAAAGAGGAATTTCAAATGGTAAGCAACAACATTCCAACCGTCCAGATGGGTATCATCGCTGTCAGCCGGGACTGCTTCCCCATCGCCCTGTCCACCCAGCACCGGAAAAACATCGTGGCCGCCTACGGCGAGGGCCTCTACGAGTGTCCTGTCACCGTGGAAAACGAGCTGGATATGCTCAAGGCCATGGACGATGTGACCGCGGCGGGCTGCAACGCTCTGGTGGTGTTTTTGGGCAACTTCGGCCCGGAAACCCCGGAAACGGAAATTGCCCAGCGGTTCGACGGCCCCTGTATGTTCGTGGCCGCCGCCGAGGGCGACGGCGACATAGTCAACGGCCGGGGCGACGCCTACTGCGGGATGCTGAATTGCTCCTACAACCTGGGGATGCGCCATTTGAAGGGCTACATTCCCGAATACCCCGTTGGCACCGCCGAGGAAGTGGCGGATATGATTCGGGACTTTGTCCCTGTGGCCCGTGCCATCATCGGTGTGAAAAATTTGAAAATCATCACCTTCGGTCCCCGTCCCCAGGACTTTTTTGCCTGCAACGCCCCCATCAAGGGCCTGTATGAGTTGGGCGTGGAAATCGAGGAAAACTCCGAGCTGGACCTGTTGGTCGCCTATCAGGAACACGCGGGCGATGAGCGCATCCCCGCCGTCTGCGCGGAAATGGCCGCCGAGATGGGCGAAGGCAGCTACTACCCCGAACTGAACGAGCGTATGGCTCAGTTCGAGCTGACCCTGCTGGATTGGGCGGAGGCCCACAAGGGCAGCAAAAAATACGTGGCCTTCGCGGACAAGTGTTGGCCCGCCTTCCCCTCTCAGTTCGGGTTTGAGCCTTGCTATGTGAACTCCCGTCTGGTCAGCCGGGGCATCCCCGTTTCCTGCGAGGTGGACATCTATGGCGCGCTCAGCGAGTACATCGGCATGTGCGTCTCCGGCGACACCGTCACCCTGCTGGACATTAACAACAGCGTCCCCAAGTACATCTACGATGAGGACATCAAGGGCAAATACGACTACAAGCTCACCGACACCTTCATGGGCTTCCACTGCGGCAACACCTCAGAGTGCAAGCTCTGCTCCAGCCGTGCCGTGAAGTACCAGCTTATTCAGCACCGCCTGCTGGAGCCGACTGGTTCCGAACCGGACTTCACCCGGGGCACCCTGGAGGGCGACATCGCCGCCAGCCCCATCACCTTCTACCGCCTCCAGTGCGACAGCGAGGGCAAGCTGCGCAGCTATATTGCCCAGGGCGAGGTGCTGGACGTACCCACCCGCTCCTTCGGCGGCATCGGTGTGTTCGCCATCCCGGAGATGGGCCGGTTCTACCGCCATGTGCTGATCCAGAAGCGTTATCCCCATCACGGCGCGGTAGCCTTCTCCCATGTGGGCAAGTACCTCTACGAGGTGTTCAAGTTCCTGGGTGTGGAGGACATCGCCTATAACCAGCCCAAGAGTTTGCCCTATCCCACGGAGAACCCCTGGGGATAACAAGTACCGAAACCAACGAAGCAGAGGCAGCCAGCGTCGGCTGTCTCTGCTTTATTCATCCGTTTTCGTCAGGATACCAGCCCATGGATCAGCTGTGTGGTAGCGTTGGCAAGAAACGCCGCCACCTGAGGCACTGATTCCTGCATCTCGTTCTTTACCCAATCCCGGAGGATGCCGCCGCTTCCCTGGCTGACGAAAGAATACAGCATCCGTTGCTCCGGCTCGCTTAACGCTGCCTGATGCTGAACCAGCATGGGGTAGGCTTGCTCGTAACAGCGGCGAGACAGCTTATCATAGAAGGCGGGGTCGCCGTTTTCGCTGCCCAGAACCAGCCAATCGCCCCCGTGAGACTGGAATAACGTCAGCACCTGGGTGAACAGCGTCTCCAGGTTTTTGCAGCGCCCTGGTTGGAGCAGGGCAATTAAATCTTCTAGAAATTCCTGCTCCAGCTGCTCCATCAGGTCAAATACATTCTGGTAATGCTTGTAAAAGGTGGCCCGGTTGATGTCACAGCCTGCGATTTCCTTCAACCACGCCAGAGGAAACTGGGCAAGGGTCGGTCAAATCATTCGCTCCACCGCCGTGTTTACCACTCTGCTGGGCAGCGCCATCGCCCTGCTTTGTTTCCTGTTCCGACACCAAATCATTGCCCTGTTCATCGAAACAGTCAACTCGTGGTGATAGAGATTCTGCTTTCCCCGCCGCCGGGCAGTTCTGCCCGGCGGCAGAGCCTGTCTCCGACAGGCTCTCGACCAAAATCACGGATTTTGGTCGAAAATGCG
>JAJBVG010000064.1 GCA_020859945.1 Clostridiales bacterium | reverse complement strand
CTCCCAGCTGAGCTACAGGCCCCTGTAAAGCCAGAGCTTATTATACCACGGATTTTCGATTTGTAAAGAGGAAAACGCGAAATTTTTTCAGAAGAAATGCAATCCCGCCCCATCAAACGCGCTCTTGACAATCTCTCTGCCCGCTTCTAAAATAAACAGGTGAGAACGAATACCGTTAAAACAAGGAGGAACTTCGTTGTTTCAAGTGACCAAGCGCGAGGGCAAGGCCCGCCGGGGGGTGTTCACCTGTGCCCACGGCACGGTGCAGACCCCGGTTTTTATGAACGTAGGCACCCAGGCCGCCATCAAGGGGGGGCTTTCCGCCAGGGATTTGAAGGAGATTGGATGCCAAATCGAGCTTTCCAACACCTACCACCTCCACGTCCGCCCCGGCGACGACGTGGTGCGGCAGCTGGGGGGCCTGCACCAGATGATGCACTGGGACGGCCCGATTTTGACCGACAGCGGCGGCTTTCAGGTGTTTTCCCTGGCCAAGCTGCGGGACATCAAAGAGCCGGGCGTCACCTTCCACAGCCACGTGGACGGGCGGAAAATCTTCATGGGGCCGGAGGAGTCCATGCGCATCCAGTCCAACCTGGGCAGCGACATCGCCATGGCCTTCGACGAGTGCGTGGAGAACCCCTCCACCCACGACTATGTGGAGCAGTCCTGCCGCCGGACCCAGCGCTGGCTGGAGCGGTGTGTTGCGGAGCATCAGCGGCTGAACGCCCTGCCTGACTGCGTCAACCCGGAGCAGATGCTCTTCGCCATCAACCAGGGGGGCATTTACCCCGACCTGCGCATCTGGCACGCCGACCAAATCTCCGCCATGCCGGAAGGCTCCTACGACGGGGTGGCCATCGGCGGTCTGGCGGTGGGGGAAAGCACCCAGACCATGTACGACATCATCGACGCGGTGGAACCGCACCTGCCCGCCGACAAGCCCCGCTACCTCATGGGGGTGGGCACCCCTTGGAACATCATCGAGGGGGTCTACCGGGGAGTTGACTTCTTCGACTGCGTCATGCCTGCCCGCAACGCCCGCCATGGCAAGCTCTACACCTGGGAGGGCACCATCAACATCAAAAACGAGAAGTACAAGCTGGACACCCGGCCCATCGACCCCAACTGTCAATGCCCCGTCTGCCGCAGCTATTCCAGAGCCTACCTGCGTCACCTGGTCAAGGCGGAGGAAATGCTGGCCATGCGGTTGGCGGTCATCCACAACCTCTGGTTTTATAACGAGCTGATGGCCCGCATCCGTCAGGCCCTGGACGAGGGCCGGTTTGCGGCGTTCCGGGCGGAGAACGTCGAAAAATTGCAGCGGCGGCTGTGATTTTTTCGGAAAACCCCTTGCCATTGCCGCTGAGAACCGGTATAATAATAGCACTATGCTGTGTCGGCAAAGAGTTCGTCGGCCAAATTTACGGAGGTAATTATTTTGGAAACCATGTATTCGATCGTCATGATCGTTGTAATGATCGCAATCTTCTATTTCCTGCTCATCCGCCCGGAGAACAAGCGGAAAAAAGAGGCCAATGAAATGCGCAACAGCCTGATAGTGGGCGATGAGATCACCACCATCGGCGGCGTTGTTGGCACCATCTGCGCAGTCAAGGAGAACAGCATCGTGGTGGAGACCGGCGCCGACCGGGTCCGCATGGAGCTGATGAAGTGGGCCGTCTCCTCCAAGGGCGTCCAGACCACTGAGGACGGCAAGGGAGAACCCACCGACGACAAGGATAAGAAGTCCAAGAAAAAGTAATCCAACCAACACCGCGGCTCTGCCGCATAAATTCCCCCTCCCGCGCATACATTCAAGCAGAATGGCGACGGGAGGGTGTTTTTTATGGCGCAGAGGAAAAAGGAAGCGGCGCTCAGCCCCGCGGCGGCGGGAGCCACGGTCCTCACCGGCGGACTGCTGGCTTTCGGGGTGTGTCTGGCGGTGCTGGCCGGGGCCGCCGGGCTGATGGCGGTGGGCAAGCTGAGCGAGGGAGCCATGTTCCGGGCCTGTTGCCTGGGGGCGGCACTGGGAGGCTTTGCCGGGGGGCTGTACGCCGCCCTCTCCTGCAAGAGCCGTCTGCTGCCGGTGGCGCTGGCGGCGGCGGGGGTATCCTTTCTGCTGTGGCTGCTGGCAGGGGCGGCGGTTTATGGCTCCGTCTCTCCCGGCAGCGCGGGAGCGCTGCTGGCGGCGTCCCTGGCGGGCGGCGGAGCGGCAGGAGTGGTCACGCCCCGGCGAAAAAGGTAAAAAAGCGGATTGCATTTCCCCTTTCGCCGTGGTATAATACTTCCAAACTTAGAAATGTAAGGAGGAGAGTTCCTTGAAGCATGTCAAAACCCTCAGCGGCGCGACCCTGAAGCGCAGCGCGGCCCACGGCGGCTGCGGCGAGTGCCAGACCTCTTGCCAGTCCGCCTGCAAGACTTCCTGCACCGTGGCCAACCAGAAGTGCGAGCAGAGCAAATAAATGCCACTCTGGTTTTCGTTGGTGACCAAAAGGGCTTCCTGCCAGAAGCAGGGAGCCTTTCTTTTGCGATATGCCGGTAATAATTGATATTTGTAAATCTGACTGTCCCTTTGAATCAGCCGTGTGTTTTAGTGGCTAGTGGCTAGTGATTAGTGGCTGGAAAGAGGGAGTTTCTGCTGAAACTCCCACCTGTCGAACAAAACTGACATCAGACGACAAACACTAGCCCCTCTTGCCTCCCCTGAAAGGGCAAGGAGGGGCAAAGCCCCGGAAGTGCCGCTTGACGGCGGAGGAGGGCCGTCGCCGCGGGCGGTGGCGGAGGGGCTTCTCAGCCAGGCCGACACAAAGAGAACCCCCAAATCCGATAAATGAGAGAGGAACCGACCTATGATCCATACCTTTGAAGCCCTGGGTTGTTACATTGCCATGGATGTGGCCAGCGGCGCGGTCCACGTGCTGGACAAACTGACCTTCGACCTGCTGAACCTGGTGGAGCCGCCCATAGGGGAACACTGCCCGCCGGAAATTATCGCCGCCCTGCCCCAGTACCAGCCCCAGGCCCTGGAGGAGAGTTGGCAGGAACTGCGGGAGTTGGCGGCGCAGAAGCTGCTCTTTGAGGAGGAGACTTACATCGACCCCGCCTGGGCGGTGGTGAAAAACACCCCCATCAAGGCCCTGTGCCTGAACGTGGCCCACGACTGCAACCTGCGCTGCAAGTACTGCTTCGCCTCCAAGGGGGGCTACGGCACCGGGCGCAAGCTGATGGACTTCGAGACCGCCAAGCGCGCCATCGACTTTGTGGTGGAGAAGTCCGGCAAGCGCCGGAACATCGAGGTGGACTTCTTCGGCGGCGAGCCGATGATGGCCCTGGACACCTGCAAAAAAACGGTGGAGTACGCCCGCGAGATCGAAAAGACTCACGACAAGCACTTTCGTTTCACCATGACCACCAACGGGATGCTGCTGAACGACGAGAACTCCGCTTACTTCAACCAGGAGATGAAAAACTGCGTCCTCTCCCTGGACGGGCGCAAGTCGGTCAACGACGCCATGCGGGTCACGGCGGGGGGCAGCGGCAGCTACGACGTCATCGTTCCCAGGTTCCAGAAGCTGGTGGAGGGCCGGGGCGACCAGGAGTATTACGTCCGGGGCACCTACACCCGGGACAACCTGGACTTCGCCCAGGACGTGCTGCACATCTGCGATGACCTGGGGTTCCGCAACGTCTCCGTGGAACCGGCGGTGGGCAAGCCCGACGATCCCTATGCTATCACCGAGGCGGAGGTCCCCGCCGCCTGCGCCGAGTATGAGAAGCTGGCCCGGGCGCTGGTGGACCGGCCTGACGTGAACTTCTTCCACTTTAACGTGGACCTGGAGCAAGGCCCCTGCGTCATCAAGCGGATGCGGGGCTGCGGCGCGGGCAACGAGTACGTGGCCATCACCCCGGAGGGGGACATCTACCCCTGCCACCAGTTCGTGGGCAACCCGGATTTCCGCATGGGCAACCTCTACGAGGGCACCTTCGACCAGACCATCGCGGACAAGTTCGCCGGGGTCAACGTCTACACCAAGGAAGCCTGCCGGGACTGCTGGGCCAAGTTCTACTGCTCCGGCGGCTGCTCCGCCTGCAACTACAACGTCAACGGCGACATCATGGAGCCAAGCCAGGTGGCCTGTGACCTGGAGCGCAAACGGTTGGAGTGCGCCATTGCCATTAAAGCCATTCGTGCGGGGTTGGCGCAGTGAGCTATTAGCTGTTAGCCATTGGCCAATAGTAGAAACCCCTCCACCATGCTTCGCATGGTCCCCCTCCCCTTTTGCGACTCGCATGGCCCTAAAGGGCCATAGCTCTACAGCAAGCCGCACTTCGCCTGCATTTGCGCTAAAGAGGAATTGGCCATTACCGTCAAGCGGTACTTCCGGGGCTGCGCCCCTCCTTGTCGGCCAGCGCTTCACAGGGGAGGCAAGAGGGGTGGTCTATTGCGGGATGATAGCTCTTCGCGGAAAACTTATATTAGGCTGGGCAAAAGTGCTGACCAAACGGCAAACACTATCCAGGCTAACAGCTCATAAACCCACCCCTGTCCGCATACTCTTGGACAGGGGTGATTTTTTGGGCAAACAAACGCGGGTGCGCCTGTGGTCGCTGCCCTCTATGCAGCCGACCCGGGCCACCCTCCTCACCGCCGGGGGTTTTGCCCTGGGCGGGCTGCTGGGGTGCCTGTTCTCCGCCTGCCTCCAGGGGGAAGGCTCCGCCGCGCTGACCGCCTATCTGGAACGCTATCTCGCGCTGGCGGAAACGGAGGGCGCGGCCCAGCCGGGCTGGTGGGCGGTGGCCTGGCAGGTACTGCGGGAGGCGCTGGCAGTGGGTCTGCTGCGGTTCACGGTGCTGGGGGTGTTGCTGGCGCCCCTGTTCATGGGGGTAAAGGGCTTTCTGCTGTCCTTTGCCATCTCCGCTTTCGTCCGCTGCTACTGCTGGCGGGGGCTGGGGGCGGCGCTGCTGCTGTTCGGCGGGCCGGAGTGCTTGCAGGTGACAGCGCTGTTCCTGCTGGCGGTGGAGAGCTGGCTGGCGGCGGAGCGCCGGGGCCGGGAGCTGCGCGCCGGGGAGGAGCGGTCAGACCTGCGGGTTTATCTGGTCTGCCTGCTGCTGCTGGCGGGAGCGGCGACGCTGCAAAAGCTGCTGGCGGGGCCGGTGGTTCGGGGGCTGGAGCTGCTGTTGGGGTGAACGATTTCGGCGGAGAACTTGTAAAATGTGCAAATTAACAGTTGGAAGTCCCGGAGAACTGTGGTATAATGGCTTGTCATAAAAAGACAGGACACGCTTCGACCTGTTTGGAACCGAAGCGAATACACAATAGCGAAAGGGATTCGTTATGGGAAAATACTTTGGGACTGATGGCTTCCGGGGCGAGGCCAATGTAACGCTGTTGCCGCAGCACGCCTTTCAAATTGGACGTTTTCTGGGCTGGTACTACGGCGCACGGCTGAACAAGCACTGCCGTATCGTCATCGGCAAGGACACCCGCCGCAGCGGATATATGCTGGAGGCGGCCCTGTCCTCCGGCATCACCTGTTCCGGCGGCGACGCCTATATGATGTGGGTGACTACCACCCCCAGCGTCTCCTACATCACCCGGACAGAGGGCTTTGACTGCGGCGTGATGATCTCCGCCAGCCACAACCCCTTCTATGACAACGGCATCAAGCTGCTCAATGGCCGGGGCGAGAAGATGGACGAGGACACCATCCGCCAGATCGAAGCCTACATGGACGGCGAGACCCCGCCCATCCCCATGGCCAGCCGGGAGAACATCGGCAGCGAGCTGGACTTCGAGGCGGGCCGCAACCGCTACACCGGCTACCTGATCTCTCAGGGCATTTACAACTTCCGGGGCATCAAGGTGGGCCTGGACTGCGCCAATGGCAGCGCCTGGCGCATCGCCCCGAACGTGTTCCGCACCCTGGGCGCTGAGGTGACTATCATGGGCAACCATCCCAACGGCACCAACATCAACGACGGGGTGGGCAGCACCCACATCGAGGGCCTCCAGGCCCTGGTGCGGGACAACCACCTGGACGTGGGCTTCGCCTATGACGGCGACGCCGACCGCTGCCTGTGCGTGGACGAGAAGGGCAACGTGGTCAACGGCGACCTGATCCTCTACATCTACGGGCGGTACATGAAGGAGCGGGGCCACCTGCTGACCAACACCGTGGTCACCACCGTCATGTCCAACTTTGGCCTGTACAAAGCCTTTGACGAGGCGGGCATCGACTACGCCAAGACCGATGTGGGCGACAAGTACGTCTACGAGTATATGTCCACCCACGGCTGTCGTCTGGGCGGCGAGCAGTCCGGCCACATCATTTTCAGCAATTACGCTACCACCGGCGACGGGATTCTGACCTCTTTGAAGATGATGCAGGCCATGATCGGCTCCAAAAAGACCCTGTCGGAGCTGGCCGCCCCGGTGAAGATTTACCCCCAGAAGTTGGAGAACGTCCGGGTCAAGAGCAAGCCGGAGGCCCAGAACGACCCCGCTGTCCAGGCGGCGGTCAAGGCCGTGGCCGACGAACTGGGGGACACTGGCCGCATCCTGGTGCGGGAGAGCGGCACTGAGCCGCTGATCCGCGTCATGGTGGAGGCGGAGACCCAGGCGCAGTGCGACGCCTATGTGAAGCAAGTCACCGATGTCATCATCGCCCGGGGGCACCAGGCGGTTTAATTTGCAATTTGCAATGAGCAATGTGCAATGAAACCCCTCCGTCACGGCTTACGCCGTGCCACCTCCGCCGTCAAGCGGCACTTCCGGGGCTTTGCCCCTCCCTGCCCTTTCAGGGGAGGCAAGGGGGATAGTGTTTATTGGTGGGTTTCGCGCCGGAGTTACTGACAAGGCTAATGCAAATGGATAGCCAATTTAACAATTAACAATGAGCAATGAACCCCTCCGCCACAACGCATGGCGAAGGGGTTTTGCGCTGGATCCACGGACAAGGCTGATGCAAAAAGGAAGATTTAGCGTTGTACATTGAACTGGCGACATAGTTGAGCTGCAATGGCTGAACTGTAAATTCTAGCCGTCATAGTGGAATTGCACATTGCTAATTGCAAATTGAAACCAGAGGCTCCGCTTTATTTGTCCAGGGGTGTGATTTCTTTTACCGTCAGCACCCCATCCGCCACGGTAAAGCGCACATTCAGCCCGGCGAAGCCCAGCCCATAGACCCGTTCCGGGTCGTGTTGATAGGAGGGGCGGGGGTCCTGAGCCAGTACGCCGGTCAGCGCGGCCCGGCGCTCCTGCGGCACTTGCTCCAGCAGAGCCTGGGGGAACACCACCTCCAGCTCCTGGGGGCGCTGGTTGCCGGTGAAGCCCCCCACCGCGTCCGGGTGGCTGTCGGCGTAGGGGATGTAGGGCTTGATGTCGAAAATGGGGGTGCCGTCCATCAGGTCGGCCCCCGCCACGTGCAGCACCGGCCCCAGAGCCGGGTCCAGCTCCACCCGCTCCAACCGGACGGAGGACAGGCCGATGGCGTTGGGCCGGTAGGGGGAACGGGTGGCGAACACCCCCATCCGGGCGTTGCCGCCCAGCCGGGGCGGGCGCACCGTGGGGGACCAGTCCTCCCGGACGGCCTGGGAAAACTGCCAGATGAGCCAGATGTGGGAAAAACCCTCCAGCCCCCGCACCGCCTCCGGGACCCGGTACTCTGGCTCAAAGACGACGGTGGCCTGTAGCTCCTCCACCAGGCCGCTCTGCCGGGGGACGCCGAACTTGCTGGCAAAGTCCGTGTGGATGCGGGCGATGATTTTCATCTCTGCGGTTTCCATCTCAGTAATCCACCTTCACGAGACACAGGCCCTCCGGCGGGGCGGTGGGACCTGCCAGCCGCCGGTCTCGGGCCTCCAAAATGTCCGCCATCTGCTCCGGTTTCATCCGGCCATAGCCCACCTCCAGCAGCGTCCCCACCAGAATCCGCACCATGTTCTGCAAAAAGCCGGTGCCGTGGACGTTAAAATAGAGGTAGCCCCCCTTGCGGACGATCTCAATGGTATCCACCGTGCGGACGGTGGATTTTTTCATCTTGGGGTTGCCGCAGAAGCTGCGGAAGTCGTGTTCTCCCTGGAGAATGGCCGCCGCCCGGCGCATGGCCTCCAGGTCAGGTGCGGCGTCCAGCCGCGTCACGTAGCGCCGGTTGAACACCGGTTTCACCGGCCCGTCGAAGCAGGTGTAGCAGTAGGTCTTGCCCACCGCCTTGTAGCGGGCGTGGAACCGGGGGGCGGCCTCCCGCACCTCCTTCACGGCGATGTCGTCGGGGAGGTAGCGGTTCAGGTAGTCCCGAATTTCCTCCGGGGCGCGCTCCGTCTCCACCTGGAAGCTGGCCACCATCCCTTTGGCGTGGACGCCGGCGTCGGTGCGCCCCGCGCCGATGACCTCCACCGGTGCGCCGCACATCCGCTCCAGCACGGCCTCCAGCTTGCCCTGGATGGTGTCCCGTCCCGGCTGATGCTCCCAGCCGTAGTAGCGGGTCCCGTCATACAGCAGGGTCATTTTGTAATTTTTCACGGTGGTTCCTCCCCCAAAATGGTCTCTGTTGAAAAGACAGGGGAAAAGTACCTGCAATGAGAGCGCAGGTGCTTTTCCCCTCTATTTTAGGCTATGATTCGGTTGCTTGCAAGGTTATTTGCTGATTTTAACGTTTTTCGTGCTGCTCCAGGCGGAGTAATACTTGGTACCGGAGACGGTCTTGTAGGCCCGCACCCGGACGTAGTACTTCTTGTTCTTGGTCAAGCTGGAAATGGTCTTGCTGACGGTCGAGTAGCTAGAGACGGTGACGGTCTTATAGCTGGAGAAGCTGCTGCTGGTAGAATACTGAATCTGATAGCCGGTGGCCTTGGTGTTCTTGCCCCACTTGACGGTCATCTTCTTGGATGCGCTGTTGGTCAGGCTGGAGATGGTGGGGGTGGAGACATAGTAGGTGGTCTTGGTGGCAGACACAGCGCTCTTAGTGGAGCCGTAGTAGGCATAGATCTTGTACTGGTACTTGGTGCCGTTGGTCTTGGCTTTGGTGTCAATGTAGCTGACGGTGGAACCGCTGGTGATGGTCTTTACCTTCGTGTTGTTGCGGTAGATGTAATAGCCGCTGGCCCCTGTGACCTTGCTCCATGTGACGGTGACGCCGCTGGAGGTGTTGGTCAGGCTGGAGATGGTGGTCTTGTTCAGCTTGACGGTGATTTTCACCGTTTTGCTGGCGGCATTGTAGTTGCTGTTGCCCGCTGCCTTGACAGTGATGGTCACAGTGCCGGGCTTTTTGCCGGTGACCACGCCGGAGCTGCTGACAGTGGCGACAGAGGTATCGGAGGAACTGTAGGTGATGGTCCCCGTACCCTTGCCGGTGACGGTGGTGGTTTTCCCGGCGTAGATGCTGGAGGCGGCGGCACTGGCGGTGACGGTCTGGCTGGCCTTGGCGATGGTGATCGAGGTCGAGCCGGCGGTCACAGTGCTGGCATTGATGATCCCAGATTTGGGAACAGCAATATAATACACCGTTGTGGTCCCCGCATTGGTGCGGGTGGGCTTGGTGGTGCTGCCGCTGGTGCTGTAATTGCTGTAGGTCAGGGCAGTGGAGGTGCTGTAGTAAACGGTGGCGTTCCCGGTGGCGGTGACGGTGGCTGAGCGAGCGGAACCGTTATAAGTGCCGGAATAGGCGGAGACAGACACCTTGGGCTTGATGTAGATATACACGGTGCCGGAGACGTTTTTGTAGTTGCCGGTATTGTCCTTCACGTAACAATAGACCGTGGTCCCCCCTGCGTTGGTGCGGGTGGGCTTGGTGGTACTGCCGCTGGAGCTGTAGTTGCTGCTGGTCAGCTGGGTGGAGGTGCTGTAATAGACCGTGTAGCTGCTGGGGCCGCTGACGGTCAGCTTGAAGGTGTGGGCGGAACCATCGTAGGTGCCGCTGTAGTTGGTCGCGCTCGCAGTCGTTTCAGCTTTATTGATGGTAAAGGTTTTTTTGGCAGAGTCGGTGTAATTGCCCTTGCCGGAGACAGTGACCGTAGCGGTACCGGCGTTGGTGTAGTTGCTGTAGGAGACGGTGTAGTCGTCGCTGGTCAGGGTGGTGGAGCCGTTCTTCACGGTGACGGTCGGCTTTTTCGGATTTCCGTCATAGGTGTAGCTGGTGGCGGAGAGGGTGACAGTGTAGCCGGAGATGCTGGCCTTGTTGATGGTGAAGGTCTTGGTGACGGAGCCGGTGTAATTGCCCTTGCCAGTGACAGTGACCGTAGCAGTACCGGCGTTGGTGTTATTGCTGTAGGAGACGGTGTAGTCCGTGCCGCTGGTCAGGGTGGTGGAGCCGTTCTTCACGGTGACGGTCGGTTTCTTCGCCGAGCCATTGTAGGTGTAGCTGGTGGCGGAGAGGGTGACAGTGCAGGTGGAGAGATCAACGATTTCCGTTTCCTCCGGGTAATCGCTGTCCGACATGGGATAGGCGCTGTAAAACGCGGTGGTGGTGTACTCGCTCCCCCGGAAGTGGTTGGTGTTGAAGTTGTCCTCGCCCAGCAGGAAATAGCGGTAGTCTATGCCCGCCAGATAGGAGGCTTCATCCCAGGTGGCGTCCACATTATAGTAGTAGCTGCCCACCCGGACGATGTCCCAGGCGTGGTTCTTGGTGTTGCCTTCGCTGTTGATGCCTGTGCCGGAGACGACCCTGGCGTCAACCCCGGCCTCCAGCGCCATCCGGTAGAACAACACCGCGTAGCCCTGGCAGACGGCGGTGCCGTTGATGAGGGCGTTATAGGCGGTGTACTCCAGCACCTCGTCGCTGTCGCTCAGGTCCTCGTAGTCGTAGACAACGTTGGAGCAGATGTAGTCGTAGATGGCCTCGATCGCATGGTAGTCGCTCATGTCGTCCACGCCCAGCTCATCCAGAACTTTGTCCACCTTGGCGGTGACCTCCGCCTCCTGTTTGGCGTCGGTGTAGTAGGTCACGGTGTAGGTGATGACACTGGTGTAGCCGAGGTACTCCACATTCGTTACCACGCCGTCGCTTGAGAGGGTTTCCTCCGTTTCCACATAACCTATGAGGCTGCCCTTCATACCGGCATACTGATAGGCCAGGTAATCGCCTTCCTCCGGGTCGCCGGTGTGCTCCAGCGCCATCTCGAAGATCTCGCTCATGGATGCATTGCTAAGAACGTCGGTGGTGGAAAAATAGTAAAGGGTGATGTTCTGGGTGCGGTTTTTCATCTCTTCCCGGACAAACTCCGCCGCCTCCGCAAGGGTGGTGAAGGAACTGTCAGCGGCGGCGTGAACCACGGCGTCGGCCTCGTCTTCCGAGGGCTGCACCAGGTCGTCCTCGGTGATAACGTCGGCATACAGGGGGTTGATGTAGGTGGTGGTGCTGGTCTCGGTGACGGTGCTGCTGACAGAGACGGTGGTCCCGCTCTCGTCCCCGGCGGCTTCCTCCTCAGTGGATTCCTCCTCGGCGGGCGTTTCCGCCTGGGCTTCTTCCGCCTCGACGGTGACTTCCTCCTCTGCGGGGGCGATTTCCTCGTCGGACTGCGCCTCCTGGTCGGCTTCGTCCCCAGCGGATTCCTCCTCAGCGGCGTCGGCCTCGTCCGCAGCCGGTTCCGGGTCCTCCTGAGCCTCCTCCGCCACCAGATCGGCCTCGGCGGAGAGATCCGCAGCCCAGGCGGTGGCAGACAACAGGCTCAGGCACATGGACAGCGCCAGCACCAGTGCGGTCAGTTGTTTGCATTTTCGTTTCATAAAACAGCCTCCTTAAAAGGTTCGTTTTTCTTGTTTCGGCTCAAAATGGGGGATAAAATTATGGACACCTCTCCTTTAACCATAGTATACCATAAAATGCAATATGCTGCAAGGGAATTTTCTCTTTTTATCTTGCGAAAAAATGAGTTTTTTCGCCGATTTTCAGGGAAAAACCCCATCTCATGGCATGGCAAATTCTGTGACAAAAAGTGAGACGGATTTTCAGAAAAATTTGTCACACTTATTTCGCTTTTGGAACTGTTCACACCGTGAACCGCAGCCCCGTGGTCAGGGTATGCGCCCGCTCTCCCAGCCCCTGCCGCAGCAGCTCCAGCCCAGGCGCGCCGGTGCAGTGACCGGTGTAGATGTGCCGGACGTTCTCCCGGAGGAACGCGCCGCACAGCTCGTCCATCTCCGCCGGGGGCAGGGCGCAGACCTCCCGCCCGTTTCGGTGGCCTTTCAGGTGCAGACCGCCGATGTAGGCGTACACCGGCTTGCCCAGGGCCTCTCTCGCCTCCCGCAGGATGTTGGCTGCGCCGCCGTGGGAGCAGCTGTTGAAGAGGACAAGGCCCCGCGCCGTGTCCAGCACAAGGCTTTGCTCGTGGGAGAAGTCGTCGGGCAGCAGTTCCCCGCCCGCCTGCCGGTACAGCTTCCCCTTTGCGCCCAGCTGGGCCAGATTTGCTGTGTTGTGGGGGACCAGATACACGCCGGAGAGGATTTCTGTCATGCCTTCTATCAGCAGGAATCGCTCCCGCTGTTCCGCCACCGCCGGGGGAACGCCGATGTCATGAATTTTCCCGCCGCTGCCGGAGAGGTGCGGTTCAAAGACCAACTTTTGGGCGTAGACCCGGGCCGCCGGGTCTTGGCGCAGCAACGCCCCGAAGCCTCCGGCGTGGTCGTAGTGGCCGTGGGACAGCACACAGGCGTCCAGCTCGGTGAGGGACAGCCCCAGCGCGTCGGTGTTTTCCAGAAACAGGCCGGTCTGTCCGGCGTCCAGCAGGATGCGCCGCCCCCGCCACTCCATAAGGAGGCTCAGGCCGTGTTCGCAGCGCAGAGTGCTGTTTGTGGTGTTTTCCACCAGCACCGTCACGGTGACGGAGTCAGGGATGGGGGTGTTGTGCATGAGGGCACCGCCTTTCTGTTTCTATTGCCATTGCCGAGGCCATGTGTAGGGGCGGCCACGGGCCGCCCCTACAGAAACGTTGAAAATATGGATTGAAAACGACCAAATCAGCGTAAAAATCAACCTTCCCCCGACGCAAACGCCGGGGGAAGAAATGTCGCTTTTCCAGTTGTGTTACCGCAGGACGGCGCCCAGCTCGCTCTCCAGAGCGGCCAGAACTGCCTTCACGTCCTCATCGGCCTCCGCGTCGGTGAGGGTGCGGTCATCGTGGCGCAGCTTCAGGGAGAAGGCCACGCTCTTCTTGTCGGCGGGGATGGGGCTGCCGGTGTAGATGTCGAACAGCTTGATGTCCCGCACCAGACCCTTGCCGCTCTTGCGGATGCAGTTCTCCAGCGCCGCCACGGGGACGGACTGGTCGCAGACCACGGCGATGTCCCGCTCCACGGCGGGGAACTTGGGCAGGGGCTGATAGACGATGGTCTGGGGCCGGGCCTCCAGAATGGCGGCGAAGCTAATTTGTGCGGTGTAAACCGACACCTCGGCCATGTTGTAGTTTTTGCAGACCAGCGGGTGGATCTGGCCCATGACGCCGATCTCCTTGCCGCCGATGGACAGCGCGGCGCAGCGTCCGGGGTGGTAGGAGGGGTCGTCGGTTTTGGCGGTGTACTGGACCTTTTTGATGCCGAAGGCGTCAAAAATGGTCTCCACGCAGCCCTTGAACTTGAAGAAGTCCATCAGCGGGCCATAGCAGCCCAGGGACAGCACCTGCCGCTCGTCGGCCAGGTCGCCGTCGGTGGGGAAGTAGACCCGGGCCAGCTCGTAGAGCCGGGCCACGGCGTTGTGGTGGCTGTAGTTCCGGGCCAGCGTCTCCAGCATAGAGGGCAGGGCGGTGGTGCGCATGATGGAAGTGTCCTCGCCTAGGGGGTTCAGGATGCGAATGGAGTTGCGCAGGGGGGAGTCCTTGGGCAGACGGATTTTGTCGTAATAGGAGGGGGAGATGAAGGAGTAGGTCATGATCTCATTGAAGCCCTGTCCCCGGCAGGTGGAACCGGCCAGGTCCTCCGCCATCTGCTTGGGGGTCAGACCGCCCCGGGTGGTCTCGCCCCGCATGAGGGTGGTGGGCAGGTTGTCGTATCCGGTGAACCGGGCCACTTCCTCCGCGATGTCGGAGTAGTGGGACACATCGCCCCGCCAGGAGGGGACCACAAGGGTGTCGTCCTCCGTCAGCTGGAAGCCCAGCCGCAGCAGGATGTCGGTCATCTCCTCCTTGGTGAAGGAGGTCCCCAGCAGGCCGTTGACCTTGTCCGGCTCCAGTTTGACCAGTGTGGGCACGAAGTCCTGGGCCACCACGTCGATGACGCCGTCTACCACTTCGCCGCAGCCCAGCAGCTCCACCAGCTCGCAGGCCCGCTGCACGGCGGGCAGGG
>JAJBVG010000090.1:10833-14353 GCA_020859945.1 Clostridiales bacterium | reverse complement strand
AGGCTCTGACCGAGAGCGATTACACCGCCGACAGCTGGACGGCTATGCAGACCGCTCTGGCGGACGCGACCGCCCTGGCCGAGGCCACCACCGGCAAGACCCAGGCCGAAGTGGACGAGATCACCGCCGCGCTGACCGCCGCCGTTGACGCGCTGGTGGACATCACTGCCTTGACCGCCGCTATTGAGACTGCCCAGGCCCTGACCGAGAGCAGTTACACCGCCGACAGCTGGACGGCTATGCAGACCGCCCTGGCGGATGCCACCGCCCTGGCCGAAGCCACCACCGGCAAGACCCAGGCCGAAGTGGACGAAATCACCGCCGCCCTGACCGCCGCCATTGATGCGCTGGAGGTCCCGGTGGACACTGATGCCCTGACCTCCGCCATTAAGCAGGCTCAGGCCCTGACCGAGAGCGATTACACCGCCGAGAGCTGGGCTGACCTGCAAACCGCGCTGACCGCCGCGCAGACCGTGGCCGCCAACGCCTCCGCCACCCAAACCGAGGTGGACGAGGCTGCCGCTGCGCTGACCGCAGCTGTTGCCGCGCTGACTGTTTATGTGGAGCCTGACACCGGCACAAGCGAGGAAAAAGTCACCACCCCCGCCGCCACCAAAATCACCTCCGCCATCAACCGGGCCAAGGGTGTCAAGCTCACCTGGAATGCTGTTGACAACGCCACCAGCTATCAGGTCTACCGCAAGATCGGCAGCGGCAGCTGGAAGAAGGTCAAGACCACTTCCTCCACCACCTGGCTGGACACCGCCGCCATGAAGAACGGCACCAAGTACCAGTACAAGGTCTATGCCGTGAACGAGGGCGGCAAGAGCAAGGCTTCTGCCACCAAGACCATCTATCGCCTGACCGCCAAGCACTTCACCCGCGCCAAGAACGTCAGCAGCAAGAAGATCAGCCTCAAGTGGACCCGGAACACCAGAGCCACCGGCTACGTGATTCAGTATTCCACCAGCAAGAGCTTCACCAGCTCCACCACCAAGACTGTCAAGGTCAAGGGCAACAAGAACCTGACCACCACCTTGAAGAACCTGAAGAAGGGCAAGACCTACTACATCCGTATGCGGGCCTACAAGACATCCGGCAGCGTGACCTCTTACGCCGGCTGGAGCAAGGTCAAGACCGTCAAGGTCAAGAAGTAATCTGCATTTATTCGTACCAACCAAACAACCGCAGGCAGGGGTTTCGGCCCCTGCCTTGACGTGCGATGTTAGCTATTTGCTTTCATAGAAAGGAAGATCCCGATTGACAAGGCAAATCGGCTGCCTGCTGCTGGCGGCGGCGCTGTGCGCCCTGACCGGCTGCGGCAGCGCGGCGGAAGTATCGACTGATGGCGAAACCAATCAGGCGGCGTCCAGCGCTGTCCAGGAGACGGAGGAAATTTCCTCCAGTACCCAGCAGGTGTTCGCCATGGACACCTATATGACCGTCACCGCCTACGGCGACCAGGCGGAGGCCGCAGTGTCCGCCGCAGTGGAAGAGATCCAGCGGCTGGACGCCCTGTGGAGCGTGGGAGAGAGTGACAGCGAAATTTCCATCCTCAACGACAGCGGCTCCGTCCTTCTCTCCGAGGAAACCGCGGAGCTGGTGGAGCGCTCCCTGACCCTGTACCAGGAGACAGAGGGGGCCTTCGACATCACCATCTATCCCCTGATGGTGGAGTGGGGCTTCACCTCCGGGGAGTACCAGGTGCCGACCCAGGAGCGCATCGACCAGTTGCTGGAGCTGGTGGGCAGCGACAAGCTGGAATACGATGCCGAGACCCGGCAGTTGACCCTCCCGGAGGGCATGGCAATCGACCTGGGCGGTATCGCCAAGGGCTACGTCTCCAGTCACATTATGGACGTGTTCGAGGAATACGGCGTGGTATCCGGCATGGTATCCCTGGGGGGCAACGTGCAGACCTACCGCACCAAGACCGATGGCAGTCTCTGGCGGGTGGGCATTGAGAACCCCGACGCCACCGTGGAGGCCCTGTCCAGCGTGGACTACGTAGGCATCCTCAGCGTGGCGGACAAGGCGGTCATCACCTCCGGCGGCTACGAACGCTACTTTGAGGAGGATGGCGTCACCTACCACCACATCCTCGACCCGGCCACTGGCAGCAGCGCCCGCAGCGGGTTGCTCTCCGTCACCATCGTCAGCGAGGACGGCACTCTGGCCGACGGCTTGTCTACCTCCCTGTTTGTGATGGGGAAGGAACGCGCCCTGACCTTCTGGGCGGCGCACAGCGACGAATTTGACGTGGTTCTGGTGGAGGAGGACGGCTCTGTCACCATCACTGGCGGTCTGAAAGACTGCTTCGAGTCCGATTTGGACTATACCTGTGTGGAAAACTGAGGGAAACGCAATGAAAAAGATATTGAGTTTGGTTCAACTGCTCCCCGCCGTGGCGGTGGGGCTGGCGGCGGCCATCGGGTTCCAAATCAGCGCTCCGGCGCTGGAGGCCATTGTCTGGCCGGAGGAGCCGGACCTCTCCGCCATCGCGGAGGATGGCGAAACGCTGAGCCAGCAGGAGACTGAGGCCGTTGTGGAGGAATTGCTGGCCCAGGGGGTCGGGGACTTTGAGGACGGCGTGTATTACGGCTCCGGCACCGGCTTTTCTGGCGTCACCCAGGTGGAGGTGGTGGTGGAAAACCGCCAAATCGTCCAGATCAACATTTTGAGCTATCAGGATGACGACAGCTTTTTCAACCGGGCCAAAGGGGTCATTGATTCTGTGCTGGCCGCCCAGACCTGGGAGGTGGACACGGTCTCCGGGGCCACTTATTCCAGCCGGGGCATCCTGGAGGCGGTGAAAAATGCTTTGAGCGGCACCAACGAGCTGTCGGAAGCGGCGGACACTGACACCACAGCTACGGAACTCACCGTCAGCAGCTATGACGACAGCGCGACCTGGGCGGACGGCACCTACACCGGCTCCGCCAGAGGCTTCGGCGGGATCATCAAGGTCCAGGTCACCATCAAGGACGGCAAGCTCACTGCCATTCAGGTGCTGAGCCACGCCGGGGAGACTGCGTCCTATTTCAGCAAGGCCAAGGCCATCATCAGCCGCATCATCAAGGCCCAAAGCCCCAACGTGGACACGGTCTCCGGGGCCACCTATTCCTCCACGGGCATCCGGGAGGCGGTGAAGGCCGCCCTGAAAAAGGCGGCGGGCCAGTCGGTCTCCGCCCTTGCAGAGGACGAGGAGGACGACCAGACGGAGACCAACGCCAGCCAGGAAGTCACCCTGCCGGAGGGCGCACCTGCCGATGGCAGCTACATCGGCACCGGGGCGTGTACGCGGTTTGGGTACAGCGTCACGCTGACCGCTGTATTTGAAAACGGCGTGTTGACCGCCTTGAAGGACTTTACCCTGGTGGACAACGACGATGAGGACAACGAGCCCTTCGCGGCCTCCGCCTGGGCTGGGATGAAAACCAACCTTCTCTCCGGCAGCACCGACGTGGTCTCCGGGGCCACCTATTCCTCCAATGCGATTTTGGCGGCCTATCAGGACGCT
>JAJBVG010000090.1:0-10733 GCA_020859945.1 Clostridiales bacterium | reverse complement strand
GGTCTCCGGGGCCACCTATTCCTCCAATGCGATTTTGGCGGCCTATCAGGACGCTTATGCCCAGGCGGTGGCCGCTGGCGGCGGCACGGTGGAAACGCCCGATGATGCTTCCGATGAAACCGAAAACAGTGACGCGGACGAGGAAACCGGCGAGAATGAGGACAGCGCCAGCACCCAGGACGAGGAGCAGAGCGAGGATGTGCTGCCCGCCGACGGCACCTATACCGCCAGCGCCCTGTGCGAGCCGGACGAGTACGAGGACTTTGAAGCCTATACCCTGACCGCAGACGTGACCTTTGCGGACGGAAAGCTGGTATCCATCGACAACCTGACCTCTACCGACGATAGCAACGTAAAATACTACACCCGCGCCGCCGAGGGGACCAGCAAGTATACTGGTGTGGTGGCCCAACTCATTGACAAGCAGAGCAGCGCGGACATCGACGCGGTGAGCAACGCCACCTGTTCCTCCGCGGCGCTGGTGGCCATCTATGAGGACGCATATGCCCAGGCGGTGGCCGCCGCCCAGACGGAGGACGAGGGCGACAGCAATTCCGGCGAAACCGGCGATTCTGCCAGCAGCGATTTGACCGGCACCCCCGCCGACGGCACCTATACCGCCAGCGCCCTGTGCGAGCCGGACGAGTACGAGGACTTTGAAGCCTATACCCTGACCGCAGACGTGACCTTTGCGGACGGAAAGCTGGTATCCATCGACAACCTGACCTCTACCGACGATAGCAACGTAAAATACTACACCCGCGCCGCCGAGGGGACCAGCAAGTATACTGGTGTGGTGGCCCAACTCATTGACAAGCAGAGCAGCGCGGACATCGACGCGGTGAGCAACGCCACCTGTTCCTCCGTGGCGTTGGTAGCCATTTACGAGGACGCCTACGCCCAGGCGGTGGCCGCAAACGAGCAAGTCACTGCGGCGGCGGTTGAAACAGACGAGGACGCCGGGACGGAAGAAGCGGAGCCGGAGGAAGCCACAGAGGAAGAAACCGCCGAAGAAGCCTTCGTAGAAGAAGCCTCCGCCGAAGAAGCCTCAACCGAGGAAACCAAAGCTGCAGAAGCGGAAAGTTCCGATGAGTCCACAGAGGAGCTGACTGCCCCAACAGAACAGGAGGACGAAGAGCCTGCCGCCGAAGAGGAACAGACAGCGGGGGATGAAACGGCAGCCGAAGAAACGCCCCCGCAGAGCGAGAAGGAGGACACAGAGGAATGAGACAGTTTATCCTTCGGGCGGTCAATCTGGTGCTGATTTTCGCCATTGGGGTGTGCTACCAGCAGTACGCTCTGCCCCGTGCGGCGGAGGTGGAGGAATACAACCAGCAGGCGGCCCAGGCCGAGGCTCTGGCGGAGGAATACGCCGCGATGGAGGCGGCGGCGCTGAATCAGGCAGCGGAGGAAGAAGCGGAGAGCGGGTATCAGGACGGCGTCTACACCGGCACCGGCACCGGCTTCGGCGGAGAAATTACATTGTGCGTCACCATTGAGGGCGGCGAAATCACCGAGGTGGAAATCGTCTCTGCCCCCGGCGAGGACCCCTCTTATCTCTCCCAGGCGGAGACGCTGCTGGACAGCATCGTCACCGCCCAGTCCGCCGACCTGGACACGGTCAGCGGAGCCACCTTCTCCTCCACGGGCATCCTGGAGGCGGCGCAAAACGCGCTGGGGGAGGCAAGTCAATGATAACACAGAATAAGAAGCCAAAGAACCCGGCCCTGGCCCGCCGCCAGCGGCAGGGCTGGGTGCGCATCGGTGTGCAAATCGTGTTTTTCCTGGCGGCCCCTTCGGTCTACGCCTCGGCGTTCTCCGGCCTCAAAGCCATTTTCACCGCCTTCGGGGAGGGGGAGCCGCTGGCCTGGTCCGCCTTCACCACCCATCTGGTGCTGCTGGTGGCTTTTACCGTCCTCTTTGGCCGATACTTCTGCGGCTGGGCCTGCGCCTTTGGCGCAGTGGGGGACTGGATCTATCGCTTCTCCCAGTGGGCGCAGAAAAAGACCAAAATCAAGCTGCCCAAGCTGCCGGAAAAGGCGGTCCTCGTGCTGCAATGGATGAAATATGTGACGCTGGCGGCGGTGCTGGCCCTGTGCTTTCTGGGATACGGCGGCGCGGTCAGCCAAAACAGCCCTTGGACGGTGTTTTCGATGCTCATCTCCGGGAACTTCCGGCTGGCGAACTACGGTGTGGCCATTGTGTTCCTGCTGACCATTCTGGTGGGCATGGCCCTCCAAGAGCGGTATTTCTGCCAGTTTTTCTGTCCGCTGGGGGCGGTGTTCTCCCTGCTGCCGGTGCTGCCCTTTTTCAACCTGAAACGGGACGCGGCCTCCTGCCCCGCCCGGTGCGGCGCGTGCCAAAAGAACTGCCCCGTCTCCCTCCAACTGGACCGGGACTCCCTCCGTCAGGGGGAGTGCATCCGCTGTGGCCGCTGCTCCGGTATCTGCCCCCGAAATAACATCTCCACCGCCTTTGGCCTGCTCAAGGGAGACGAACTGTGGCCCGACGTGCTGCGGGGCGGGGTGCTGTTGGCGCTGATGCTCTTGTTGTGACCGGAAGATTTCTTTGCAAAAAACGTCGATTGGGGCTTGACTTTTCCTCCCGCGGGTGGTAAAGTATCTCTTGCAGTGAGCGAGACCAGTCCTGTTCGATGTGCGCAAGTGGTGGAATTGGTAGACTCGCTGGCTTCAGGTGCCAGTGCTCATTGCGGGCGTGCGGGTTCGACTCCCGCCTTGCGCACCAGCTTAACACCCGTCCGAAACGGACGGGTGTATTTTTTGTCTGTGCGACAGAAGAAAGCAGGAGACCGTTTCCTTTTGGGGCGGTCTCCTGCTTCGTTTTGCGTTTGGGCGTTACAGTCCGTATCGGTATAGGATACCGGAAAAATTGTCCTGGTAGGGTTTGCGGCGCTCCAGAACCATCCGCTCCAGGCGAATGGCCGCCGTGTCCGGGTTGGACCGGAGGGCAGAGACGATTTCCGCCTCAGTGAGGGTGTTGAACACCCCGTCCGACAGCAGCAGCACCGTGTCCCCCGGCAGCAGCGTCACAGGGATGGTGTTCCGGTCCACTTCCTCCAGGTCGCCCATGCCCACGTAGTTGGTCAGGGAGCGGCGCTGGGGGTGGCTGGCTACGGCGCTGGCGGGCAAAATTTCCTTTAAAAGGGTCAGGTCCAGCTTGCGGCCATAGGTCTGTTCCCGGTTCAGGAGAATCAACCCCTCCCCACGGGCCAGGTAAATGCGGCTGTCCCCCACCGACAGGTGGTAGAGCTGGTCACCCTGCACCAGCGCCATGACAAGGGTGGAACCGCTGGGTTCCTTGCCCACCAACCGCTGGTTGACCTGGCGGTTGGCATCCCCCAGCAACTCCAGCAGCCAGGGGGCAGGGTCGGTGTCCAGCGGACGCTGAACGAAGGCCCGCTGAAGGGCGTCTACCAGCAGGCGGCTGACGGCGCCGCCGTTGGCCAGACCACCCATTCCGTCGGCCAGGGTCAGCAGCACCCCTCGCTGGGTACAGAGCGCCTCATCGCTCAGGTCAGAGACGGCGATGCTGTCCTGCTGGTCGGGCCGACTGCCGATGTTCAGCAGGGTGCCGCAGGCGTGGACCGCCGGTTCCCCGGCGGACGGTTTTTGGATGTCATTCACAGGAGTTCGCCTCCTCCCGCTCAAAAGAGGTTGATGGTGCATTTGGGCAGCGCGGTTTGCAGCGCCTCCAGCTCCGAAGCGGAGTAAGTGTTGTCACTGATGCGCAGCTCGATTAGATTGGTCAGGGTGTACAGCGGCTCCAGGCTGTCGATCTGGCAGTCGCACATGACCAGCAGGGTCAAATTGGTCAGGCCGCTGACCGGCTCCAGGCTGGTGAAGGGGTTGTTGCCAATGGCCAGCGTTTCCAGCTCGGTCAGGGTGGCGATGGGGCTTAAATCAGAGATGTTGTTGGAGGAGAGGTAGAGGGTCTTTAGGTGAATCAGCCCGGAGAGGCAGGAGATGTCCTCCGCCCGGTTGTAGCTCATGGTCAGCGAGGTCAAACTGTACAGCCGGGAGAGTGCGGAAAAGTCGCTGATGGCGTTGCCGGACAGGTCCAGCTCGGTCAGGTTGACCATGTATTTCAGGTCGTCGATGTCCCCGTCCCCCAGGCTGGCGGAGCTGAGGTCCAGCTTGGTCAGGGAGGTGGAATAGCTCTTGCCGCCGATGGTGACGGTGTCCGGGATGTCCAACACCTCCACGTCCAGGGTGCAGGCGCTCAGGCGGCTGGAGAAAGATTCCAGCTGGCTGTTGGTCAGGGGATTACCGTCCACGAAAAGGGCCTGCAAGTCAGAGAGCGTGTAAAGGTTGGACAGGCTTTCCAGCTGGTTGTCGGACAGGTCCAAAGTGACCAGCCCGGTCAGAGAGGAAAGGCTGGAGCAATCGGTCAACTGGTTCCCGGCCAGGGAAAGGTTCGTCAAATGGGTCAGCAGCTGCAAGGGCGCAGGGTCGGAGATGTTGTTGTCGGCCAACTCTAAAACAGTCAAATCCGTCAGGCCGGAGAGAGGGGAGAGGTCGCTGATGCTGTTGTCCGCCGCGTACAGCTCCACCAGGCCGTCCAGCTCCGACAGGGCGGAGAGGCTGCTCAGGTCGTTGCCGCTGATGTCCAGCACCTCCAACTCAGTCAGGGCAGAGACGCCCTCCAACGTGGTCAGGCCGCAGCCTGCCACCGACAGCTTTTTCAGGCTCGTCAGCTGACAGATGGCCTTCCAGTCGGATTTGGTCAGGGAAGAGACCTCCTGCACCTCCCCGTCAGGGGAATAGCTACTGCTGTAAGCGCTGTCCCCGGTCAGGTAAAGCTCAGTGGTGTCCAGCGGGTAGTCCGTTCCGGCGATGGTGACAACGTTGCCGGAGACGACGCTGCTGTCTCCCGGCGAGACCATTTGGGGCAGCACCGCCGCCGTAAACACCAGGGCCACCGCCAGCACGATGATGACCCCGATCATCAGGGCCAGCAGACGGCGGTCCGGTTGGTTGATGATGGAGACCTCCGGTTCCTGGGGAGCGTCCTCCGATGTGCCGCCGGTCTCAACGGGGCGGTAGAGGGTGATGTCCGGCTCGGAAATCTGCGGCTCCTCCGGTTCGCTGCCCGGTTCCGACGGCTCCGCAACAGATGTTGGCGGTTTCTCCGCCGAGGGCGGCGGCAGGTCGGGCTTAGTTTGGCTAGTGGGCGCAGAGACGGTGGGCGGATTCTCCGACGGCTGCTCCGCCGGGGGAAGAACGGTGTGCTCCGGTTCCTCCACCGGCGCCGGCTTGCCAGAGGCAGCGCCAGGCTTCTCCATTGGGGGGACCGGCACCTTGGTGCGCTCCGGCGGCTCCATAGGCGTGACCACCATGGTTTTCCCGTCCGGGTCAGAGAAGGCAGGGGAGGGACGCACCGGGATATTCAGCTGTGACCGGCCGGTGGCGGCTTTTTTCAGCTTGTTCCAGAAGGTGGGGATGTCCTGATAGCGGGCAGTGACCGGCAGGGCCATGCCCCGCAGCAGCACCGCCTCCGCCTCTGGCGTCACATCTGCACCCAGAGCGGAAGGAGGTTTCAGCTTGTCGCCGCCGATGCTCCGGTCCATGGAATCCGGTGGAATTTTCCCGGTCAGGCACCAGTAGACCGTGGCGGCGAAGGCGTATACGTCCGTCCAGGGGCCTTGCAGGTTGCTGGAACCGTACTGTTCCGGCGGCGCGAAGCCGTGTTTCAGGGTGGCGTTGCCGGTGGTGCTCTCCTCCTCGGTGAAGCTGTGGGACGCGCCGAAGTCCAGCAGCTTCCGCTGGCCGTTTTTGGCGCACATGATGTTGTCCGGGCTGATGTCCCGGTGGATCAGCCCCGCCTCGTGGATGCTGACCAGCGAGTCGGAGATCGGCTCCAGCAGGTCCAGCACCTGCTCCAGGGGCAGGGGGCGCTTCATGTATTTGACGAGGGTGGAGCCGTCCACATACTCCATGATGTAATAGGCGGTGTTGTTGGCCTCGAAAAAGTCGGTGACGGAGACCACGCCGGGGGAGGAGGCCAGCTTCGCCTGACGGCGGGCCTCAAAGAGGAAATGGCGCAGACCGCTGGCGTACTCGTCCAGGGCGCGGGTCCCCTTGATGGCGTTGACAGTGACGGTGGTGGAGACGGAGGAATCGCGCCCCACCAGTGAGGAGGGGAAATATTCTTTTACGGCAACCGTGTTGCCCATCCGCAGGTCATAGGCCCGGTAGGTGATGCCAAATCCGCCCTGACCCAGGGTGCCGCCCACCACATAGCGGTGGTCCAGCACCGTCCGGGGCGGAAGCGCCGGGGAACAAAGGGTCAGTGTGCGGTCGTCACCACCGCAGAATGGGCAGGGGTACTGGCGCGGCGCCGGTGTTTCCCTCATACACAAAAGGCAAACATGATCAGCACTGGTCATTTGATAGCTCCTTGTTACGCATCTATCTAACTCTGTCGCGGAATTTGTCGAACAGAGGGGTGTTAAACCGATATACTATATCATATCCGTTTTTCTCCCGTTGCGCAAGAGCAATTCACTGTAAAATTGCAGGAAATATGCAATTTCTTTCAGGATTCCCGGCTTTCTCCAAAAAAGAACGCCCCCTCTCCCGGAGGAGAAGGGGTGAGTATCAGCAATATTTCGCCATCATGCTGGCCACGAACTGGTTGGCGGAGCGGGGACTGCGGCTGGGGTGCCGGATGTCCCAACGGACGGCCTCCGCCTGGATGGTCTCGTGGTCCACGTTCAGGCCCTTGGCGTGGGCCAGATCCTCGGCCATTTGGATGAACTGGGCCTTGTTCAGCTCGGAGAACAGGATACGCAGGCCGAACCGCTCGGCCAGGGAGGTCTTGTCCTGAATGGTCTCGTTGGCATCCACCTCGTCACCGCTGCGGTCAGAGAAGTTCTGGCGCACCAGATGCCGTCGGTTGGAGGTGCAGTAGACCGCGACGTTGGCGGGGCGCGGCTCCAGTCCACCCTCCAGGATGGTTTTCAGGGAGGAAAAGGTCTTGTCCGCCTTGTCAAAGGCCAGGTCATCGATGAAGATGATGAACTTCTGAGGCCGGTGGCCCAGGGTACGCACCAGACGGGGGATGTCGGTCAGATCCTCCTTCTGGACCTCGATGAGCCGCAGGCCCTCGAACTCCGGCATTCCCAGCATGGCTTTGACGGTGGCGCTCTTGCCGGTGCCGCTGGCCCCGTAGAGCAGCACGTTGTTTACCGCTTTGCCGGCCATCAGAGCGCGGGTGTTCTCAATGACCTGGTTCCGCTGGCGCTGATAGCCCCACATGGAACCTTCGGGCAGGAAATCCGGGTGAGGCACCGGGTAGAGCTGGCCTTCCTGCCAGACGAACGCCTGGTAGCGGGCGAAGGTGCCGCTGCCGTTAACCTGGTAGAACCGCAGCAGCTCCTCGTAGGAGAAAGCAGCGCCCACGTTCCACTCCGGCAGTTCCTCCACCAGCGTCCGCCAGCTGGAGGGCTGCTGGGCAGCCAGTTCCCCTTTCAGCTCCTTGCAGCGGAGGTTGGAGACGTTTTGCAGCACCTGGATGTCGTGCCGGGCGGCCCGCTCCATGACGCCGGAGACCTGCCCACGGGCGGCGGCCTCGGCAAAGGGGGACTCGTCGTAGCGGATGTGCTCGTGGAGGTACTCCGCCAGGCTGTCGCAGCTCTCGGCGGTCAGGGCGTAAAAGACGTTGGCGTAGTCATCCACCTTGGCCTCGCCAGCCTCCAGATTTTTCAGCAGGGTTTGCAGGGCGCTGACCGGCTTTAATTGGAGCAGCCCCCGGTAGACCAGAAGGCTGCTGAGCTGTGCGTATAAATTTTGTTCCATTGTGGTTCGCTTCTTTCTGTGTTAGCTCTTAGCTTTTAGCTATTAGCTCTTAGCTTGGTTGCGCTTTCTTTTAATCGCTGTGTTTTGAATGGATTGTTTTTACAAAAAGATAACAGCACGTTTTGTCATTTGCGGTTCGCTTTCGGTTTGCAGCGCCTGGCTAACGGCTAGCAGCTAACAGCTAATAGCTCGTTACAAATCAATCGTAATCAAAATCTCCTGCGTAGAGGGATTGCCCTCTGTGCCGTCCGCCAGGATGGGGGTGCAGGTGATATAGATGGTGTGACTGCGGCCATGCCACCGCTCGGTCACGTCCCACTGGACCTTTTCGCCGGGGGCCACCGGGTCGCTGGTAAAGAGGATGCTCCCGTCGTAGTCCGCGATGACGAACAGGAAGTCCACTTCGTTGTTCTTGCTGTTGGACATATTCAGCATATGGCTGTCGGCGGTGAAGGTCTTGTCGGTAAAGGCCGGGTAGATGATGTACTCCGGCTCTACCACCACTTCCTCCACGCTGGCTGCGGCGGAGGTCTCCGCCACGGAGACGGAACCGTCCCCGGCGTTCTGACCGCACCCGCACAGCCCCGCCACCAGCAGCGCGGTGACGCACCATTTTCCTATGCCCCGCAGATTCATGTTTCTGCCCCCCGTTGAAATTAGGGAACCTCTGATTAAATAACTCCCGGCGTCTGGACGGCATATTTCGCGCAACTCTTCGTTGCAGAATCTTGAAATACACAAAGTATTCCTGCGATTCTACGCCTTGATTTGCACAAAATCTGCTCGCCCAGCCATCCAAGGTCATTTAATCAGCGCTTCCTTAGAATATCGGGCAGCGCCGCACAGGAGCGACACAAACCTTATTTAGTATAGCCGATTTTTCAGGGAAAAACAAGGGAGAACTGACGGTAAATGCAATATTTCCTGCAAGACGATTTCCGCTGCCGCGGGTCAGCCGTCGGCGGGCGGCGTTCCCCGGAGGTTGACGGCGGAGTTCCTCACCATGTCCGCCTCCTGTGCCTCCAAAATGCCCCCGATGAGGGGATTGGAGCGCAGGAAGCCCTCCGGTGTGAAGTGCCACCGGCCCTGTTCGCAGACCGCCCAGCCCTGGGCGGCATATTGCTCCAGCCTGGCCTGGAGGGGAGCGAAGCTCATGCGGAACAGCCTGTGGTATTCCTCCTGCAAAATGCCCTCTGTGGTGCGCAGCCGGAGCATCACATACTCTCTGGCCCGCTCCTTTTCGGGAATCTGCTCCGACTCGGCCACCAGCTCCTTGCCGCTGGCCATGCCATCGATGTAGCCCTCCAGGTCGGCGATGTAGCTGTAGCGGCAGCCGCCAAAGTCGGAGTGAGCGGCGGGGCCGAAGCCCACGTATTCCTCCCCCCGCCAATACTTCTGGTTGTGCCGGGAGGCGAAGCCGGGCTTGGCGAAGTTGGAGATTTCGTACTGCTCGAACCCGGCGGTTTTCAGCCGCTCCACCGCCCACAGGTAACGGTCCGCCTGCTCATCGTCATCGGCCAAAGGGGTGTGTTCCCTCGCGGCCCACAGGGGGGTCCCCTCCTCCAGGGTCAAGGCGTAGAGGGAGAGATGCTCCGGTCCCAGGGACAGAGCCTCCTCCACGCTGGCCTGCCAGCTCTCCATGGTCTGCCCCGGCAGGCCGTAAATCAGGTCCAGACTGAGGTTTTTGATTTTTCCCTTGCGGATGGCCTGCACCGCCTTACGGGTCTGCTCCATGGTGTGGGGGCGGCCCACCGCCCGCAGCTCGTTGTCCTGGGCGGACTGCATCCCCAGGGAAATGCGGTTGACCCCGGCTTTGCGCACGGTGCGGATGAGGGAGGGGGTCACGCTGTCCGGGTTGCACTCCATGGTGAACTCGCAGTTTTTGGCCAGGTGCAACGTCTTGGTCAGCAGGTTCAGCAGATTTTTCAGCCGCTGCTCCCCGAAGATGGACGGTGTGCCGCCGCCCAGATAGACGGTGTCCACCGTGTAGGAGGCCATGCTGGGGGCCAGCTCGTTGAGGTTGGCGGACAGGGCCAGGGCGTAGGCGTCCATCCGGCTCTCGTGGCCGGGCAGGGAGTAGAAGTCGCAGTAGGCGCACTTGCTCTTGCAAAAGGGGATGTGAATGTAAACCCCCAGCGTCCGGTCCCGAAGGCTCCGCTCCAGCTCCTTGATGCGCTTTTCCTCCCGCTTCTGGTGCTGGCGGACGGTTTTCAGGTTGGTGACGGGCTTCTGATGCCGTTTCCGGGGGGTGGGGCTTTTTCTCTTGCCAAACATTGGGGTTTCAGCTCCGTTCTGGTTATGGTATCGTTCTGGTTTTCATTATAACAGGTTGTTGCTTTGGTGAAAAGTATTTTTTCTCATCGCTCCGGGATTTCCTGTCCCTCTGCAACGGAAGCCTGGAATGTACCGAGTCAACCTTCTTTGGCGCGTAAAAAAGAAGCGTCGCAGCTTTCGATGCTCTGCAACGCTTCTCTTTGCTTTGAGTTCCGCCGGTGTTGTTTCACTAGTTGTCCTGTTTACTCGGCCATGTGCTTGGACAGAAACAAAGTCCCGCCTTTTCTTTGCCTATGTCTTTATTGTACCACGCCCAAAGTCCTGAAAACCGGATATCAAGGCTGATTCAAAGGGATAATCAGAAAAAAATCTTCTCCTTTACAAATCGGGGTACACAGTCCTATGATAATAATATCCTCCAGCTTATGGCGTATGTTTCCCTGGTCTGTTCGCTGCGGATATTCCACTTTCGCAGTCTGGCGCGTAATTCTTCGATCTTCATAAGCCTATCTTACCACATCTTATCAGAAGTTTAAATGCTGTTGCCCTGCAAAAGCCCGTAGGTTTCTTATCCAAAAGCCTGCGCGCTGTTCATTTGTCAATGATGTGAGACAGGGAAAAGGGAAAGAGTTTATTGGTTAG
>JAJBVG010000067.1 GCA_020859945.1 Clostridiales bacterium | reverse complement strand
AACTCGCTACCTCCACCTTGGCAAGGTGGCGCTCTACCAGATGAGCTACTCCCGCGCAACGAAATATAGTTTACCATAAAACGCGGAAATGTCAAGAGCTAATTTTCATTTTTTCAAAAAAAGCGCCGGAGGGGAGTGATTCGCCTCCGGCGCTGGGTCATATTATCTCACTTATCAGCCCACCGGTTCCTGCTGAGGCACAGGCCGCAGCACAACGGCGGTACGGCTGGGCAGGTACAGCTTCAGGTTGCTGCCCCCCACGCCGGGAACGAGGGAGGAATAGCGTTCGTGGTAGATGCGGCCCTGGCCGCCGTATTTCCAGTCGTCGCTGCAAAGAACCACCTCGTAGTCGTAGGGCTGGGACACGGGGATCATATAGTCGGTGAAGGACTGGGTGGGGTGGAAGTTGAACACGAACAGCAGGTTGTTGCGCTCGAACGCCAGCACGTGGTCGGGTGTGTTGACCGTTTTCAGGTCGGCCATGCCCTGGTCAAAGATGCGATAGCGCTTGGCAACGGCGACCATATCGCGGTCAAAGTCGCCCAGCCACTGGTACTTCAAGAATCCGTTGTCCAGCAGGCTCCACTGGCGGCGGCAGTATTTGAAGCTCCAGCCGTTGCCCTCCCGGGGGAAGTCGATCCACTCGGGGTGGCCGAACTCGTTGCCCATGAAGTTCAGGTAGCCCTCGCCGCCGCCGCCGATGGTCAGCAGACGGATCATCTTGTGCAGGGCGATGGCCCGGTCGATGACAAGGGTGTGGCAGTCCTTGTTCATGTCGGTGTACATGGCGGCGTCCGCCAGCCGGAAGATCATGGTCTTGTCGCCCACCAGGGCCTGGTCGTGGCTCTCCACATAGGCGATGGTCTTTTCACCGGGGCGGCGCAGGCACATGGAACCCCAAATTTGCTGGAGGTCCCAGGCGTCGTCGGACTGCTCCTTCACCAGCTTGATCCACATATCCGGCAGACCCATGCCCAGCCGGTAGTCGAAGCCAAGTCCGCCGTCCTGGATGGGCAGGCACATCCCCGGCATACCGGACATATCCTCCGCGATGGTGACGGCATAGGGGTTCACCTGCCGGATCAGCTCGTTGGCCAGCTGGAGGTAGGTGATGGCCTGGGTGTCGGTGTTCATGGAGAAGTATTTGTCGTTGGAGTTGAAGTCGGTGCCCAGGCCGTGGTCCAGGTAGAGCATGGAGGTGACGCCGTCGAACCGGAAGCCGTCGAAGTGGTACTCTGTCATCCAGAATTTCAGGTTGGACAGCAGGAAGTGCAGCACCTCGTTGCGGTCATAGTTAAAGCATTTGGTCCCCCAGGCGGGATGCTCCCCCCGCTCACCGGTGTGGAAGAACTGCTCGGTGGTGCCGTCGAAGAGGTTGATGCCCTCGGCGGTGTTCTTGACGGCGTGGGAGTGGACCACGTCCAGCAGCACCCGCAGACCCATGGAGTGGGCCTTGTTGACCAGGTATTTCAAATCCTCCGGCACGCCGAACCAGCTGGAGGCGGCGTAGAAGTTGGACACCTGATAGCCGAAGGAGCCGTAATAGGGGTGCTCCATAATGGCCATCAGTTGGATGGTGTTGTAGCCCGCCTTTTTGATGCGGGGCAGGGTCTTGTCCGCGAACTCCCGGTAGGTGCCGATCCGTTCCTCCTCCTGGGCCATGCCCACGTGGGCCTCGTAGATATAGAGGGGCGCGTCCAGGTGGAAGCCGCAGTCCGTCCAGGGGAACTGCTTCCGGTCGTCCCAGACCTCGCAGCACCATTGCAGGTTGGTTTCATCCTGCACCACCCGCCGGGCGTAGAGGGGGATGTGCTCGGTGAGGGCGTCGCCGTTTTTCACCACAGTTTTGACCTTGCTGGCGTTGTGGAGGGCCTCCTCCGGCAGCTTGATCTCCCAGGTGCCAAAGTAGGGGTCGATCTTCTCCAGAGGGTGGCTGGTCTTGTTCCAGTCGTTGAAATCGCCCTCCAGATAGAGCTGATCCGCTCCGGGCGCCCACTCCCGGTAGACCCAGCCGTCCTCTACGTGGTGGAAGCCGAAGTACAGATAGGCGTTGGAGAACTCGTTCAGGGTGCGGCCATCGCCCACAAGCTGGTCTTTCTTGCGATAATAGTTGTCCATCCGCAGCTGAATGTCCCCTTCAAAGGGTTGCAGCTGGGGGTTCAGTTCGAGAATACGGTACATAGGAAAGCTCCTTTCGTTGTAACGGGTTCAGGGAAAGACGACCTGCCGACAGAAGATAACGCAGAGTGTTCTTTTGTTATTTTACCAGTCTCCGCCGGAATTTACAATAGGATTTTGGACAGTTTTGAAAAATCGCGGTAAAATCATCCTCTTTTTCTCTCTATCCCTCGTTTCTATTCCAAGAGCCTGCGGACAATAACCTGATAATTCCACATCACACAGTGCATATTGAATCGCGGCTTGAGATGTGCCATAATAATCGTATATGATAACAGAAAGCTCGAAGCAAGAAGCTCAACCAATGGTTACTGCCTGCAATTTCAAATAGGCGCAGGCCGCGGCATACGGAACGCGAAACTGTTTGCAAAGGAAGAACGAGGAAACGTGAAACAAGGAGATTTGACGAAGGGGCCAGTCTTTCAGGCCATTAGCTTTTTTGCGCTCCCGATGCTGTTGGGAAACCTGCTGCAACAGATGTATAACGTGGTGGATACCTGGGTGGTCGGAAACTATATCGGCTCTGACGCTTTGGCTGGCGTGGGAAGTGCGTACACCCTGATGGTTTTCCTGACCTCCATCCTCCTGGGGATGTGTATGGGAAGCGGCGTTGTTTTTTCCCTGTGTTTTGGACGGAAGGACAAGCAAAAGCTACAGGAGACGGTGGGTACATCGTTTCTGCTGATTGCGGCGGCGGCGGTCCTTCTGACGCTGGTCCCTCTTCTGCTGCTTGACAACATCCTTGCCTGGCTCAACATTCCCCAGGAAATCCTGACGCTGACGAGGAAATACCTTTTCATCGTGTTTTTGGGGATTCCAGCGGTCTTTCTCTATAATTTCTTCGCCGCTTATCTGAAAGCGCTGGGAAATGCCGTGGTTCCGCTGGCTTTCCTTGCTGTTTCAACCGGGGTCAACATTGTCCTCGACCTGTTGTTTGTCGTGGCGTTCAGGTGGGGGACGCCAGGCGCGGCAGGCGCGACGATCATCGACCAATATTGCTCCGGGATCGGCGCAGCCGTCTATGTCCTGAAACGAGATGCCCTTGTGCGCGGCGCATTCGTCCATCTCAAACTGAGCCGCGCCAACCTCCGGGAAATCGCTGGGTATTCCGTTTTTACCTGTCTGCAACAGTCGGTGATGAACCTCGGTATCCTGATGGTGCAGGGGCTGGTGAACAGCTTTGGTACGTCCATCATGGCGGCGTTTGCGGCGGCGGTAAAAATCGACTCCTTTGCCTATATGCCCGCGCAGGAGTACGGCAATGCGTTTTCCACGTTTATCGCCCAGAACACGGGGGCTGGGAAAAAAGTGCGGGTGCGCAGCGGTATCCAATGCGCCGCGCTGACTTCCATCACCTACTGCGCCGCCGCGTCCCTGGTGCTGTGGTTCCAGGCGAAGAACCTGATGCAGATTTTTATCTCCCCCTCGAAGAGGGAAATTATTGAGGAAGGGGTGCGGTATCTGCACATCGAGGGCGCATTTTATTGCGGAATCGGTTGTCTGTTCCTGCTTTACGGATTCTACCGGGCTAAGTTCAAGATGTCCCCCCTGAAATACCGAAAGGCGCATCGCAAGGAAAATGACGCCGATGCCTTGAAACCCTTTCGGACCCTTTAGGTCCCGTGTCGTTCCCTTTCGAGGACTTCTTTCTCGAACCAGTCTTTTTTGCTGTTTCGTCTCTTGCTGCCTGTAATGATATATTACGAGCGATTTTTACATTTCTCAATGTCGTTTTTTAGTTGAAAAACGATTTATTTTGAGATGCCTGTACCCGAGCTTGCCGGGCGCGGAAAACCGGTGACGGCGGCATATATCTAAAAGCGAAACAAAGGATGGATACTTCGCAAAAAACGCTGTGGTGTCCCAGCAAATCTCTTTGCTAAACTACGGGCAGGGGAATTGACTCAATGTCAATTCCCCTGCCCATGTCTCAAATAGTCTCCATATTTATTTTACGCTGGCGTTATAAACTTCATCGGTAACGGCCTCCAGCCACTCGTTGGAGGTGTGCTCGCCGGGGACCTCCACCGCCAGGTGAGAGAACCAGCTGTCCGGCGCGGCGCCGTGCCAGTGCTTGACGCCGACGGGGATGTTGATGCAGTCGCCGGGTTTCATCTCCACGGCGGCCTTGCCCCACTCCTGATAATAGCCGCGTCCGGCCACGCAAATCAGGATCTGACCGCCGCCCTTGTCCGCGTGGTGGATGTGCCAGTTGTTGCGGCAGCCCGGTTCAAAGGTCACGTTGAAGATGCCCACCTGCCCGACAGATACGGGGGCCAGGTAGCTCTGCCCGACAAAATACTGGGCGTAGGTGTCGTTGGGCGCGCCGATGGGAAAGACCATCTCGGCGGCGTGGGCGGCTTTTTCGTCGGCGGGAGCGGTGTCCTCCGCCCAAACCTCTTTCGCCAGGTTGAACACCGCCCAGCCCTTGGGCCAGCCTACATAGAAGGCGGTGTGAGTGATGATTGCCGCGATTTCCTTTTTGGTCACGCCGGCCTTCTTCGCGTTCTCCAGGTGGTACGTGAGGGAAGAGTCCGTGATGCCGGAGGACATCAGCGCCACCACGGTAATGATGCAGCGGGTCTTGTGGTCGATGTCGGCGTTGTTCCAGTTCTCGCCAAAAAGCACGTCGTCGTTGAAGTGGGCAAACTCCGGCGCAAAGCTCCCCAGGGCGTTCCGCCCCGCCGTCTGTACGATTTTTTCCATAAGAAACCCTCCGTTTTTATTTCCGAATAAACTGTTCGTCCTGAGCGGGCAGCCCGTCGTCAGAGACATAGCGCTCGACCTTCATGTGCAGGTCGTATTTGTCCCGCAATTCCGCGATTTTCCCCATCATGGGGGAGGCGTGGTGGATGTCGATGGCCTCCTGGTCCGCCCAGGCGTCGATGAGCAGCACGGTCTCCGGGTCGTCTATGGGGAAGAAATACTCGTAGCGGAGATTGCCCGCTTCGGCGCGGATTTGCGCCACGGTGCCGCTGGAGACCATCTCCTGGGCGAATTTTTTGGCGTTTCCGTTGACGCCGGTGTAATAAAGGTTGACTGCGATAGCCATAATGTCCTCCTTAAATCAAATCGTCTCGACCCAGCGCTTTAGCGCCGCGGCAGAGGTGCCGCCGTTGAGCAGCTTGCCGGTGATGATTGTGGCCTCCGGCGAAACGGACTTTTTGAGCACTTCCGCCGTCCGGCCAAAGCCGCTGCCGCCGGAGGTGGCGAAGAGCACGATTTTCTTCCCGGAAAAGTCGTAGCTTTCCAGGAAGGTGCAGATGATGGTGGGGGCAAGTCCCCACCAGATGGGGAAGCCCAGAAACACCGTGTCATAAGCGGCGACGTTGGCGGCGGTGTCCGCCAGGGCCGGGCGGCTGGACAGGTCGTTCATCTCAACGGTGCTGCGGGAGCGCTTGTTCCGCCAGTCCAGGTCGGCGTCCGTATAGGGAACGGCGGGCCGGATCTCATACAAATCGGCGTCCGCCGCCGCAGCCAGCGCCTTGGCCGCCCGTTCGGTCACGCCGCTGGCGGAAAAATACGCCACCAAAGTTTTCTTTGCCATGTCAATCTCCTCCTCGTACTTTTGTGTTTTTCTTCCCGGCCTGTAGCTGATAAATCAGGTAGTCCACCTGATCGACCTGCTGCTGTCTGCCGTGCAGCTCGTCCATCAGGTTCACTCTGACCTTTTTTAGCAGGCGCAGCTTTTCCTCTGTGGTTTTCTGATCGGATTCCATGAGTGCGGTCAGCTCCGTCATGGTCATGGGCAGCCCTCCTAGAACAATACGGGTATGGAACGCTAACCAATGCGTTGTTCCATACCCGTATTATAAATCGTTGCCTGCAAGATAGCAAATACTTTGTCTCTATTGGTCAGCTATGCCTGAAAAGCATTTGATTTGCCGGACAAACCGCTCCACCGCCGGGGTCAGCGGCTGGCTGCGCTTCCACGCAAACACGCTGTCCGACGTGACAGCAGGGGAGAGGGGGCGGCGCGCGATGTTTTCGCTGTCCCAAAAGGGGAGCGCCCCCTCGGTGACAATGGCGTACCCCAGTCCCGCCTGGACCATCAGCGCAGCGTTGGTGGCCAGGTTGCTGGTGAACAGCACCTGTTCCTCAGAAAACGTGTCCCCCAGCCAGTTGAACAACTCGTTGCGGACGTTGGCGCGGGCGGGGAGGATGAGCGGTTTCCCCGTCAGGTCCGCCGCGCAAATGGCGCTCTTTTGGGCGAGGGGGTCGCCGGGGCCCATCAGGACGACCCAGCGCTCCTGCTGTTTCAGCCGGATAAAGTCGAACTTTTCCATGTCGATGGGTTCCATCAGGATGCCGATGTCCACCAGCCCCCGTTCCATCTGCTCCTTGACCGTGTCCGCCGTGGCGGTGAAGAGGTCATAGGTCACCAGGGGATACGCCTCGTGAAACGCGGAGATCATCTCCGGCAGCAGCCGGACCGCCGCCAGCTCTCCGCAGCCGATGACGATGCGGCCCTCGATGAGTTCCTCCTGCTCCATCAGCTCCCGCTGCGTCCGGTCCACCAGGGAGAGAATTTCCTCCGCCCGGCGGCGCAGGAGCATCCCCTCGCTGGTCAGGGTGATGCGTCTGGCCCCACGGTCAAACAGCTTGACGCCCACCTCTTCCTCCAGCGCCGCCATCTGGCGGCTGAGGGTGGGCTGTGTGATGTGCAGCGCCTCCGCCGCCCGGTTGATGCCGCCCTCCCGGGCGACGGTGAGGAAATAGTGGAGGACCCGAAGTTCCATATTGTGCCTCCCCCTTTCGAGGCCGGTCTACGCCAGGTTCTACTTTTTGCCCGCTTTTCGGGCGGGGCAGTCCTTTCTGCCGCAGCCGCAGCAGCCGTTGTGCCGGTTCCTCCACAGATGTACCACGACGAGGGCGACCACGGCCACAATCACCAGCAGGAGAACGATACTTGCAAGGTTCATCTCGTTCCCTCCGTTACGCCATGCCCAGCAGCAATCCAATGACCCGGACCACTGCCGCGGCGATCCAGGCGATGGCGCACTGTTCCACCACTACAAAGACCGCCCACTTGCCGCCCAGCTCCCGCCGGATGGACGCGATAGCTGCCACGCAGGGGGTATAGAGCAGGCTGAACACCATCATGGTGGCGGCGGCCAGCGGGGTCAGCAGGGAAGCGACCTCTCCGGCGAACAGAATCTCCATGGTGGAGACCACGCTCTCCTTCGCCATAAAGCCGCTGATGAGAGAGGTGCAGATCCGCCAGTCCCCCAGGCCCAAGGGTTTGAATAACGGCGCAATCAGTCCCGCGACGACGGCAAGGATGCTGTTCTGGGAATCCGTCACCACGTTCAGCCGCAGGTCGAAGGTTTGCAGGAACCAAATCACGATGGTCGCCAGCAGGATGATGGTAAAGGCCCGGTGCAGGAAATCCTTGGCCTTCTCCCAGAGAAGCTGGGCCACGTTCCGGGCGGAGGGGAGCCGGTAGTTGGGCAGCTCCAGCACGAAGGGGACCGCTTCTCCACGGAACAGGGTTTTCTTGAACAGGAACGCCACCAAAATCCCCACGGCGATGCCCAAAAAGTAGAGGGCGGTGACGATAAAACCGCTGTATTTCGGGAAAAACGTGTTGACGAAGAACATATAAATGGGCAGCTTGGCCGTGCAACTCATAAAGGGGGTCAGCAGAATGGTCATCCGGCGGTCCCGCTCGCTGGGCAGCGTCCGGGTGGACATGACCGCCGGGACGGTGCAGCCGAAGCCGATGAGCATGGGGACGATGCTCCGCCCGGAGAGGCCGATTTTCCGCAGCAGGCTGTCCATAAAGAAGGCCACCCGCGCGATGTAACCGCTGTCCTCCAGCAGCGACAGGAAGAAGAACAGGCAGACGATGATGGGCAAAAAGCTCAGCACACTGCCCACACCAGCGAAAATGCCGTCGCTGATGAGGGCGCGGAGGACCGGATGGACGTTGCCCGCCACCAGCGCGGCGTCTACAATGCCCGCCAGAGCGTCGATGCCGATTTCCAACAGGTTTTGGAAGAACGCGCCAATGACGTTGAAGGTCAGGTAAAACACCAGTAGCATGATGCCGATGAAGCAGGGGATGGCGGTGTATTTCCCGGTAAGCACCTGGTCGATTTTTTCGCTGCGCTGGCGCTCCTTGCTCTCCTTTGGCTTTTGCACCGTATGGGCGCACAGCTTCTGGATGAAGGAAAAGCGCATGTCGGCAATGGCCGCCGTCCGGTCCAGGCCCCGCTCCTGCTCCATCTGGACCAGAATCAGCTCCACCATTTCCTTCTCGTTGTCCGTCAGATTCAGCCGCTCCAGAATCAGCTGGTCGCCCTCGGCCACCTTGGTAGCGGCGAAGCGGAGGGGGATACCTGCCTTTTGCGCGTGGTCCTCGATGAGGTGCATAATGCCGTGGAGCGCCCGGTGGACCGCCCCGCCGTGGTCGTTTTTGTCGCAGAAGTCCTGCCGCTTGGGGCGCTCCTGGTACTTTGCCACATGGATCAGGTGGGACACCAACTCGTCGATGCCCTCGTTTTTCGCCGCGGAGATGGGGACCACGGGGATGCCCAAAATCTCCTCCATCTCGTTGATGCGGATGGAGCCGCCGTTTTCCCGCACCTCGTCCATCATGTTCAGGGCCAGCACCATGGGCGTGTCCAGCTCCATCAGCTGCATGGTCAGGTAGAGGTTCCGCTCGATGTTGGTGGCGTCCACGATGTTGATGATGCCGCAGGGGTGCTCGTCCAGCACGAAGTTCCGCGTCACCAGCTCCTCGCTGGAGTAGGGCGACATGGAGTAGATGCCCGGCAGGTCTGTGACAAGGGTGTCGTCGTGGCCGCGAATCGCCCCGTCCTTCCGGTCCACGGTGACGCCGGGGAAATTGCCCACGTGCTGGTTGGCCCCGGTCAGCTGGTTAAAGAGGGTGGTTTTGCCGCAGTTCTGGTTGCCCGCCAGGGCGAAGGTCAGCACCGTGCCGTCCGGCAGGGGGTGCTCATCCGCTTTGTTGTGATAGTGTCCGCCCTCGCCCAGGCCGGGGTGGGCCAGCTCCTTTTTCTGGCTCAGGGAGGGTTCCTTTGCCGCCTGTTTCACCGGCGCGATTTCGATTTTCTCCGCGTCGGCCACGCGCAGGGTCAGCTCGTAGCTGTGGATCCGCAGCTCCATGGGGTCGCCCATGGGCGCGAATTTCACCATAGTGACCTCCGCGCCGGGGATCAGGCCCATATCCAAAATGTGCTGCCGCAGCGCTCCCTCGCCGCCGACGGTTTGAATGATCGCGCTTTTTCCAATCTCTAGTTCTTTTAAGGTCATGGTTTTACCGCTCCTTCACCGGTTGTCTCTTTCGTCGTGAGGCTGGTTCAGTTTGACAGGTTCTGCGTTTGTCTGCCAGTGATTTGGTGCGAATTGTGAATGGTAAAAGAAAAGACCCAGATACAGCCTAGATGAAACTGTATATGAGTCTCGCAATTTAAAGCAAGCCAGGCCAGAAGCTGGTCGGTATGTTGACTTGCTACGCAAAAAGCTGCGCTTGCTACTCCCCCACGGGAAAGCTGTATTCAAATGTCTTTTGGTATTATACGGGCAAATTCCGAAAATAGCAACAGGCAAATTGCAGGTTCGGCCGGGGCGCGGCGGCTGACGCGGGTCCCGGCGCAGCACATTTCGGACAGGAAAAGCTGCAAATTACCTTTATTATACTACATTGCATTTGTAACCGTCAACAATTTTCTGTGAACACGCGGCCAGGTTTTCTGGCAAACTGGACAATTCTCGGTTTTGTACATCTTGACGAAAGTATTCCCGGAAACTTTGTCAAGAATTTATCATTCTTTTTGACGTTCCCCCTTGCAACCGGAAAGGAAAAGGGGTATACTTTGTATCAAGATAGTTAGTTAAAAAAATAACAAACTTCACTCCCGCAATCCAACACCAAGGAGGAACCTCTATGTCTTTCATCAACCTGGAAACCCAGGGTGCGGTGGCCGTCCTGACCATCAACCGTCCCAAAGCCCTCAACGCGCTGAACAGCTCCGTTCTGGAAGAGCTGGACGCCGCCATCGACTCCCTCGACCTGGACGCCGTCCGCTGCCTGGTCATCACCGGTGCAGGTGAAAAGAGCTTCGTCGCCGGAGCCGACATCGGCGAGATGAGCAGCCTGACCAAGGCCGAGGGCACTGCTTTCGGCAAGAAGGGGAACGACGTGTTCCGCAAGATCGAGACCCTGCCCATCCCCGTCATCGCCGCGGTCAACGGCTTCGCCCTGGGCGGCGGAAATGAGCTGGCCATGAGCTGCGACATCCGCATCTGCTCCGACACCGCCGTGTTCGGTCAGCCCGAAGTGGGCCTGGGCATCACCCCCGGTTTCGGCGGCACCCAGCGTCTGGCCCGTCTGGTCAGCCCCGGCATGGCCAAGCAGCTCATCTACACCGCCCGCAACATCAAGGCTGACGAGGCGTATCGCATTGGCCTGGTCAACGCCGTCTATCCCGCCGCTGACCTGATGCCCGCCGCCCTGAAAATGGCTGCTGGTATCGCCAAGAACGCCCCCATCGCCGTCCGCGCCTGCAAGAAGGCCATCAACGACGGTCTGGACATGGACATCGACTCCGCCATCGCGCTGGAAGAGGACCTGTTCGGCTCCTGCTTCGAGACCCACGACCAAATCGAAGGCATGGGCTGCTTCATGAGCCGCGAGAAGCCCAAGCCCAAGCCCGTTTTCACCAACAACTGAGCTGCGTTTTAGTGATTAGAGAGTATACGTGTTAGTTCTCGCATAAGCACTATCCCCTCTTGCCTCCCCTGTGAAGCGCGGGCCGAATGGCCAATTCCTCTTTCGCGCAAATGCAGGGAGCTATGGCCCTTTAGGGCCATGCGAGTCGCAAAGGGGAGGGGGACCATGCGTTAGCATGGTGGAGGGGTTTCCCGCCAAAGCTGAGCAAAAGGAAAACCGCAAACAACCAGCCGCCGCAGCTGCGGCAACATCCCATCATTCGCAATTTCAATTTCTATATAAAAACTTTTCAGGAGGTCACAAACATGAAAGTTGGTATTATCGGCGCCGGTACTATGGGCCAGGGCATCGCCAAGGCGTTCGCCCAGAGTGGTGTTCAGGTCGCCCTGTGCGACATCAAGGCGGAGTGGGCTGCCGGTGGCAAGTCCAAGATCGAGAAGGGCTACGCCCGTCTGGTCGCCAAGGGCAAACTGACCCAGGAGAAGGTCGATGGCATCCTGGCCAACATCACCCCGGGTCTGAAAGAGGACCTCTGCGGCGACGCCGACCTGATTGTCGAGGCCGCCTTTGAGGATATGAACGTCAAAAAGACCACCTTCGGCGAGCTGGACAAGATCTGCAAGCCTGAGTGCATCCTCGCCTCCAACACCTCTTCTCTGTCCATCACCGAGATCGGCAAGGGCATCGAGCATCCCGTCATCGGTATGCACTTCTTCAACCCCGCCGACCGCATGAAGCTCATTGAGGTCATCGCCGGGGCCAACACCGCCCCCGAGACCGTGGAGAAGATCAAGGAGATCTCCGTCCAGATCGGCAAGACCCCCGTGCAGGTCAACGAGGCCGCCGGTTTCGTGGTCAACCGCATCCTGATCCCCATGATCAACGAGGCCGCCTTCATCAAGATGGAGGGCGTGTCCGACATCGCCGGTATCGATGCCGCTATGAAGCTGGGTGCCAACCACCCCATGGGTCCCCTGGAGCTGGGCGACTATGTGGGCCTGGACATCTGCCTGGCCATCATGGACGTGCTGTACGAGGAGACCGGCGACAGCAAGTATCGCGCCTGCCCGCTGCTGCGGAAGATGGTCCGCGGCGGCAACTTGGGCTGCAAGACCGGCAAGGGCTTCTATGTCTACAACGCTGACCGCACCAAGACCCCTGTTGACGCCCTGTAATTCCTGAAAACCACCGCCGGGGTGCTGCCTGTGTCCCGGCGGGTGTACATAAATCAAATAGGAGGATCTAGTTTTATGGATTTTACTCTGTCCAAAGAGCAGGAACTGGTACAGAAGATGTACCGGGAGTTCGCTGAGAACGAGGTCAAGCCCCTGGCTCAGGAAGTCGATGAGGAAGAGCGCTTCCCCGAAGAGACCGTCAAGAAGATGGCCAAGCTGGGCATGATGGGCATTTACTTCCCCAAGGAGTACGGCGGAGCCGGCGCGGACGTGCTGAGCTACGTCATGGCAGTGGAAGAGCTGAGCAAGGTCTGCGGCACCACCGGCGTTATCGTCTCCGCCCACACCTCTCTGTGTGCCGCCCCCATCTTTGAGAACGGCACCCCCGCCCAGAAGGAAAAATATCTGCCCAAGCTGTGCTCCGGCGAGTGGCTGGGCGCTTTCGGCCTGACCGAGCCGGGCGCGGGCACCGACGCCCAGGGCCAGCAGACCGTCGCCGTGCTGGACGAGGCCACCGATGAGTGGGTGCTCAACGGCTCCAAGATCTTCATCACCAACGCGGGCTACGCCAACGTGTTCATCATCATCGCCGTCACCGGCACCGTGCTGGACCGCCGCGGCCGCAAGCAGAAGGAAATCTCCGCCTTCATCGTGGAGCGCACCGACCCCGGCTTCTCCGTGGGCAAGCACGAGAAGAAGATGGGCATCCGCGGCTCCTCCACCTGCGAGCTGATTTTTGAAGATTGCCGCATCCCCAAGGACCGTATGCTGGGCGCCAAGGGCAAGGGCTTCGCGCTGGCCATGAAGACCCTGGACGGTGGCCGTATCGGTATCGCTTCCCAGGCTCTGGGCATCGCCGAGGGCGCGCTGGACGAGACTGTCGCCTACGTCAAGGAGCGTAAGCAGTTTGGCCGCAGCATCTCCGCCTTCCAGAACACCCAGTTCGAGCTGGCCGAGATGAAGGCCCGCGTGGACGCCGCCAAGTATCTGGTCTACAAGGCTGCCCTGAAGAAGCAGGAGGCCATGGACGGCGCGAAGATCCGCTACAGCGTCGAGGCTGCCGAGGCCAAGCTGATCGCCTCCCGTACCGCCAGTGACGTGACCCGCCGCTGCTTGCAGCTGTTCGGCGGCTACGGCTACACCCGTGACTATCCCATCGAGCGCATGATGCGGGATGCCAAGATCACCGAGATCTACGAGGGCACCAGCGAAGTGCAGATGATGGTCATTTCCGGCGATCTGCTGAAGTAAGGAGGGTATAATTCACTATGAAAGCTATTGTTTGTGTCAAGCAGGTTCCCGATACCTCCGGCAAGGTTGCCGTGAAGCCCGACGGGACCCTGGACCGCGCTTCTATGGCCACCATCACCAACCCCGATGACCTGAGCGCCCTGGAAGCCGCCCTGGAGCTGAAAGAGCAGACCGGCTGCGAAGTCGTGGTCGTCTCCATGGGCCCCTTCACCGCTGAGGGTATGCTGCGCGAGTGCATCGCCCGCGGCGCTGACCGCGCTGTGCTGATTTCCGGCCGTGAGTTCGGCGGCTCCGACACCTTCGCCACCTCTCAGATCATCGCCGCCGGCATCAACAAGATCGGCGTCGGTCCTGAGGACGTGGTGTTCTGTGGCCGTCAGGCCATCGACGGCGACACCGCCCAGGTCGGCCCCCAGATCGCGGAGAAGCTGCACCTGCCCCAGGTCACTTATGTTGCCGGTATCAAGAAGGAGGGCGACAGCCTGATCTGCAAGCGTATGCTGGAGGACGGCTACATGACCCTGAAGGTCAAGACCCCCTGCCTGCTGACCTGCATCAAGGAGCTGAACACCCCCCGCTATATGTCCGTCAGCGGCATCTTCGAGTGCTATTCCAAGCCCCTGGAGATTTTCGACTATCCCGCGCTGAAGGACGATCCCCTGATCGAGACCGACACCATCGGTTTGAAGGGCTCCCCCACCAACGTGTTCAAATCCTTCACTCCGCCTCAGAAGGGCGCTGGCACCATGGTGGAAAGTGCCAGTGCGCTGGTCGGCATCCTGAACGATAAGCACCTGATCTGAGAGAGGAGAGTATACTATGTCTGAATACAACTTCACCGATACCGCCGCGTTCCACGGCGTATGGGTTTTCTGTGAGCAGCGCGACGGCGTCATCCAGTCCATCAGCTATCAGCTGCTGAGCGAGGGCCGCAAGCTGGCCAACGACATCGGCGTGGAGCTGTGCGGCGTGGTGCTGGGCAGCAATGTCGATGAGAACTACCTCAAGGCCCTGGGCGGCTACGGCGCGGACCGCGTCTATTATCTGGACAGCCCCCTGCTGAAAGACTACACCACCGACGGCTATGCCAAGGTGCTGTGCGACCTGGTCAAGGACAAGAAGCCCGAGATCGTCCTCATCGGCGCCACCAACATTGGCCGTGACCTGGGCCCCCGCTGCGCGGCTCGTCTGCACACCGGCCTGACCGCCGACGCCACCCATCTGGACATCGACACCGGCAAGTATGTGGAGTTCCTGAAAGAGTCCTCCTCTCTGGACCTGTCCAAGCAGAAGTTCGACTATGAGGACCGCAACCTGAAGATGACCCGTCCCGCCTTCGGCGGCCACCTGATGGCTACCA
>JAJBVG010000036.1:70527-80652 GCA_020859945.1 Clostridiales bacterium | reverse complement strand
GAGCGCCACCTTGCCAAGGTGGAGGTAGCGAGTTCGAGCCTCGTCTTCCGCTCCACGTAAAGGGGATTTACTACGGTAAGTCCCTTTTCTTTGCGTTTGGCGGGAAATCGAACTCGCTGCCTCCACCCAAAATCCGCCGGTAGGCGGATTTTTGCAATCAGAGGTTCCCGGCTCCCGGAAAAGGCGCAAGACTTTTCCGGGACGGGGTAGCGGGTTCGAGCCTCGTCTTCCGCTCCACAAAAAAGGGATTTACTACGGTAAGTCCCTTTTCTTTCGTTTGGCAGGAAAATCGAACTCGCTGCCTCCACCCAAAATCCGCCGGTAGGCGGATTTTTGCAATCACAAACACCCACAAACGCAAAAACCAGCCGCTCCGGGGAGCGACTGGTTCGTTTTTTTGTTGAGCGCCGCCGTTGGCAGCGTCTCCCATGCGTGCGATTTATTCGTCCAGGTAGTTGCCGGTGTCGTAGCTGTTGTACTGCTTGCGAATACGGATGATGATGGACTGGTCAGGCTGGACCTCCTCAGAAACGATGCGGTACTGAGTGCCGCTGCGTTTGAGTTGGGCCTTATAGTTCTCCAACTCGGTGCGGACATCCCCCGCCGGATCGTTGGAGAGGGCGGCGTCCCGCACCTGAAAATGAATGGTTTGTAACAAACAGGCTTGTTTAATGCGTTTCATGTGGCATTTCCCTCCTTTTTTGATACTATTTTAGCATTTATAGGGGAGAAATTTCAAACGAAAAATCCAATGCGCGCAAAAAATTGTGAATTATGCGCAGAGGAAACCACCTCTTATTTGTGAAAAATACGCAGATGGCCCGGCAGAATACTTAGACCTTTTGCCGATTTTGCCATGCAAAAAGCAAACTTCCCCTAAAGTCTCCCCCTGGGGGATGGACTTTTTCCCCTGAAACCGCTATCCTTTAGGTATCATCCGAAAGAACCACAGCAGAAGGAGGAAAATCATGGAGCAGACAAAAACCGGGGCCTTTCTCCGCCAGCGGCGCAGGGAGTTGAACCTGACCCAGGAGCAGCTGGGGGTCTCCAACAAGACCATTTTCAAGTGGGAGAACGGCTGGACCATGCCAGATTACAGCATCGTCCCCGCCCTGTGTCAGGCGCTGGACATCACCGTGGCGGAGCTGATCCAGGGCCAGGAGGCCGAGGAGAAGGGCGCGCCCCTGTCGGAAGAGCAGGCGATGGAGCTGGTGGAGCGCATCAGCAGTCTGGAGAAGATGGTCCGGCGGCTGCGCAACGCCCTGCGGCTGATGGGCGCCGTGGTGCTGCTGCGGGGAATTGGAGCAGTGGGCTTCGGTGTGGTCAGCATCGTCATGGCCTACGCCGGAGGCGTCCTCGCCGGGGACACCCTGGCTATGGTGGTCTCCGCCTCCACCTCCCGTATCGCTTCGGGAACGGTCTGGCTCATCGGCGGCGGACTGATTTTGCTGGTAGCCCACGCCATGTCCAGTCCGGCGGCAAAGGCGGGCGCGAAGGGCAGCTAACACACGAAAACAAGGCTCTTTTTTCAACTTTCCTCAAAATTGACTTCTGTGTCTGTGGCACGCCGCCTCTTGACATTTTCCCGCCGCGGGGTATACTAAGAATCAGAAAAGGGCGTTGCCCGGCAACGGTCAGCCCCCTATAAGATGATTACAGAAGTAACCGCCAAGCTGGGGAGCTGAGGGCGGTTACTTCTTTTTGTCCTGTATGAACAGGTTGCAGACGCCGATGACGACGAGGCGAAACGTCAATACTTCCATCGTACTCATTGAGCAGCCCCCCTTCTTTGAGAACGGGGGCAAAAGAAGCTGCCCCTCGTCGGAGCAGACTCCATATCCTTCGCTTCCGGCTAAAGCCGAAAGCTCACTCATTCCGTTGCTCCTCCTCTCCCCACCAAACCCGCTTCGCTGGGCTTTGGCGGGGACCCCAAGAGGGCCAACCGCGCCGCATTAGGCAACGCCCTGGTCCTCCGAGGAGGACCACAAACAGAATACCATAGTTTTTGGTAGAATGCAACAAATAATGTCGCTTTCAGCCTTGCCGCAGCAATGCCGTGCGGCCTCTCATCCATTCCCCGTGCAGGGGGATTTCCTTTCCCCTGAAAATACCCCCGTGGGGTACTTGACAACTACCCCGTGGGGGTATATACTGTTCCCATCCCAAAGGATACCCCCGGAGGGTACCCCAACCGCCGCATAAGGAGGCGCAAAATGGACAACGATACCTGCAACCACTGCACACGAAAGACCAAGCACCGGGACGAAGCAGAATACACCGACCTCATCCACCGGCTCAACCGCATCGAGGGCCAGGTGCGGGGGGTGCGCCGCATGGTGGAGGAGGATTGCTACTGTGTGGACATCCTGACCCAGGTCTCCGCCATCACCGCCGCCCTGAACAGCTTTAACAAGGTGCTGTTGGGCAACCACATCCGCACCTGCGTGGCCGACGACATCCGGGCGGGCAACGACGAGGTGGTGGATGAGCTGGTTAAAACATTGCAAAAGCTGATGAAATAACGAAAGGAACCCACCCTATGAAAACAAAATTTGACGTGACCGGGATGTCCTGCGCCGCCTGCCAGGCCCACGTCCAGAAGGCGGTGGAGGCCCTGGACGGGGCGGACCAGGTCAACGTAAACCTGCTCTCCGGCAGCATGACGGTGGAGCTGGACCCCTCCAAGCTCACCGCCGCTCAGGTCTGCCAGGCGGTGGCCCAGGCGGGCTATGGGGCCACCCCCGTGGGGCAGAAGTCCCGCCCCCAGGATGACGCCGCCCGAAAAAAAGAGGCCCAGGAGAAGGAGCGGCGCTGGATGAGGACCCGGCTGACGGTCTCCGTCATCTTCCTCATCCCCCTGTTCTACCTGTGCATGGGGCATATGTTCGGCGCGCCGCTGCCCTCCATCCTCAAGGGGGTGGAGAACTCCATGATCTACTGCCTGGCGCAGCTGGTACTGGTGCTGCCCATCCTCTACGTGAACGACAAATATTTCAAGAACGGCTTCACCACCTTGGCCCACCGCGCCCCCAACATGGACTCCCTCATCGCCGTGGGCGCCACGGCCTCGCTGGTCTACTCCCTCTACGCCATGTTCGTGGTGGGCTGGGCGCTGGGCCACGGGAACATGGAGCTGGCGGAAGAATACCACATGAACCACCTCTATCTGGAGTCGGTGGGCATGATTTTGACGCTGGTGACGGTGGGCAAGTACCTGGAGACCCGCTCCAAGGGGCAAACCGGCGCGGCCATTGAGAAGCTGATGGACCTGGCCCCCAAGACCGCCTCTGTCCTCCGGGACGGGGTGGAAGTCACCCTTCCCGTGGAAGAAGTGCAGGTGGGCGACCTGGTGGTGGTGCGCCCCGGCCAGGCGGTGCCCGTGGACGGCCAGGTGGTGGAGGGCAGCTCCTCCGTGGACGAAAGCGCCCTGACCGGCGAATCCATCCCCGTGGAAAAGTTTCCCGGCGACAAGGTCTCCGGGGCCACCATCAACAAAAACGGCACCTTTACCCTCCAGGCCACCCGCGTGGGGGAGGACACCACCCTTTCGCAAATCATCCGGCTGGTGGAGGACGCCTCCTCCTCCAAGGCCCCCATCGCTAAGCTGGCGGACAAGGTCGCCGGGGTTTTCGTGCCGGTGGTGCTGTGCATCGCGCTGGTCACCTTTATCGTGTGGATGATCCTCACCGGCACGGTGACACGGGCTATCAGCGCGGGCGTGGCGGTGCTGGTCATCTCCTGCCCCTGCGCGCTGGGCCTGGCGACCCCCGTGGCTATCATGGTGGGCACCGGTAAGGGCGCGGAGCTGGGGGTGCTGTTCAAGTCCGCTGAGGCGCTGGAGACACTGCACGGTATCAACGCCGTGGTGCTGGACAAAACCGGCACCATCACCCAGGGCAAACCCCAGGTCACCGACCTGCTGCCCGCCAAGGGCGTCACCCAGACCCGGCTGCTGACTTTGGCCGCCAGTCTGGAGTCCGCCTCGGAGCATCCGCTGGCGGAGGCCATCGTCACCGCCGCCAAAGAGCAGCGCCTCGCCCTGCTGCCGGTGGAAAATTTTGAGGCTGTTCCCGGCAAGGGCCTCCGGGCGGAAATCGCGGGTAAAAAATATTCTGCGGGCAACCTGCGGCTGATGGAGGAATCCGGCGTGGCCGTTCCCCCGGAGATTGCCGACCAGCTGGCCGACCAGGGCAAGACCCCCCTGTTCTTCGCAGAGGAAACCCACCTGCTGGGCCTCATCGCCGTGGCGGACGTGGCGAAGCCCACCAGCCGGGAGGCCATCGCCGCCTTCCAGGAGATGGGCATTGACGTGGTCATGCTCACCGGCGACAACCGCCGCACCGCCGATGCCATTGGCCGGGAGCTGGGCGTGACCCAGGTGGTAGCGGAGGTGCTGCCCCAGGAGAAGGAGCGGGTCATCTCCGACCTGCAACAGCAGGGCAAAAAGGTAGCCATGGTGGGCGACGGCATCAACGACGCCCCCGCCCTGACCCGGGCCGACGTGGGCCTCGCCATTGGCGCGGGCACCGACGTGGCCATCGAGTCGGCGGACGTAGTGCTCATCCGCTCCGACCTGCTGGACGCCGTCACCGCCATGGAGTTGAGCCGGGCCACTATCCGCAACATCAAGCAGGACCTGTTCTGGGCCTTCTGCTACAACTGCGTGGGCATCCCCCTGGCCGCCGGGGTGTTCTACCCCCTGCTGGGCTGGCAGCTGAACCCTATCTTTGGCGCGGCCGCCATGAGCCTCTCCTCCGTCTCGGTGGTGAGCAACGCCCTGCGGCTGCGGCTGTTCAAGCCCCGCCACAAGGCCCCCGATCCCGTCCCAACCCCTTCGGAATCCATGGAGGGTTTGAGTTTAAGTGCTGAAAGTGCTGATTCTGATGAGAAAGGAGAGATTTCCATGACCAAAACCCTGACTGTCGAGGGCATGATGTGCGTCCACTGCCAGGCCCGCGTCGAAAAGGCCCTGGCCGAGGTCCCCGGCGTCACCGCCGCCGTGGTGAACCTGGAGGCCAAGACCGCCACCGTCACCGCCGACGAGTCCGTCACCGCCGAGGCGCTGACCGCCGCCGTCACCAACGCGGGCTACGAAGTGAAGTCCGTGGGCTGAGCCTACACAACGACACAACGACAACGCCGCCGCAGGGTTCCCGAATGGGCCTGCGGCGGCGTTTTTTGCAGATTTTCACAGAATTGTCATTGACAGGCCATGCTGTCCGTGGTAGAATAAGGATACACAAAGGTTGGTTGTGTTTTCTTACCTATAAGGGATTGATACGTAAGGTCTGCTGTATGATTTCTTTCACCACATGTGTTTTCTTACCTCTAAGGGATTGATACCGTTTCAAGGCTTAATGGATCTACCCACAAAAGACGACGTTCTGCATCGTGTTTTCTTACCTCTAAGGGATTGATACCATTACGAATGCACAGTGACACAAGGACTTTTTGAAGCAGGTGTTTTCTTACCTCTAAGGAAACACCGCCCACAACCAAAAACCGGGACAGACGAACCAACCCGTCTGTCCCGGTTTTTCATGCTCTTTTCATATTGGATAACAGCGCGTCCCGCATAACGACCACGGCTGCAAACCCGTTCATTGCAAATTGCTAATTGCAAATTGCAAATTAATCCACATATCCCCACAGCCCCCGGACGCTGACCTCCCCGGAGGTGACTTTTTCCTCCCGGCCGTCAGGGTGGCGCACCACGAGGCCGAAGTCCTCCGCCACGGCGACGGCGCGGGCCGGTTCCTGCCGGCCGTCAGCCCGGAGCAGCCGCACCTCCCGGCCCACGGTCAGGCACCGGGCGCGGTACTTCTCCAGATAGTCGCCCCCGTCGGAGAGCCATGCGGCATACATCCGATCCAGGGCGTTGAGAACTTCCGCTGTCAGCCGCCCCCGCTGCACCGGTTTCCCGGTGGCCATGGCGAGGGACCCGGCGATGTCCCGGATGTCCTCCGGGAAGTCCTCCAGCCGCTGGTTGACGTTGAGGCCGATGCCGGTGACGATGGATTGCAGCGCGCCGCTCTCCCCTTCGATGGACATCTCCGTGAGGATGCCGCAGACCTTCCGCTTCTCCAGCACGATGTCGTTGGTCCACTTGATTTGGGGTTGCAGGTCGGTGGCGGCCTCGATGCCCTCGCACACCGCCACCGCCACGAACGCGGTGAAGTTCAGCGCCCGCTCCGGGGGGATGTTCGGGCGCACCAGGGCGCTCATGTAGATACCGGCGTCTTTGGGAGACTGAAAGCTCCGCCCCAGGCGGCCCCGGCCCCCAGTCTGTTCGTTGGCGACAGCCACGGCCCCGTCGGGCAGGCGGTGGGCCTCCCGCTTGAGGTAGTTGTTGGTGGAGTCGATGGTCTCGAAGCACTCCAGCGCCGCGCCGATGTGGTCCACATGGAGCCATGGCTCGATCTCCCCCGCTGTCAGCCGGTCGGGGCCGGACACCAGCCGATAGCCCCGGTTGGTGACGGAGTGGATGTCGTAGCCCTCCTGCCGCAGGCCGCTGACCGCCTTGGACACCGCCGCCCGCGAAATGCCCAGCTGTCGGCTCATGGCCTCGCCGGAGGTGTAGCCCTCCGGGTTCTGCCGCAGCAGCGCCAAAATCTTCTGTTTGCTCATGGTGTTCGCCCCGTTTTTCCTTTGGTTGGGTTTATCCTATCACAAATTTTCACAATTAGCAATGTGCAATGCGGCTGTTAGCGGCCCCGCCGCACGTTCCCCCTCAATCGGGAAGCCCCCTCAGCGTCTCCAGCAGGTCCACCAGCATTTTCGCGGTCAGCCCCCAGATGACGCGGCCCTGATAGACCCAGATGGGGGTGCGCCGCTCCCGGCGGTAGTGGGGCAGGAAGGGCAGCAGCTCCTCCGGCGCGGTGTCCAGCTCCGCCACCGTCGCGTAAGTGGCCCACTTGGACGGGTTGGCCCGGAGCCAGGACAGCGGCAACAGAAACGCCTCCGCCACCTCCTCCCGCTGGAGGCGCAGCCCCTCCAGGCTGTTCACCCAGCCCAGCACCGCCTCCACCCGCTGGCCGGAACTGTGCCGCAGGGCGGGCAGCGGCGCGATGAGGTCGATTTGCCGGGCGGTCAGCCCCAGTTCCTCCTCCGTCTCCCGGAGGGCGCAGGCGGTCGCGTCCTCCCCCGGCTCCATGCCGCCCCCAGGAAAGCAAATCTCCCCCGGCTGGTGGCGCAGGGCGGCGGCGCGCACCTCCAGCAGGACGCAGACCTCCCCATCTCTCTCGGTCAGGGGGACCAGCACCGCCGCGTTCCGTTCAGGCGGCTCCGCCGCAGGGGGCAGGGCCTTGAAAAGCTGTTCAATGTCGTTTCGTGTCATGGCAGTTTGAAAGAGGCAAAGCCTCCGCCGCAGCGGAGGCTTTTGTTGTGAACGATTGAAAATCAATGCGGGAAAATCACCGCCAGCAGCTTGGCGGGCTTGTCCCCCCGGTTGGCGACGCTGTGGCTCTCCCCGTCGGAGGTGAACACCACGTCCCCGGTCTGGATGGTGCAGAGCTGGCCGTTCTGGTTCAGCTCCAGCTGGCCCTCCAGCATATAGTAAATTTCGGCGTTGGTGTCGTGGGTGTGCAAACCGATGGAACAGCCCGGCTCCACGGTGCAGACGCTGCACAGGCCGGTGCGGTCCCCGGTCTCGCTGTTTTCGAGGATGTGCTCCAGGTGAATTTCACCCTCGCCGCCCCGCATATGCTCGATGACCGCGTGACGCATCTGGTCCTTTTTCTTGATCATTTGTTCTCCTTGCTTCGTCGGTTACTGGCGGTTCCCGAAAATGCGGAGGATGGCCTCGTAAGGGTCCTCTTCCTCTTCCTTCTTGGGCTTGGGCTGGGCAACAGGCTCCTCCACAAAGACGGGAGGCTGCTCCGGCTCAGGCGTGGGCGCAGGTTCAGGGGTGGAAACCGGCTCCGGCTGAGCCGCCGATGCCGCGGTGGGAGCTTGCCCCAGGGTGGTCGCCGGTGCGGGCTTGGGCGTTTCCGGCACCGGCTTAGAAAAAGAAGGGGTTTTCTCCTCTGCGGGGGTCTCGTCAAAGCCGGTGGCGATGACCGTGACTCGAATTTCGTCCTCCAGGCTCTCGTCGAAGGTGGCGCCGAAGATGATGTTGGCGTCGGGGTTTGCGGCCTCCTGCACCAGGGTGGCGGCGGTCTCCACTTCTTCCAGGCCGATGTTCATGTCGCCGCAGATGTTGACCAGCACGCCGCGGGCGCCCACGATGGAGGTCTCCAGCAGCGGGGAGGAGATGGCCATTTTCGCCGCCTCTTCCGCTTTGTTGGCCCCCGCCGCACGGCCCATGCCCATGTGGGCCAGACCCGCGTCCTTCATGACGGCGGTCACGTCGGCGAAGTCCAGGTTGATGAAGCCCACGTCGGTGACCAGGTCGGAGATGGAAGTCACCGCCTGGCGCAGCACGTCGTCGGCGATCTCAAAGGCGTTGTTCAGAGTGATCTTCTGGTCGGTGGCGTGCTTCAGCCGGTCATTGGGGATGATGACCAGGGAGTCCACCTTTTCCTTCAGCTCGTTGATGCCGGCCTCGGCCTGGAGCATCCGCCGCCGCCCCTCGAACTTGAAGGGCTTAGTGACCACGCCCACGGTGAGGATGCCCTTCTCCCGGGCCACGTCCGCCACGATGGGGCTGCCGCCGGTGCCGGTGCCGCCGCCCATGCCGCAGGTGACGAACACCATGTCGGCGTTTTCCAGGGCCTTGTCCAACTGGCTGCGGCTCTCCTCGGCGGCCTTGCGGCCCACCTCCGGGTCGGCCCCGGCCCCCTGGCCGTGGGTGATCTTCTCACCGATCTGAATCTTGCTGGTGGCGCTGGAGTGGTCCAGTGCCTGACGGTCTGTGTTGACTGCGATAAATTCCACACCCTGGGTGCCGGAATTCGCCATGCGGTTGACGACGTTGTTGCCGCCGCCGCCTACGCCGACCACCTTGATATTGACAACGGTGTCCGGCTCCAACTCAAATCCAAGGGACATATGCTTTCCTCCTAAGTTCAGCTCCATATTTGGAAGTAATACAACCTATTTTTTCTAAATAACATTTTATCGGATATTTTCTATGGGGTCAATACCTTTCTCTTTTATTTTTCATTTTTCACCAGATGGGGATTCCCGTCGCTGTAGGTCATATCCAGGGTGCCGGTGTCGTCCTCCGTCCAGTTTTCCGCCACATAATCCGTCAAAATCTCAGCAAAATACTTGATTTTCTCGTTGTAATCGGCCTCGAGGGGCAGTTTCACCTGGATGCGCCCGTCGTAGTCCAGCGTCACCGTGCTCTCGGAGGACAGGTCGATGGACACCACGTCGTCCAACAGCCCGTAGTCCTGGAGGGGGGTCAGCAGCTCCAGCAGACTGCTCAGCTGGAGGGTCTGGTTCCCGACCTCCTCATCGCTGCCGTCCGGCACGGACAGTGCCTCGCCCTCCACCGGGTCCACCGGGGTCAGCCCCAGGAGAACGGTACAGCCCGGGTCGCTGTCTGTCTCCTCCAGCAGCTTGCCGTTCAGGTCGATGAGCCACCAGCTCTCCCCGTCCTGAATGGCCGCCGCCGCACCGCTCTCGGCCAGGGTCAGCACCACGGTGCCAGGCAGCTTTTTCTGGATTGACACGCTGGAAACATAGGTCAGGCGGGACAAAATGGTGGCTGCCGCCCGGTTTTTGTTCAGCAGGAACAGGTTGTCGCCGATGTCGATGTCGGCGGCCTCCAAAATCTCCTCCTGGGAATAACGGTCGTCCTGGGCCAGCGCCGCTGTGTTCCCCTCGCTGTCGCGGATGTAGACCTCCACGCTGCTGACCTTGAAAAACACGATGCAGCCCGCGCCGATGGCGGCCAGCACCAGGACCGTCGTGAGAACGACATACAGGCCCCAAAGTCGTCCGCCGCCCTGGTAGCTGTGCTGGTGTCGTCGTTTGTTCGCCATGTTATTCCCCCTTATCGCAGCGTCTAACGCTGTTCCTCTATATCTGTATTTATGTCCGCGTCCACGTCCACCCGCCGGATGTCCGCCCCCAGGGAGGACAGGTCCTCCTCCAGCCGGGCATAACCCCGGTCAATGTGGTGCAGCCCAGCGATTTGGCTCTCGCCCTCCGCGGCCAGGGCCGCCCCGACCAACGCCG
>JAJBVG010000036.1:70119-70517 GCA_020859945.1 Clostridiales bacterium | reverse complement strand
CGGAGCACACGCCCTCCCCCATCCCGTCCGAACCCCTGTCCAGCGGTTTCCCCCCATCCCTGTGCCTCCCGCCAGCCTCGGCCTGGCCCGCCCCTCCCAACGCCGCCCCGCACCGCAGGTCCGCCGCCTCCAATCGGGCGGCGTGGAGCCGGGGTACGCCGCAGACCACGGCCACCCGGCCCTCCACCCGGATATCGGCTCCCATCCGGGCCAGCTCCGCCGCCTGGCGGTAGCGGTTCTCGAAGATGGTCTCCACAAAGACGGCGGTCCCTCGTGCGCCGCAGAAGGCGGCCATGACCATGGGCTGGGCGTCGGTGGGGAAGCCGGGATAGGGGGCGGTGCGGATGGGCCGGACGCCGGTCAGGGGCCGGTCACACCGCAGCTCCACCCGGGTTTCC
>JAJBVG010000036.1:0-70109 GCA_020859945.1 Clostridiales bacterium | reverse complement strand
TCCCCGCCGGAAACGGTACAGCCCGCCTGCCGGAGGGTGTCCAACACCGGCAGCAGCCACCGCCGGTCCAGGCCCTCCAGGGCTACATGGCCCCCGGTGGCCGCAGCAGCGGCCAGGTAGGTGGCCCCCACGATGCGGTCCACAATGACGGTGTGTTCGCCCCCGTGGAGGGGCGCTCCGCCCCGTATCGTCACGGTGGAGGTCCCGGCCCCGTCAATATCAGCCCCCAGGGTGCGCAAAAAGTTCTGTAAATCCACGATTTCCGGCTCTCTGGCGGCGTTGGAGACGACCGTCACGCCGTCGGCGGCGCAGGCCGCCAGCATGATGTTCTCCGTGGCCCCCACGCTGGGGAGGGAGAGAGAAAGTTCCGCCCCGTGGAGCCGTCCCCGGCAGCGGATGCCGCCACAGGCGGCATCGATCTCCGCCCCCATGGACCGCAGGGCGCTCAGGTGCAGGTCGATGGGCCGGGGCCCCAGCTCGCACCCGCCGGGAAAGGACAGCTCCGCCTGACCGCACCGGGCCAAAATCGCCCCCAGAAAGATGACCGAGGAGCGCATTTCCCGCATGAGGGCGTCGGGGATGTCCATACGGGTCAGGGTGGACGAGTCCACCGTCACCGTCTCGCCCTCTCGCTGGACCCGGCAGCCCAGGTGCCGCAGGATGGCCACCGCCGCGTCCACGTCGGTCAGGGCGGGGCAGTTATGTATCACGCTGACGCCGCCCGCCAAAATCGCCGCCGCCAGAATGGGCAGCACACTGTTTTTGGCCCCGTGGACGGCCACAGCGCCGGAGAGCGGCCTGCCGCCGCGCACGCGCAACACACGCATAGGGATTCCTCCAGTTCGTTTGGAGACAGCGCCCCAGGGCGCGTTTCCGTTGGATTTATCCCATCCTATGCGTTTGGCAGCCGGTTTGACCGCTTATTGTTTCATCAAATCCTTCAGCACCTGATAAATGCGCTCGTTGGCGTTGCTGACAAAGAGCCGCTTCAGCTCCATCTGCATCTGCTCCAGCCGTCCCCGGTGGTCCAGCAGATCGGTGACCTGGTCGTAGAGCTTTTTGCCGGTGCAGTCCGCCTCCAGCATCAGCATGGCCGCCCCCTGGTCGGAGAGGACGCGGGCGTTCTTCTCCTGGTGGTTGGCGGTGACGTTGGGGGAGGGCACCAGGATGCTGGGCTTGGCGATGGCGGAGATCTCCGCGATGGTGGAGGCTCCGGCCCGGCTGAGCACCACGTCCGCCGCCGACATCACCACGGGCATGTCATAGATGTAGTCCCGGATGTCCACGTTGGGGTAGAGGCTCAGGTCGATACCTCGCTCCGCGATGCCGTCCAGCACCCGCTGGTAGTACCGCTGGCCCACGCCGTAGATGTGGTGGAAGGGGGTGCCTGCCTCAATCTCACGGGCCACGAAGTCCACCATATGGTCGTTCATCACCTGGGCCCCAAGGCTGCCCCAGGTAGTGACCACCACGGGCTTGGTGTCCCCGAAGCCCAGCTTGGCCCGGGCCTCCGCCTGGGTCTGGGCGAAGAAGTCCTCCCGGACGGGGGTGCCGGTGACCTCCACCTTGCTCTGGTCGTCGTAGTGGTTTTTGCTCTCCTCAAAGCCCACCATGACCTTGTCCACCACTTTGGCCAGCCGCTGGGTGGTCAGGCCGGGGAAGGCGTTGGACTCGTGGACGGCGGTGGGGATGCCCATTTTCGCCGCCTGATTCACCACCGGGTAGGAGGCGTAGCCGCCGGTGCCCACCACCAGGTCGGGCTGGAACTCTTTCAAAATCTGTTTGGCCTGTCCGGGGGAGACCAGCAGGTTTTTCGCGGTGTTCAGGTTGTGTTTCAGGCTGTTCAGGTTGACCGAACGGTAAAAGCTGGAGATGGTGACGGTGCGGATGGGGTAGCCGGACTTGGGCACGAGAGATTCCTCCATGCCGCCATCGGCCCCTACAAAGAGGATCTCCGCGCCGTCCCGCTCCTGGAACAGACCCGCCAGGGCCACCGCCGGGTTGATGTGTCCGGCGGTGCCGCCGCAGGTGAAGAGAATTTTTGGATTCATGGTTAAATTCCTCCTGGAGGATGGAGTTGGAAGTTGAAAATGGGAAGCGGCAGAACCCCTCCACCACCGCCTAAAGGCAGCGGTCCCCCTCCCCTTTCAGGGGAGGCGAGGGGGATAGTGCTTGACTAACGGCTAACAGCTCACCCCTGCTTCGGCGGGGCGATCTGCCGGGAGACGGACAGGATAATGCCCATCTCCACCAGCTGGATGACCAGCGCGGTGCCGCCGTAGGAGAAGAAGGGCAGGGAGATGCCCGTGGCGGGGATGAGGTTCAGCACCACTGCCATGTTCAAGAACACCTGCACCGCCAACAGCGTGGTGATGCCCACAATGAGCAGGGAGCCGAACCGGTCCCTGGCGTGGAGGGCCAGCCAGTAGCCCCGGATGACCAGCAGCGCGAACAGCACCACGATGAGCGTGGCTCCGATGAAGCCCAGCTCCTCGCAGATGATGGCAAAGATGAAGTCGTTTTGCTCTTCGGGCAGGTAGTGGTATTTCTGGCGGCTCAGGCCGAAGCCCAGGCCGGTCAGCCCGCCGGAGGCTACCGCGTAGAGGGACTGCACCACCTGATAGCCGGTGTCGGTGGGGTCCGACCAGGGGTCCAGCCAGATGGCAATACGGCTGCTGTTGTAGCCGATGACGCCGATGACCAGGTAGGCCACAACCCCCATTGCGCCCGCGCCCAGGGCAAACCAGCCCAGCCGTATCCCGGCGGCGAACAGGATGGCCGCGCCTGCGGCCAGCACCAGCAGGGTGCCGGACATATGCGGCTCCATGAGCATCAACACGGCGATGACCACCAAAATCACCCCGTAGGGGATCAGCTCGGCCAGGTCGCTCCAGTAGAAGAAGTAACGAATGTTTTCCCAGGGCTGGGGCAGCCGCCGGGCAAACTTTGGCGGCCCCTGCCGCCGCTTGGACAGCCGGGCGGAGAAAAACAGCACCACGCCCAGCTTGGCGACCTCCGAGGGCTGATAGGTCGGCCCGGCCACAAACGCCAGCCGCAGCCAGCGGGTGGAGTTGTTCTGGGTGACGCCCAGCGGGGTCAGCACCATAATCAGCAGCACGATGGCCACCAGCAGCACCGGCACCGACAGAATACGCAGATACTGGTAATCCAGCCGGGAGACCAGCAGCATTGCCACAATGCCCAGCACGGCGAAGAGCGCCTGCCGCTTGAAGTAATAATAGGGGTCGCCCAGGGTGCCGGTGGAGGCGTTGTACCCCGCCGCCCGGTCATAGAGGGCGGCGTAGGACGAGGCCGACAGCAACATGATGAGGCCGATGCCCAGCAGCAGCAGCACCAGCATCAGAAAGGGCAGGTCGATTGGCCCTTTCGCCAGCTGCTGGTAGCGGTTCAGTCCCCGCCGGGAAGATTTGACTGCCATACGGCCCCTCCTTTCGATGTTAGCTTTTAGCTTTTGCCGTCAAGCGGCACTTCCGGGGCTTTGCCCCTCCCTGTAGCTCTTAGCTGTTAGCTTAGTGGTGCTGAGCTGTTTGCTCTGCGCTTTTGGTTTGTAGTGCCTGACTAATGGCTAATAGCCAACAGCTAACAGCTCCCTTACCGTCCCATCACGCCCAGATACGCCAGCACGCACGCCACGGCGGTGATGCCGGAAAACACGCCGAACAGCTTATATTCGCTCCAGCCGCCCATCTCGAAGTGGTGGTGGAGAGGCGCCATGCGGAAGATGCGCTTGCCATGGGTCAGTTTGAAGTACGTCACTTGGATGATGTCGGAGGCGGTCTCCGCGATATAGATGATGCCCACCAGAATCAAAATCAGCGGCATATCCAACGCGAAGGCCATTCCGCAGACCATGCCTCCCAGGAACAGGGAGCCGGTGTCCCCCATGAACACCTTGGCGGGGTGGAAGTTATAAACCAGGAACCCCAGCAGGCCCCCCAGCATGGCGGCGCTGAGTACCCCCAGCTCCGTATAGTCCCACAGCAGCGCCGTAGCCAGGTAGAACACCATCACCGGGATGGTCACGCCGGTGGCCAGACCGTCCACGCCGTCGGTGATGTTGACGGCGTTCACCGTCCCCACTATCACGAAGGCGGCAAAGACCATGTACACCACCCAGGGAATTTCCACCGTCACGTTGGCGAAGGGGATATAGAGGTCAGGGTTCAGATACCCGGTGTTCCGCAGCAGCAGGGTGAACACGATGGCCGCCACCAGTTGGAGCAGGAACTTCTGCGCGGCGGTGAGGCCCTCGTTCTGGTGGTAGCGGACCTTTTTGTAGTCGTCGATGAAGCCGATGACGCCGAACACCAGGGCGAAGCAGAACACAATGAGCGCCCCGAAGTCGCCGCTGACAAAATCGCTCCACCCCAAGATAATCAGGGCCAAAAAGCTGCCCCCGATGAACATCAGGCCCCCCATGGTTGGGGTGCCCTGCTTGGACATATGCCACTTGGGGCCAATTTCCTTGATGGTCTGGCCCGCTTTCAGGGCGTGGAGCCAGGGAATTAAAAAGTGTCCAATAAGCACCGTGGCGGCAAAGGCCACAATCAGGCTGATAATCGCTCTCATCTTTCGCTCCTTCGGCTCTGTCGTTCCAGAGCCTTGTTTCTTTCTATTATAGTAGCTCTTAGCTCCTAGCTTTTAGCTCTTAGCTCGGTTGTACGATTTTTCTGGCGCTGCGTTTTTGGCTTGCAGTGCGCAGCTAACAGCTAACGGCTAACAGCTAACAGCTCATTTCTATTTTAGACGGAAAACAGCGGAATTTATCCCTCTGTTTGAAATTCTCTCAGTATATCCCGCTCATCGAAGGGCACTTCCTCCCGGCCCACCAGCATGGCGGTGCGGTCGCCCCGTCCGGCGAGGATGACCAAATCCCCCGGCTCCGCAGCGGACACCGCCCGACGGATGGCTTTTGCCCGGTCCGGGACCAGCGTCCCCTTGCGACCCTGCATCCCGGCGCGGATGTCCCGACAGATGTCCTCCACCGGCTCGGTGCGGGGGTCGTCAGCGGTGAGATAGACCCGGTCAGCCATGCGGGAGATGACCGAGCCGATTTGCGCCCGGCGGCTCCTGTCCCGGTCACCCGGCGCGCCGCAGACCAGCAGCAGCCGCCCCTGGGCCATGGAACGGGCGGTGAGCAGCAGATTCTCCATCTGCTCCGGGGTGGTCGCGCTGTCGATGAGGGCGGCCACGCCGCCGTCCAGCTCGTGCAGCTCCATGCGGCCCGGCACGCCTCCGGCGTGGCCTAGCACCTCCACCATTCGCCCCAGAGGGACGTTCCACAGCTGCCCCACCGTCAGGGCGGCCAGGCTGTGGTAAAGGCCGAAGCCGCCGGGGATGGGCAGCCGCACCCGGGAGATGCCCTGGTCGGTCAGGGCCTCGAACTCGATGCGGTCCCGCAGCAGGCGCAGGTTCCGACCATTCACGTCGGCCTCCCCCCGCTTTTCCGCGTAGGTACGCTTTTTGCCGGGCCACAGCTCCGCCAGACGGCGCACGTCGCCGTCGTCGATGCAGCACACCAGCGTCTCGCACCGGCCCGCCAGTTTCTGGCACACCAGCTCGGCCTCCTGCTCATTTTGCAGGCTGGTGATCACCGCCAGCTCCAGGGGCAGGTGTTCCGCCAGCCCCGCCGCCAGCATGGGGACGGTCATGGTGAACACCGCCCGGTCACATCCCGCGTCCGCCATGCGGTCCAGGATGTCCGGCAGCTGCCGCGCCCACCCCGGCCACGCCGGAGGCGGAAGCACTTCATCCCGGAGGTAGCTGTGGCGGGTGGTGATGAGGCCGGTGGTCTGGCCCGCGCCGTCCTCCAGCATCCGGCGCACTAAATGCGCCGTACAGGTCTTGCCTGCCCCGCCGATCACCGCCGTCAGCGGGATTCTTGGACTAATCATCAATTTCCTGTCCTGTGTAGTCGGCCACGGCGCTGTCGGCGAAGTTCACCGTAATGACGCTGCCCCGCTCCACCTCCGTTCCGGCGGCGGTGCTCTGGCTGTAGGCCAGCGTGGTGCTGTTGTAGTAGCTGGAGGAGCCGGTGGCCGTCATATAGAGGTCCAGCTCGCTCAGCGCCTCCTTTGCCTGGTCCACCGTCATGCCGGTCAGGTCCGGGACGGTGACGGTGTCGTCGGGGGCCTCCTCCCCCATATAGAGGATGACCTCGCTGCCGCTGGGCAGGGTGGACCCGGAGGCGGGGCACTGGTCGGTGACGGTCTCCCCGTCGCCCACCACCCGGTAGGTCAGGTCCTTGGCCTCCAGCGCCTCCGCCGCCTCGCTCTCGGAGAGGCCCGCCAGGGCGGGCATGGAGACGCTGACGCCGGAGAGATCGTCGTCGGTGTACTGCTTTTCGTAGCCCATATAGTCCAGAATGTCCGCGATGAGTTGTCCCGCCACCGGCGCGGCCATGTTGCCGCCGGAGATGTAGTAGCCGGTGGTGGAGTAGTTGCTGCCCGCCGCGTCCACCTTGGGGGAGTCGAAGGCCACCAGCACGATGATCTCCGGGTCGTCCGCCGGGGCAAAGCCCATAAAGGAGACGATGTACTCGTCGTCCACCAGGGTCTGGGAGGTGCCGGTCTTGCCGCCGATGCGGTAGCCGGACATATAGGCGTTGCGCCCGGTGAAGCTGGTGACGACCCCCTCCAGGATGGTGGCGCAGCGCTGAGAGGTCTCCTCGCTGATGACCTGCCGGACGGGGGTGGTGTCCGCCTCATAGGTGGTGTCGCCGTCGGCGTCCACGATGCTCTGCACCACATGGGGGGTGTAGAGATAGCCGCCGTTGACCACCGCGTTGATGGCGGTGATGAGGCTGATGGGAGTGACGGTGAACCGCTGCCCGAAGGAGGCGGTGGCCAGCTCGGTGATGCCGAAGTTCTCCAGGCTCCAGATGACGTTGGCGCTTTCGCCGGGCAGGTCGATGCCGGTGGAATCCATCAGGCCGAACCGCTCCATGTAGGAGTAGAAGGTCTCCGCGCCCAGGCTCTGGCCGATGGAGATAAAGGCGGGGTTGCAGGAGTTGCCCACCGCCTCCGCCAGGGTCTGGAGACCGTGGCCGGAGCGGTTGGAGCAGCGGATGGTGTAGTTGGAAACGGTGACAGAGCCAGAGCAGTTGAAGGTGGTGCTCTCGCTGACAGTCCCCTCTTGCAGCGCGGCGGCCAGCACCAGCGACTTGAAGGTGGACCCCGGCTCATAGGTGTCGTTCAGCGCCTTGTTGCGCCACATCTCGTTCAGCGCCTCCGACTCGGTGATGGCCCCGGACTCCACTTCCTCCTGAAGCACGCTGTCAATGATGGTGCTGTAGTTGTTCAGGTCGTAGGTGGGACTGCTGGCCATGCCCAAAATCGCGCCGCTGTCGCAGTCCATGACGATGATAAAGCCGCCGTTCTGGGCGTCGTACTTCTCCACGCCGTCCGCCAGCGCATCCTCGCACAGCTTCTGGATTTCGGTGGACAGGGTCAGGGTGACGGTGCTGCCGCTCTCTGCGTCGTAATACTCCTGGTAGAAGTTCAGCAGGTCGGTGCCGCTGGCGTTCTGGGCTGTGACCACCAGGCCGGAGGTCCCGGACAGTTCGTCGTCCAGCTCCGCCTCAATGCCGTAAGCGCCGCCGTTGTCGTTGGTGAAGCCGATGATCTGGGCGGCCAGGGTGGAATAGGGGTAGTACCGCTTGGAGTTGGGGGTCAGGTAAATGCAGCCGGAGAGGTCATACTCGTCCATGAACTCCCGCACCGCTTCCTCAGTGGTGGCGTCCAGCTTGGTGGCGATTTTTTTGTACTGGCTGTTGGTGTCCTGACACTTCTCCCGGATGGTGTCCGCGTCCACGCCGTCCAGAATCTCGGCCAGGCCAGTGGCGATGGTCTCCACCACGTCCAAGACCTCGCCGGGGTCCTCGCCCTTTTCACGGGCGGTCTCCGCGGCGGCGTCCAGCTCCTGCTGCTTGTCGTTGATGGCCTTGGGGGACAAAATCACGTCGTAGGCGCTGGCACTGATGGCCAGCACGTTGCCCTCAGAGTCGTAGATGGCTCCCCGCTGGGCGGAGACGGACAGCTCGCTGGTCTGCTGCTGCACCGCCTTCTGCTCGATCTCGTCGTGGCGGCTGATCTGCCAGTACCACAGCTTGTAGACGATGGGGAGGAACATGACCACGCCGCAGATGGCCAGCAGGAACACCGTCCTGCGGAAAATGCGCCGGTTGGCCTGGCGGCTGCTGCTCTTTTTCCGCTTTTGCCTGTTCATGGATTCACCTCCCCGGCTGTCGAAGAAGGGCGCAAGAATGTACTCTTCTTACGCCCTCTGTTGTTTCTTATGGCTTTTGCCGTTCTCTCGTCCAAAACACTGATATGTCCCGTTTAACTGAAATATGCCCCCAGGCCGGTGAAGAAGGAGACCACTGTCTGCCAGCAGCCCCGCAGCCCGGTGGCCTGCTCCTGCTGGGCATAGACTACGGTGTTGTCCGGGGAGGAGAACTCGATGTAGACCTTCTGGCTGGCGCTGGGTTCGGTCAGCCCGGCCTCCTCTGCCGCCTGGCGCAGGGTCTCGGTGTCGAACACTTCCTCCTCCTCGGCGGCCAGCTTGGTGTAGGTGTCCTCCAGCTCGGTCAGCTCGGTCTGGGCGGTGACGGTCTCGGCGTAAATGCTGTTGAGCTGGATGTAGCTGGTCAGCACGCCCACCGCCAGCATCGCCACCAGCACGAAACCGGCCACGGCGGTGAGGGAGACGGGCTGCTGCTTGCGCAACTCTACCGGCTGGCGGCGGGTCTGTTTGGCCCGCTGGAGGCCGGTGTCGGAGATGCGCTGCTGTTCCGTGCGCTCCTCCCGCTCCGGCTCATAGGCGACGTTGCCGCGGGTGTTGACATCATAGGCCACATTTCCGCTGATAGCCGTCTGAAAAGGGTTCTGTCTTTTGCGTCGTGCAGCCATGATGAACTACCTCTCTTTGTTGAAATTGAGCTGTTAGCTCTTGCCGTCAAGCGGCACTTCCGGGGCTTTGCCCCTCCCTGTAGCTTTTAGCTGTTAGTAAGATGTCGCAAGCTAACAGCCAACAGCTAATGGCTAATAGCTCTCAAACTTTTTCCGCGATGCGCAGCTTGGCGCTGCGGGCGCGGGGATTCTCCTTGATTTCCTCCGCCGAGGGGAGGATGGGCTTTTTGGGGGTCATTTTGATGGCCGGGGTCCTGCCGCAGACGCACACCGGGAACTCCGGCGGGCAGATGCACCCTCTGGCCTGGGCCTGGTAGCCGTTTTTCACCAGCCGGTCCTCCAGGGAGTGGAAGGTGATGACGCACAGCCGCCCGCCCGGATTCAGCCGGGGGATGATGGCGTCCACCGCCTGGGAGCAGGCGGAAAGCTCGTCGTTGACGGCGATGCGGATGGCCTGAAAGCTACGCTTGGCCGGGTGCTGCTTCTCCCTCAGGGCGGCGGCGGGCATGGCGGACTTGATGACCTCCACCAAATCCAGCGTTTCCTCGATGGGCCGTTCCTCCCGGCGGCGGACGATGGCGGCGGCGATGGAGCGGGCGTAGCGTTCCTCTCCGTATCGGGAAAGGATGAAACTCAGCTCCTGCTCCGGCCACTGGTTGACCACCTGGGCAGCGGTCAGCGGCTGGGTCTGGTCCATGCGCATGTCCAGCGGCGCGTTGTGCATGTAAGAGAAGCCCCGGCTGGGGTCGTCCAGTTGGGGGGAGGACACCCCCAAGTCCAACAGCACCCCGTCGGCCCCCGAAATCCCCAGTTCGTCCATCACCTGGGGGATATTGACAAAGTTGTCGTGGACCAGCGTGACCCGGTCCATATAGTCGGCCAGGCGCACCTGAGCGGCGTCCAGCGCCGCCTGGTCCCGGTCGATGCAGATGAGCCGCCCGCCGTCCAGCCGTTTGGCGATCTCCCGGCTGTGACCTGCACGGCCCAGGGTCCCGTCGATATAAACCCCTTCCGGGCGGATGCGCAGGCCCTGGATGCACTCTTGCAGCAGCACCGGGCGATGGGTCAGTTCTTCCATGAACGGCTCCTTTGTTTGGATGGTGTGATGTCAGCCCCGGATGGCCTGCATCATGCGGGCGATGTTGTTGACATTCAGCTTCATGCTCTCGGTCTGGGCCAGCAGGTCGGCGTCCCACAGCTTGGCGCGGGTGTTGCAGCCGATGAGTACCACGGCCTTTTTCAGCTGGGCGTACTCCCGCAGGTAGCCGGGGATGACGATGCGGTATTGGCTGTCCGGCTCGCAGCGCTCCGCCGAGGCGAAAAACGCCTCCGCCACGCTGCTCTCGTCCTCCGGCAGGGCGGCGAATTTGGCACACATGTCGTTCCATGCGTCCATGGGGTAGAGGGTCAGATTGGGGATCAGGTTCCCGTCCTGGGTCCTGTGGTAGCCTGCGGCGACGTAGAACGCCTCGCCCAGGTCGGCGCGGAACCGCACGGGCAGGATGAGACGGCCCTTGCTGTCCAGGTTATGCTCGGATTTCCCGGTCAACTGCGCCACCTCCGCTCCACTTTGCCGCTTATCCCTCCACAAAGGACCACTTTACTACCACCGGTATCTTATAGTATAATTCAGCCTTTTGGAAATAGCAAGCCTTTTTTTCTTGGATTTTTCTCGTTGGGCGGCGGGGTTTCTGAAATTTTTTGTCGATTTTGCGGTCATTTCGCCGTGAAAAGATTCGGTTTGCATCCTTTTCCCCGCGGGACATTCCTTTTTTCTCCATTTTTGGCGGATAATGGGAACAAAAAGCCCGGCAACGTCTGACAAACGCTGCCGGGCCTTGTAGTGGCTCAGGATTCCTTCTCCGCGTCGTAAGCGGTCTTTTTCTTGCCCTTCTCCTTGCCGGAGATGGCCTGGAACTGGCTGCGGGCCTGCTGCACCTCGGCCAGCGCCTCGTTCAGGGCCTCCTCTGTCCGGCGCAGCACGTCGTCGCAGTAGCCGTTGGCCGCCTGCTGGAGCTCGGTGGAGCGCTGCTCCGCCTTGGCGGTGGCTTCGCTGGCGGCGGTCTCCGCCTGGCGGATCATCTCGTCTCTCCGGCGTTCGGTCTCCTGGAGAATCTCGGTGGCCTTGGCCTTGACCCTGGCCTGAATTTCGCTGTCGTCGATCATCTGCCGGGCCTGCTCCTCCGCCTGCTTGCGGATGCGGTCCGCGTCCCGCTCCGCGTTGGCCAGGTACTCCGCCCGCTGGGCCATGATCCGCTGGGACTCGTCGATCTCCACCGGGAACACCCGGCGCACCTCGTCCAGGATGTCCAGCGCTTTGTCCCGGTCGATTTTGCAGGTGCCGCCGAACCCGCCTCTGGCCTCGTCGATCATTTCGTACAGCGCGTTCAGCAACTCGTTTACCTTTTCCTTGTTTGCCATTAACTGCACCCTCCCCTTTGTTTTTAATTTGCAATGTGCAATTAGCAATGAGCAATGACCAGGTTTGCAGCCGCAGCTGAACAACCGGGACGCAGTCGAAAACGTTTTTCGCAAAGAAACGGGTATTTTCCGTTATCTGGCCATCGCTTTTGCTCAACTGAATCAATTTTACTTGGACTTGTTGCCACACGCCTACACAAACGTCCGTGCAAAACCACGCTTTTTCAGCAAATACCCAGCCTTCGGTCTCCCCATAATTGCACATTGCACATTGCTAATTGCTAATTTTTATTGCTTTTCCAACCGTTGGCGCATCCGCTCGGTCACGTCGTCCGCGATGCTCCCGGCCACATAGCCCCGCAGGTCCACCTGATACCGGGCCATTTCCTTGACGATGGTGGAGCTGATAAAGGCCAGTTCAGGCCGGGCGGTGAGAAACAGGGTGTCCACTCCGGGGCTGAGCTGCCGGTTCAGGTCAGCCATCTGCATCTCCGCCTCGAAGTCCGCCACCCGCCGCAGGCCCTTGACCACGCAGTTGGCGTTTTGGCGGCGGGCGTAGTCCACCAGCAGGCCGTCGGCGTAGTCCACCTCCACGTTGTCCACGCCCTCCACCTCGGTCAGGCTCCGGCGAATGAGGTCCACCCGCTCCGCCGGGGTGAACAGCCCCTGCTTCTCCGAATTGTACATCACGCAGACCACCAGCCGGTCAAACTGGGCCGCCGCCCGCTGGATGATGTCCAGATGCCCCGCAGTGACGGGGTCAAAGCTGCCGGGATAGATGGCAGTCCTCATGGCGTCAGCCTTCCTTTCGATAGAGAGTGACCTTGATCTTGCCGTAACGGTAGTCCTTGCTCTTGACAAAGGGGGCGGGCAGGTCGGGCAGCTGGGCCTCTGCGCGGCTCTCACAGATGATTATACCATTATCCGTCAAAATGTCAATTGCAGCGAGCTTTTTCAGCGCAGATTCCAGCAATCCGCTGTCATAGGGCGGGTCCAGGAACACCAGATGGAAGGGCTGGCGGACGGTGCTGAGGTAGCCGATGGAATCCCCCTGCACCACCTTGGCCTTGTCGGTGAAGCCGGTGACGCGCAGGTTGTCCCGGATGAGCTTCACCGCGTCCTTCCGCTGGTCCACAAAGACGCACTCCGCCGCCCCCCGGCTCAGGCACTCGATGCCCAGCTGTCCGGTGCCGCCGAAGAGGTCCAGCACCCGGCGGCCCTCGATGTCGAATTGGATGATGTTGAACATGCCCTCCTTCACCCGGTCAGTGGTGGGGCGGGTCTCCATGCCGGGCAGTTCGCCCAGGCGACGGCCTCTGGCCGTACCGGTGATGACGCGCATGGCGGGTCCTCCTTATTGATAAGCTGTTAGCTATTAGCCGTTAGCTGTTAGTCAGGTACTGCAAACCAAAAGCGTAGAGCTTAAAAGAAAGCACCACCAAGCTAAGAGCTAAGAGCTAAAAGCTAATAACTCTATTCTTCCGAATGAAAATGCGTATACACCGCTTTCGCGGCATTCTTTGGCACCGCCTGGCACAGCTCCTCGTAGCTGGCGGCGCGGATGTTCTTCACGCTTTTGAACTGCTTCATCAGCGCCTTGCGCCGGGCCTCTCCCACACCGGGAATGGCCTCCAGTTCCGAGGCGACGGTGTGTTTCGCATGGCTCTCCCGGTGGTAGGTGATGGCGAAGCGGTGGGTCTCCTCCTGGATGCGTCCGATCATGGAGAAGATTGCCTGGTTGGACTGGATGCCGATCTCCCGTCCGTCTCCCGCCACCAGCGCGCGGGTGCGGTGACGTCCGTCCTTCACCATGCCGAACACGGGGACGGTCAGCCCCATCGTCTCCAGCACCGTTTCCGCCGCGTGGACCTGGCCCAGGCCGCCGTCCATCAGCAGCACGTCGGGCAGGGTGCCGAATTTCTCGTCCCCGTTCAGATAGCGGCGGAACCGCCGGGTCAGCACCTGCTCCATGGAGGCGTAGTCGTCGGGGCCGGTCATGTCCTTGAGCCGGAACCGGCGGTAATCCTTTTTCAGGGGCTTTCCGTCCACAAAGACGGTCATGGAGGCCACGATGTCCGCCGAACCGGTGTTGGAGATGTCATACGCCTCGAACCGGTGAGGCACGCTCTCCAGCCCCATCATGCTGCCCAGCAGCTCCATCAGGCGATTTTGCCGCTCCTCCTTGGTGGTGGCGCGCTCGGCTTCGTCGGCGGCGTTTTTCCCCGCCAGCTCCACCAGCCGCACCTTGTCCCCCCGCTGGGGCACCAGCAGCTCGATCTTGCGGCCCGCCGCCTGGGTCAGCAGCTGTTGCAGGGCCTCCCGGCCCTCCACCTCGCAGGGCAGCAAGATTTGACGGGGCAGGTTGCCCCGGTCGCCGTAATACTGGCTCACCAGCGCGGAGACCACGTCCTGCTCATCCTCCTCCATGGGGGTGGGCAGCAGCTCGGTGTCCCTGTCCGCCAGCGCCCCGTCCAGGAAGTGCAGCACCACGAAGCAGCTCTTGGCCTCGCCGCGATAAAAGCCCACCACGTCGGTGTCCGCCCCGGCCCCGGCCACCACCTTCTGCCGGGTCCCCAGCAACTGGATGGCCTGCAAGCGGTCCCGCAGCTCGGCGGCGTTCTCGAACCGCAGCTCCGCCGAGGCTTGCAGCATTTCCTCTTCCAATTCCTTCTCCACCTGGGCAAATTTTCCGTCCAGCAGGCGGATGGCCTGGCGGATGCGGGACTGGTACTCCTCCGCGCTCATCGTCGGCTGACACCAGCCGTCGCAGGTGCCCAGATGGTGGTTCAGGCAAGGGCGCTCCTTGCCGATGTCCCGGGGGAACTTCTTTTTACAGGTGGGCAGGCGCAGGGCGGCAGAGACGGTTTTGATGATCTCGTAGCTGCTGCCCCGGCTGCCGTAGGGCCCGAAGTACCTGGCCCCGTCGTCCACAGACCGGGAGGCCAGGGAGAACCGGGGGTACTCGTCCTTGACGGACAGGCGGATATAGGGGTAGCCCTTGTCGTCCTTTAATAAGATGTTATACTTGGGCTTGTGGCGCTTGATGAGGGAGTTTTCCAGCACCAGGGCCTCAAACTCACTGTCGGCCAGGATATAGTCGAAGTGGTCGATCTGGCTGACCATGGCCCGGGTCTTGCCCGTGTGACTGGCCAGGTCCGCGAAGTATTGGCTGACCCGGTTTTTCAGCGCCCGGGACTTGCCCACGTAAATGACCTCTCCCGCCTTGTCCATCATGATGTAGACCCCCGGCTGGAGGGGGAGGGAGTGGGCCTTTTCCTTCAATTCTTCCTTGGTCATTGCCGCCTCCCGGTGTGGCTGTTCACAAAAAAAGCGCCGCAAAACCCTGCGGCGCTGATTTTTGTCCTCAAACAGATCAGTTGACGGTATCGCAGGCCAGGACTTCCACCAGGCCCTCAATGGCCTCTTTTTCGTCCGGTCCGTCTGCCATCAGCTTCACAACGGTTCCCTGGAGAATGCCCATAGATAGCACACCCAGCAGACTTTTGGCGTTTACCCGGCTGTCTTCGACCTCCACCCAGATGGAGCTGACGTACTCGTTGGCTTTCTGGATGAAAAACGTGGCAGGGCGCGCATACAGGCCAACCTTGCTGCTGACAACCGCTTCTTTTACAGTCATGAAAGATTCCTCCCCAAAGGCTATCCTGTTATAGCTGGAGTATATCATAACAAATTTTATTTCCCGCCGTCAATGTCAAATTTAACAAACTTTTTTCCGTCTGGAGAGGAAATATGCCACATTGTCGTGAAAATGGTACGAAAGCCGCAGGGAAAGGGGGAAATATGCCTCAAAATATGCAAGATTTGTGTCATTTCAGCTCGACAACCGTGACGCCGTCCTCGCCCTCTCCGAACCGGCCCAGCCGGTAGCGCTTCACGTACTTGCAGGTTTTCAGGTACTGGTGGACGGCCTGGCGCAACACGCCGGTGCCCTTGCCGTGGATGATGGAGACGCCGGTCAGGTGGGCCATCACCGCGCTGTCCAAAAACCGCTCCACCATGGCCACGCCCTCGTCGCAGGTCATGCCCCGGATGTCCAGCTCCTGGCCCACGCTGCTGCGTGTGACCTGGTGATGGGCGGCGCCGCCCTTGCGGGGGGCCTGCTTTTTGGGCTGGGCGCTGGCGGCGGAGACCACCCGCACCTCGTCCTGGGTGGCGGAGATGGTCAGGATGCCGGCTTTCAGCTGCAAGGCCCCGTCCTTGCCCACGGAGAGGACCTGGGCGCGGGTGCCCAGGCTGAGCAGCTCCACCGTGTCCCCCGCCTGGGCGGGGCGGGACGGCTCCGGCTGGGGCAGGCTGCGGCTCTGGCCCACCCGCTGGCTGGCCTGGTTCAGCTGGCGGCGCAGTTCGGCGCGCTGGGCATTGGTGTCCCCGGCCTCCTGGCCCTGCTTCTGGCGCTTTTTCATGCCGTCCAACTCGTGGAACACCCGGTTGGAGGCGCTGCGGGCGTCGTCCAGAATCTGCTGGGCCTCGGCGCGGGCCTTGTCCACCACCTTGGCGCGCTCCTCCTCAATGGCTCTGCGGCTCTCGGCGGAGGCGGCGGCGTCCTGCTCCAGCTGACGGCGGAGCTTCGCGGCCTCCTGCTGCTGGTCCTCCAACTCCTGGCGCTGCTGCTCCAGCCGGGTCAGCACGTCCTCAAACTGGACATTCTGCCGGTCGATGCGGTCTCCCGCGTTGGCGATGACGTGTTCCGGCAGGCCCAGCCGCCGGGAAATGGCGAAGGCGTTGGACTTGCCGGGAACGCCGATGAGCAGCCGGTAAGTGGGCTGCAACGTCTCCACGTTGAACTCGCAGGAGGCGTTTTCCACCCCCGGCGTGGTCATGGCGTAAACTTTGAGTTCGGCGTAGTGGGTGGTAGCCGCCACCCGCGCCCCGATGCTCCGAGCCTCCTCAATGATGGCCACGGCCAGAGCCGCGCCCTCGATGGGGTCGGTGCCCGCCCCCAGCTCGTCGAAGAGAATTAAGGTGTCCTCCCCCGCCTGGGCGAGGATTTCCACAATGTTGGTGATGTGGGAGGAGAAGGTGGAGAGGCTCTGCTCGATGGACTGCTCGTCCCCGATGTCCGCCAGCACCGCCTGGAAGATGGAAAAGCTGCTGTCGTCCCCCACGGGCAGGTGCAGGCCGCACTGGGCCATCAGGGTCAGCAGCCCGGCGGTTTTCAGCGTCACCGTCTTGCCGCCGGTGTTGGGGCCGGTGATGACCAATGTATCGAAGTCCTCTCCCAGCCGCAGGTCGATGGGCACTGCCGTCTTGGGGTCCAGCAGGGGGTGCCGGGCCTTGCGGAAGTGGAAGCCGCCGCTGTGGGACAGTCTGGGGGGCATCCCGTTCATGGCGTAGGAGAGTTTTCCCTTGGCGAAAATCACGTCCAGCTGGAGCAGCAGGTCATAGTCCAGCAGGATGTCCTCCCGGCGCTGGGCGGCCAGGGCGGAAAGCTCCGCCAAAATCCGGGCAACCTCTTTTTCCTCCCGGCTCAGCAGCTCCCGCAGCTCGTTGTTGGCCTGGACTGCCGCCATAGGTTCCACGAACAGGGTGGAGCCGGAGGCGGAGACGTCGTGGATAAGGCCGGGAACGCTGCCCCGGCACTCCGCTTTCACCGGCACCACAAAGCGGTCGTTGCGGATGGTGATGATGGCCTCCTGCAAATATTTGGATGCGGAGGAGGAGATGAGCCGCTGGAGTACCTCCCGGGCCTTGCCGGAGGCGCTGCGGATGTGGCGGCGGATGTCCGCCAGAGCTGGGCTGGCGCTGTCGGCCACCTCGTCCTCGGAGAGGATGGCCCCGGTGATGCGGTTCTCCAGAGCCTGGTCGGGGACCAGACTGCGGAACAGGGGGTCTAGGATGGTGCTTTTCTCCCCGAAGCCGCTGTAGGCGGCCACGTTCCGGGCGGTGCGCAGCACCGCCGCCACCTCCAGCAGCTCCCGGTTGTTCAGCGCGCCCCCCAGCGCCGCCCGCTGGAGGGTGGCGTCCACCGTTTTCAGGTTAGCGAGGGCGGGGTTGCCGTGGAGGTCCATCATGTCCCTTGCGGCGGTGGTCTCCGCCTGGCGGCGCAGCACCTCCACCTCTTCGCCGCTGGGCCGCAGGGCCAGGCAGCGCTCCTTGGCCCCGTCGCTGACCGCCTGCTCCGCCAGCAGCTCCAGCACCCGGGGCAGCTCCAGAGTGTGGATGGATTTTTCGTATAAGTCTGTCATGGTCGGGTTCCTTTAATTCTGTATCTATGTTCCTGCAATGGTTGCCTGTTTATCCTTGCGCCTGTAGAGGCGGCCCTTGGCCGCCCCTACAAGAAACGTGAAAGATATTGCACAGTTATTCTTTCTAATGTGTACTATGCCGGGCAAAAAAGCTGTCGCAACGGCAAGCACGAGCCGAGCTAACGGCTAACAGCTCACAGCTAATGGCTCTTTACCTGTTTATAAAAGTCCAATGTACGAAACCCCCGCTCCAGCTGGGTCAGCAGAAACCCCTCCGCCGCGTCTCCCAGCCGCTTTTCCCCCGGCCCGGAGAGGCGGAAGGAGAACAGCCGTTTGGAGGGGCAGGAGACGATGTGCCGCATGGCGGCCAGGCTCCCGGCATCCAGGGGCAGGGAGATGCCCTCCCCCACCCGGCAGTCCCGGCAGTGCAGCACCCCTTCCCGCAGGTGAAAGCGGGGTTCCTCCGGCTGCTCCGCGCCGCAGAGGGCGCACCGGTCCAGGGCAGGGGCATATCCCGCCAGACACATGGCCCGCAGCTCAAAGGCCGCCTTGACCAGGGGCAGGGGCCGGTCCAGGCTCTCCAGGGCGTAGAGGGAGTTCAGCAGCAGGGCCAGCAGCTCCGGGGCGGGGACCCCCTCCGGGGCCAGCAGCTCCGTCACCTCCGCGAAGTAGGAGCCGAGGGCCATTTTGTCCAGGTCCTCCCGGACCCCCCGGAACTCCCGGTCAGTCACCGCTTCGCTGAGGGTCCAGCGGCCCCGGTACTCTTTCAGCACCACATCCGACCAGACCAGCAGCTGGGCGGCGGCGGAGATACCGCCCCCCTTTTTGCGGCTGGCTCGCGCCGTGACGGTCAGCTTGCCGCTGTCACGGGTCAGCAGGGTCAGAATTTTGTCCGATTCCTTGTAGTTCACCGCCCGCAGGACGATGGCCTGGGTGGTCAGGTTCATGGTGGTCCCGTCCTCTCTCAGCGGCCTTGGCCAGTACATAAGCCTCCGGCAGGCCGGTGCGGAAAAAGAGCGCCCAACTCTGTTCAGATGTCATAGTCGAATCCTCCGTTGGGGTTAGGCTGTGAGGATTCCGCTGGGTTTATGTCTGGAAAGATTAGTCCTCCCGGTAGCCGAAGTTGTGGATGGCGGTCAGGCTGTCCCGCCAGTTCTCCTTGACCTTCACCCAGGTCTGGAGGTAGACCTTGGCGCCCATGAAGCGCTCCATGTCCCGCCGGGCGGCGGTGGAGATGCTTTTCAGCATGGCGCCGTTTTTGCCGATGATGATCCCCTTGTGGCTGGCCTTTTCGCAGAAGATGGTGGCCTCCACGTCGATGATGCCGTCGTCTCGCTCAGCGAAGCGGGTGATTTCCACGGCGGTGCCGTGGGGAATTTCCTTGTTCAGCCGCAGCAACAGCTTCTCCCGCAAAATCTCCGCCATCATCTGGCGTTCGGGCTGGTCGGTGGTCATGTCGTCGGGGAACAGCTGGGGGCCTTCGGGCAGCAGCCCTCCCAGGGTGTCCAGCAACTCGTCCACGCCGTCCTTTTTGGTGGCGGAGAGGGGAATGATGGCCTCGAACCGACACTGTTCCTGGTAGGCGGCGATGACCTCCAGCAGCTTGTCCTTATTCTCCAGCAGGTCGATCTTGTTGATGACCAGCACGGCGGAGACCTTTAACGCCTGGATGCGCTGCATGAGCTGCACCTCTGGCTCGCCGGGGGTGGGGATTGGCTCCACCACCAGCACCGCTGCGTCCACGGAGTCAATGCTGGCCCGGACCACGCCGTCCATATACTCCCCCAGCCGGTTGCGGGCTTTGTGGAGGCCGGGGGTGTCGGTAAAGACATACTGCTTGTCCCCCCGGTTGACGATGCCGGTGATGCGGTTCCGGGTGGTCTGGGGCTTGTGGCTGACGATGGCCACCTTTTCCCCCACCAGGGCGTTGAGCAGGGTGGACTTGCCCACGTTGGGGCGGCCCACGATGGTGATGATGCCGGAATAGTTGATGTTCATAGTTACCTCGTTTTTAGTGGCTAGTGGCCAGTGGTTAGTGGTTAGAAAAGAGCTTTTCTCTCACGCCGGATTTTCCGCGCCCTCGTCCAGATTTTCCACGGACATAGCGTCGCCCAAATAGACGTAGAGCAGCTCCTTCAAGTCCTCTTCCTCGTCCTCGTCCAGGCTGTCCTGGCGGAATACGATGGACTGACCTGCGACCTCCATCATATAGAAGCCGTCCTCCAGCCACCAGCCGGTGATCTCCTCCCACTTGAACAGGGCCTCCTGGCCGTTCAGGGTCAGGGTGATGCCGTCGTCGGAGACGACGTAGTGCCACGCCTGGCCCAGGTAGGGCTGCATCCGCTTCTCCATCGTGTCCACCAGCGGGGTGCGGAGGTATTGCAGCAGGGTGATGGCCATGATGACCATGATGACGATCATCACCGGCCCGCGGGTGGTGTTGGTCTTGGTGATGAAGTAGGTGTAGGCCAGGTACGCCGCCAGCACCAGAATGGCGATGGCAAGGCCGGTGTAGATGGGGCGGCGCTTCTCGCTCTTTTGGTCCCGGCGGGCGGCGCTTTTGGCCAGCACATGGACCAGCCGCTGGTCGATGACGGTGGTGGTCTCCACGATGGGGCGGGATTCCTCCTCGTCCACTTCCTCGATGGTGACGTTCATGGTCTCGTTTTGTTCCTGTTCGCTCATGGGTTCGCTCCTTTTCAAATTAGCAATGTGCAATTAGCAATTAGCAATTAAGGGGAAAACAGACGCTGGCGATTACCTGCGAAAGGTATCGTTTTCCATCAACTTTTCCATATGCAGCTGTGGCGGCAAACCCGTTCATTGCACATTGCTAATTGCTAATTGGTTTTACTCTCTGGGTATCCCCAGCGCGTTCATAATGGCCTCTTCCCGCGCCCGCATTTGGCGCTTCATGGGGCCGTCGTCCCCGTCCATGTGGTCGTAGCCCAGCAGGTGGAGGACGGAGTGGACCGCCAGATAGCCCAGCTCCCGCCGGACGCTGTGGCCGTACTCCTCCGCCTGGGCCTCGGCCCGCTGGTAGGAGATGACCATATCCCCCAGGGGCAGCAGCCCGGTGGCGGGGTCGGTCTCCGCCGTCTCCTCAGTGGGGGGAACGCCCGGCTCCAGCTGGAACATGGGGAAGGAGAGCACGTCGGTGGGCCGGTCCACCCCCCGCTGCTCCCGGTTGATCTCGTGGATGCTTTCGTCGTCGGTGATGAGCACGTCCACCTCGCAGCCCACCGCAACCCCCTCCTGCTCCAGAGCGGCGCAGATGCAGGTCTCCAGCAGGTCGGCGTAGGGAAAGGGTTCCTCCAGCTCGGACTCCAAAATGATTTCGTGGTTCATGATTAAGTTCCTCAGACTGTCAAAAAGTCATTTCCAACAGAATTAAGTGTAACGAAAGGTCATAGAAGCCCTCCGCAGGAGTTTTGCCGCAAAGCGGCAAAATAAATTGTAATCCGTGCTTTTAGCCGGGCGTGTACCGGCAAAAGCACACAGGGAGGCCCCAAACGTGCGAGCGCAGCGAGTGCGCTGCCGGGGCCGCATATTCGACCAAAATCCGTGATTTTGGTCGAGAGCCTGTCGGAGACAGGCGCATCACTTGTGGGGCTTGTCCGCCGGGTGCTTTTTGGGCGGATTCCGGCGCTGCTCGTCCTCCTCGTAAGCCTGAATGATGCGCTGCACCAGAGCGTGTCGCACCACGTCGGCCCCGGTCAGGCGGCGAATGGCGATGTCCTCCACCCCATTCAGCACCCGCATGGCCTCCTTCAGACCGGAGGTTTGGTCCTTCGGCAGGTCGATTTGGGTGATGTCGCCGGTGATGACGATTTTGGAGCCGAAGCCCAGCCGGGTCAGGAACATCTTCATCTGCTCCCGGGAGGTGTTCTGGGCCTCGTCCAGGATGATGAACGAGTCGTCCAGCGTCCGGCCCCGCATGTAGGCCAGGGGCGCGACTTCGATATTGCCCCGCTCCACATACTTCTCGTAGGTCTCGCTGCCCAGCATTTCAAACAGGGCGTCGTAGAGGGGCCGCAGGTAGGGGTCCACCTTGCTCTGCAAATCGCCGGGCAGGAAGCCCAGCCGCTCCCCGGCCGACCCCGCCGGGCTGGGCAGGATGATGCGGTTGACCTCCCGGGCCTTGAACGCCGCCACCGCCGCCGCCACCGCCAGGTAGGTCTTGCCGGTGCCCGCAGGCCCCACCCCCAGGGTGATGGTGTGGGTCTGGATGTCCTTGACGTAGCGGGCCTGTCCCACGGTCTTGGCCTTGATGGGCTTGCCGTTTGCGGTGACACAGACCACGTCCTTGGCCATGTCGTTGATGCGTTCCTCCTGGCCCGCCCGGGCCAGGGAGATCATGTAGCGGATGTTCTGCTCGTTCAGCGGCTCGCCCCGGGCGATGAGGCTCATCAGGCCCTGGACGGTTTTCACCGCCAGCAGCACCTGCTCCGCCTCGCCGCTGATTTTCAGCTCTTCCTCCCGGATCAAAATGCGAACGGACAACTCCCGCTCGATGATGCGGATATTTTCATCAAAAGCGCCGAAGAGGGTGGCCGCTTCCTCCATCCGCTCCAGACTGACGCGCTGTTCGATCAATGGGTTCATCTCCTGTCTCTCTGTGGTTGTGGTGGAAACCCCTCCGCCACCGCCTGCGGCGGCGGCCCTCCTCCCCTTTGCGACTCGCATGGCCTAAAGGCCATAGCTCCGCCGTCAAGCGGCACTTCCGCTGCGCTCCTTGCCTGCATTTGCGCTAAAGAGGAATTGGCCATTCGGCCAGCGCTTCTCAGGGGAGGCAAGAGGGGTGGTCAATTTACGAAACGATGTTCTTTATGGGAAAGCTGTACTATATTGGATTGGGTAAAATGCTGACGAAACAGCAAGCACTATCCAAAGCTAAGAGCTAACAGCTCAATTGCACATTGCTAATTGCTAATTGCTAATTGCTAATTCTCCAACTCCACTGTCCTGCCAATTTGCTCCAAGCACGAGGCCCGCAGGGCGCCGGTCAGCACCCCGTCCGTCTCAGCAAAGGTGATTTGGCTGGAGAGCAGCTGCCCCTCCTCCCCCAACAGGGCGGAGAGCCGGGTCTCCAGCACCCCGGTCAGGTAGTCCTCGGCGCTGGCCCGGTCCACGCTGGCGGAGGTCAGCCCGCCGGTGGCGACGGTCAATTTCTCCCACGCCAGGGGCAAAACCGTCCCGCCAGGCAGGGTCAGGGCGTAAACTTTTTTTATTTTACCACAGGTCAGGTCGGAAATGCCACTGTTTTGATAAAATTTGACCGAGCGTTTTAAAATTTTTAACGAGTACAGGGTCCGCACGGTCTCTCCGGCCCTGGTTTCCGCCGTCAGGGGGGTGGCGGAGCGGAGGGTCCGGTTGGTCAGCGCCCAGACGTCCCCCTCCGCCCGGACCTGCCGGGAGGACAGCACCGCGCCGCTGCCATCGCCGCTCTCGTAGGTCTCCAGCCCGGAGATGAGAATTTCTCCTGCCAACACCGCCTGGCCTTCCTCCACCTGGGTCCTGCCCCGGACCGTGTCTACGTCCACCACCACCCCGTCCACGGCGGCCACGATATCCGCCGCCGCCGTGGGGTCCTCCACCTCCGGGGCGGGGGTGGCCTCCCGCACCACCACTTCGGCGTAAACACCGCTGATGTTGACCGACAGAAAGCTCAGCTCCCGCAGGTCCAGCAGGGCCTGATTCGCCAGCGCCCGGCAGTCCACGCCGGGGCCATAACTGCCAATTCCGAATCCTAAGGAATCCAATTCGGTCAAAATGACGGAATTGGGGACGGCGCTGTTTCCCGTCACTTCAATGACCCAAACGAACTGGGACAGAATGACAGCGCAAAAAAGTGCGAAAACCAGCCCGGCGGCCAGAGCGTACCGCCGACGGAACCGATACAAAAAAGCGGGCAATCCAAAGCGCTGCTCCACCGTCAGCGCACACATGGCCCGCTCCGCCAGCGCCCTGGCCCGGCGAAGCTGCCAGACAGGGAGCGTGAGGTAGAGGACGTGGTCGTTTTCCCGCTCCACGTCCCAGAAGAGGAGGCGCGCCGTGCCGCACAGGTTCAGGAACCGCTCCGGGAACGCCCCCTCCAGACGGATTTGCGCAGAACCGCCGATGAAATGGATGATTTTCCTCACGTTTCGCCCACCTTTCTGCCGCCGCCCGGTCACTCCAGCTCCACGGCGCGGATGACCCCCGTGATGAGCAGAGAGTCCCCGCTCATAGCCCCCAGGGTCAGCCCCTCCCCCCGGACCCGCACCAGCAGCCGCCCGCCGCTGATGCTGATCTCCTCCGGGCCGTAGGACAGGATGCCCCGGTGATTCTCCATCCGAAGTTCCCGTTTGCCCACCAGCTCGATGAGGGGCGCGCCCGCCACAACATCCGCCGGAAGTTCCAACGCCTCCGCCGCCGCGTCCATAAAATCCCAACGCTCTTTTTTTCCCATTCGCCGTCACTTCCCGCCTCCAGCCTATGCCGGAGGGGGCAAAAGGTTGCCTGTCCGCCGCCGTTCCAGAGAGATTTTTTCCTTTTTCCAGCCGTTTGTGCAAAACGTAGAAATTCGTGTGCCGCACGATGTAGTGGGGTCAAATTTTCTACACCACAACATATTGATTTTTGGCTTTGAATCTGGTATGCTGAAAGCCACTCACCGGTGCGGCGCGCCGACAGTCCGCCGCCCAAAAACAGAACCGTTCACCGCACGCACAGTCCCACCCGCCCGGAGCGAACGGGCAGACGGCAGGCAGGAAAAGCGGCGGTTTTTCATTCGCACACACCCTGCGCACACCCCAAGGAGGAAGGAACATGAAAGTTATCAAGCGAGACGGCTCCACCGTCGATTTCGACCGCACAAAAATTATTGTCGCCGTCCAGAAGGCCAACGCCGCCGTCGCCCCGGAGGACCGCATCACCGACGCGGAGATTGAGTCCATCGCGGACTATGTGGCCGCCGTAGACCGGCCCCGGTTGCTGGTAGAGGACATCCAGGACATGGTGGAAAACCAGCTGGTCAAGATCGGCACCTATCCCCTGACCAAAGCCTATATCATCTACCGCTATCAACGCTCCCTGGCCCGGAAGCAGAACACCACCGACAACGACATCCTCAAGCTGCTGGAGGGCACCAACAAGGAGATGGCGGAGGAGAACTCCAACAAGGACACCAGCGTGGCCTCCACCCAGCGGGACTACATCGCCGGCATCGTCAGCCGGGACCTGACCCGCCGCCTGCTGCTGCCGGATAAAATTTCCAAGGCCCACGACGAGGGCGTGCTCCACTTCCACGACGCGGACTATTTCGTCCAGCCCATCTTCAACTGCTGCCTCATCAACATCGGGGACATGCTGGACAACGGCACCATGATGAACGGCAAGCTCATCGAAAGCCCCAAGAGCTTCCAGGTGGCCTGCACCGTCACCACTCAAATCATCGCCTGCGTCGCCTCCAACCAGTACGGCGGCCAGAGCGTGGACGTCAGTCACCTGGGCAAGTACCTGCGCCGCAGCCGGGACAAGTTCCGCAAAAAGATCCTGAACGCCGTGGGCGGCGACCTGCCCTCCGACGTGCTGGAGCGGCTGGTGGACGAGCGGGTGCGCACCGAGCTGTCCAACGGCGTGCAGACCATCCAGTACCAGATCAACACCCTGATGACCACCAACGGCCAGTCCCCCTTCGTCACCCTGTTCCTCTACATCCGGGACAACGACCCCTATGAAGAGGAAAACGCCATGATCATCGAGGAGATCCTCCGCCAGCGGCTGGAGGGCATCAAGAACGAGAGCGGCGTCTACGTCACCCCCGCCTTCCCCAAGCTGGTCTACGTGCTGGACGAGAACAACAACCTCTCCGGCGGCAAGTATGACTACCTGACCCACCTGGCCGTCCGCTGCTCCGCCAAGCGGATGTACCCCGACTACATCTCCGCCAAGAAGATGCGGGAGAACTACGAGGGCAACGTGTTCTCCCCCATGGGCTGCCGCTCCTTCCTGGCCCCCTGGAAGAACGACAAGGGCGAGTACCAGTTCGAGGGCCGCTTCAACCAGGGCGTGGTGTCCATCAACCTGCCCCAGGTGGGCCTGGAGGTCCGGGGCAACATGGACAAGTTCTGGCCGGAGTTCGACCGGCGGCTGGAGTTGTGCAAGGAGGCGCTGATGTGCCGCCACAACGCCTTAAAGAACGTCACCTCCGATTCCAGCCCCATCCACTGGCAGTACGGCGCCATCGCCCGGCTGGACAAGGGCGAATCCATCAAGGACCTGCTCTACGGCGGCTACTCCTCCATCTCCCTGGGCTACATCGGCCTGTATGAGCTGACCTACCTGATGACCGGCCACAGCCACACCTCCGGCGAGGGCCATGACTTCGCCCTCCAGGTCATGCACCACCTGAAAGCCACCGTTGACCGGTGGAAGGCCGAGACCAACATCGGCTTCGCCCTCTACGGCACCCCCGCCGAGAGCCTGTGCTACCGCTTCGCGGAGATCGACCGCAAGCGCTACGGCACCGTGAAGAACGTCACCGACAAGGGCTATTACACCAACTCCTACCACGTGGACGTGCGGGAGCCCATCGACGCCTTCTCCAAGTTCCAGCTGGAGGCCGAGTTCCAGGCCATCTCCCTGGGCGGCTGCATCAGCTATGTGGAGGTGCCCAACATGCGCCACAACCTGACCGCCCTGGAGGACGTGGTCCGCTTCATCTACGACAACATCCAGTACGCCGAGTTCAACACCAAGAGCGACTACTGCCAGGTGTGCGGCTACGACGGCGAAATGACCATCAACGACAAGCTGGAGTGGGAGTGCCCCTGCTGCGGCAACCGGGACCACCACAAGATGAACGTGGTGCGCCGGACCTGCGGCTATCTGGGAGAGAATTTCTGGAACGTGGGCAAGACCAAGGAGATCAAGGCCAGAGTGCTGCACCTGTGATTTAATGTGCAATTAGCAATGTGCAATGTGCAATGTGCAATTATGGGGAAACCCGGCCATTGCACATTGCACAGCACACAGAGTTTGTGCCAGCCAGACCATAAAGAACCACGCCAGGACAATATTTCATTGCTAATTGCAAATTGCTAATTGCTAATTGGAAAAGGGGACCGCTATGAACTACGCCGCCATCAAAACCCACGATATCGCCAACGGCCCCGGTGTGCGGGTCTCCCTCTTTGTGTCCGGCTGCACCCACCACTGCGAGGGCTGCTTCAACCCGGAAACCTGGGATTTCCACTACGGCCAGCCCTACACCGCCGAGACAGAGCAGGAGATTTTGGACGCCTGCGACAAGCCCTACATCCGGGGGCTGTCCCTGCTGGGCGGGGAGCCCTTTGAACCGGCCAACCAGAAGGCGCTGCTGCCCCTGCTGCGCCGGTTCCGGGAGCGGTTCCCGGACAAAACCGTGTGGTGCTACTCCGGCTACAACTACGAGCTGGACATGCTCACCGGCCAGTTGGGGGACTGGGCCGTGACGAAAGAAATGCTGGGTCTGCTGGATGTGCTGGTGGACGGAGAGTTCGTCCAGGACCAGAAGGACCTGAACCTCCGGTTCCGGGGCAGCGCCAACCAGCGCATCATCGACGTGCCCCGGAGCCTGGAGCACGACCAGGTGCTGTGGTGGGACGGCAGCGGTCAGCCGTGAGGCAATGTGCAATGACACAATAGACCGCAGCACAAAAAACGATTGGAAACGAATTTCACCCGCGGGAGGACGAAACCTCCTGCGGGTGGTTTTTTGTGCGGCAAACGGACGGCATGGCAAACTGCGTCGTTTTCTGTTGCGTTTTGCCAAAAAGTATGGTATCCTGTCAATGGTTCTCCTTGGAGGTTCTTCTCGGAGAGCTAGGGCGTTGCCCAATACGGTATGCGGTTGGCCCCCTCACTGCGGGGGCAGCTTCTTTTGCCCCCTGTTTTAACGAGAGGGGGTGACTGCCCAATGACGACTTCGGAATTTTATCAGTTCTGTTTGGTAATCATCGGACTGTGTGGGTTGTTTCTGACGATCTACTATAACAAAAAGAAGTAACCGCCCCAGCTCACAACTATGGCGGTTACTTCTTTGTAACAACATATGGGGCTGACCGTTGCCGGGCAGCGCCCTTTTTCTGATTCTTAGTATACCCCGGCGGCGGGGTTTTGTCAAGAGGCTGCGCACGGTTGCGGCGGCGCGGCGATTTTTGTTGCGTTTCGTCAAATTCTGTGATATGCTGTCATTGGTTCTCTTCGGAGGATCAGGGCGTTGCCCAATACGGTATGCGGTTGGCCCCTCCACGGGGGCAGCTTCTTTTGCCCCTGTTCTCAAAGGAAGGGGGGCTGCCCGATGAGTGCGACAGAAATTTTTATGTTTTGTCAATTTATTGTCGGCATGTGTGAATTATTTCTGATAATTTACTACAATAACAAAAAGAAGTAACCGCCCTCAGTCCAATAGCGCGGTTACTTCTTTAGTAACTATATAGGGGGCTGGCCGTTGCCGGGCAGCGCCCTTTTTCTGATTCTTAGTATACCCCGGCGGCGGGGTTTTGTCAAGGGCTACGTGGGTCGCGGCGGTGAACTGCCGCTTGACCTTTGCCCCGGCGAACCGTATAATGGTATCAGCAAACAGCAAACGAGTTTCGCCGCGCTGCGGCCTGATTTTACGATAAAGGACGGATCGACTATGTTTCCACGCTCCAGCGGTATCCTGCTTCACATCTCCTCTCTCCCCGGCAAGTACGGCATCGGCTCCATGGGGCGGGAGGCCCGCCACTTTGTAGACTTTTTGCAGAAGGCCGGCCAGCACTACTGGCAGCTGCTGCCCCTGGTCCCCCCCGGCGAAGGGGCCTCTCCCTATATGTCCCCCTCCACTGCGGCGGGCAACCCCCTGTTCATCGACCTGGAGGACCTGCGGGACCGGGGCCTTCTGACGGCGGAGGATTTGGAGAGCTGCCGCTACTACGCGCCGGATCGGGTGGACTACGGCTGGGTCACCCGGCACCACTATGCCCTACTGAAAAAAGCCTATGAAAACGCTTCCCAGTCTCTGCTGGACGAGGCATGGGCCTTCGCTCAGGAGCAATCCGATTGGCTGCCGGACTACGCCCTGTTCCGGGCCGCCCACGACCACTTCGACGCCAAGCTCTCCGCCTGGCCGGACAAAAAGCTGCTGCGCCGGGAGCCGGAGGCTTTGGCGGAATACCGGATGCTGCTGGAGAAGGAAATCGGCAGCTATGTGTTCAACCAATACCTGTTTTTCCAGCAGTGGAACAGCCTGAAAGCCTACGCCAACGGGCGGGGGGGCTCCATCATCGGGGACATCCCCTTCTACGTCTCCCCGGACTCGGTGGACGTGTGGGTCCACCCGGAGCTGTTCCAGGTGGACCCCGCCACCGGCAAGGCGGACTTTGTGGCGGGGGTCCCCGCCGACCTGTTCTCCGACCTGGGGCAGCTGTGGGGCAACCCCCTCTACGACTGGCCCGCCCACGCCGCGGACGGCTACCGGTGGTGGTGCGACCGCATCCGCCACACCAACGCCTTCTACGATGTCATCCGCATCGACCACTTCCGGGGGTTCCACTCCTATTGGGAGATTCCCGCCGGAGCGAAGTCGGCCCTGGAGGGCCGCTGGCGGCAGGGACCGGGGCAGGCGCTGCTGGACGCGGTCCAGAAGCAGGTCCCCGAGGCCCAGTTCATCGCGGAAGATTTGGGGGACATCGACGAGGCCGCCCACAACTTCATCGTCAGCTCCGGTCTGCCGGGGATGCGGGTGCTGTGCGACGCGTTCAGCGACATCTGGGGCAGCTCCGACTTCCTGCCCCACAACTGCGTGCCGGATTCGGTGATGTACACCAGCACCCACGACAGCGCCACCTTTGTCCAGTGGTACACCGACATCGCGGACGAGGCCCAGCGGGACTTCTGCAACCGCTACACCCGGATGCACTACGGCGACGCCATCGGCTGGACGGCGGTGGCCTGCGCCTGGGAGAGCGTCTCCCGGCTGGCCATGGCCTCCCTCCAGGACGTGCTGGGGCTGGGCGGCGACGCCCGCATGAACGCCCCCGGCACCATGGGTCCCCACAACTGGAGCTGGCGGGTGCGCATGGAGGCCCTGAACGACGAGGTGGCCGGACGGCTGCGGGAGATCACCGGCACCTACGGGCGGCTGTGGTGAAAATTCACCTGGCCGCTGTCCGGGCGGACGGGGAACGGTTCACCCTGGAGCGAAACCGTGCTCTGCTCTCCCCCGGTGAGGCGGAGCGGCTCTCCCGCCGCCGCCCAGAGGACCAGAAGCGGTCCGTAGCGGGCCGGTGGCTGCTGGGGCAGCTGCTCAAGGAACAGTATCCCGCGTTATCCCTCCCGCCCCGGCTGGACTACGGCTGGCAGGACAAACCCCTGCTGGCAGACGCGCCGGACGTCGGCTTTAACCTGTCCCACAGCGGCCCGTGGGCGGTGTGCGCCCTGTGCGCCGCCCCGGTGGGGGCAGACCTCCAGGAGGAGCGTCCTCTGCGCCGGAACCTGCTCCGGCGGTTCGCCCCGGCGGAACAGGCGCTGTTGGAGGCGCTGCCCGAAGCGGAGCGACAGAGCGCCTTTTATGACCTGTGGTGCCTGAAAGAGGCTTTCTGCAAATGCACCGGCGACGGATTACGCACGCCGCTCAGCGCCACAACCTTTACCCTGGATCCTGTGACGTTGGACAGACCGGGCTATCAGGCAGCGCTTGTGCCCTTCCCGGCGGCGGGCGTCCACCTGGCGATGTGCGTACAGACGGTGGAGCCGCTGGAGGCCGCGCTGCGGGTCTTTTCGTAACCTTTTTCTCGCCCATTCGTCAGGTTTTTCTGCCGGGGGACTGGAAATTTGGCGCAGCTTCGATTATACTATTAAATCATAGAAAAAATGCGCCCCAAAGCCCGGGGTGTCAGGAATATCGAGGTAACTGCCATGTTAAAAATAGGAACCGTTGGAACCGGCGCCATCACCGAGCAGATGCTCCGTGCCATGGCCCAGGTGGAGGGCGTGGAGTGCGCCGCCGTCTGCTCCCGCAGCCAGGAGCGGGCCACCCAGTTCGCCCAGAACCACCAGATCCCCCTGGCGTTCATCTCCCTGGAGGAGATGGCACAGAGCAGCGACATCAACACCGTCTATCTGGCCACCCCCAACAGCCTCCACGCGGCTCAGGCGCTCCAGGCCATTGCCGCGGGGAAGCACGTCATCTGCGAAAAGCCCCTGGCCACCACCGCGGCCCAGGCCAAAGAGGTGTTTCAGGCCGCCCGCGCCAGAGGGGTCTTTGTGTTTGAGGCCGTCTCCACCCTGTATATGCCCAACTTCCTCCGCTGCGCCGAGCTGATGCAGGAGGTGGGCCAGGTGAAAAACGTGGTGTGCAGCTACACCCAGCGCTCCAGCCGCTACAGCGCCTACCTGCGGGGGGAACACATCAACGCCTTCGACCCGGAGATGGAGGGCGGCGCGCTGAACGACCTGGGGGTCTACGCCGTCCATGCGGTGGTGTGGATGCTGGGCCGTCCCCACGGCGTCACCTACTTCCCCATCCGGGGCAAAAACGGGGTGGACGTGTCCGGGATGCTGACGCTGGACTACCCCGACCTGAAGGTGGAGATTTTCTGCGCCAAAAACTGCGCCCGGGGCAGCAGTTTCCTGCTCCAGGGCACCGCCGCCACCCTGCGGGTGGACGGCCCGCTGAACACCTTCGGCCAGTGCTCGCTGGATACGGCGGGGCGGTCCCAGCCCTTCCAGCTCCAGGACAACGACAGGCGGCTGTGCTATGAGCTGGCCGCCTTCCGGGAGGCCATCGACGGCGGGGATAAGGATTTGTTTGAGCAAATGGCCGTCCAGAGCATCGAGGTGTCTACCGTGCTGGAGCTGGCCCATAAGAATTGCCGCTAAAAGGAAAACTTTCCCACCGTGTGTAGGGGCGACCCGTGGCCGCCCGAAAAACCGCCATCTGACCTCCGGGCGGCCGCAGGGAGCGAAGCGAAAGTACCGCTTGACGGTAAGAGCCGCCCCTACAAGGTGTATAGTGGACTTGATGCAAAAATAGCCGAGAAGCGCAAAGGAACCTCTGATTTTAGGTTCTATGTCAAGAGTTGGGGTAGAGAAAAATAACCCGCAAAAATAGTGAATGAAGTGCCCCTGTCAAGTAGACAGTAAAAAAAACAAAAAAGATTTGCTAGAGATGGTCTTTGCCGCATGGCAGAGGCCATCTTTTATGCAGCGGTTGCATGATACTCTTCATGGTACTCCATAGGTGTCATGCACATAAGTCGCTTTTGGTATCGTTTTGTGTTGTAGAATTGGATGTAATTCTCAATGGTATCCGTCAATTCCTGCTCGTCTGTAAACTTCCTGAGATAATACATCTCAGATTTGAGGATTCCCCAGAAGCCTTCCATTGGACCGTTGTCGATGCATCTTCCCACTCTGGACATACTCTGCGTCATCTCTGCTTTCTCCAGCTTTGCACGGAACAGTTTACTAGTGTACTGAAACCCGCGGTCACTATGGAACAGAGGGTGTGCGTCTGGATTCCGCCCGACAGCTTCATCAAAGGTATCAAATACCAGCGCATTGTTATTGCTGGGGCCGATTCTGTATGCCACAATCCGGCGATCATACAAATCCAGAATGGCGCTAAGGTATAGCTTATGTATCACCGGTCCCTCATACCACTTGAACTCTGTTACATCTGTCAGCCACTTTTCGTTCGGCTTGTCGGCATGGAAGTCCCGGTTCAGGATGTTCTCAGCGGTGACTTCCGGTGTGGATGGTGTGTAACGGTATCTCTTTTTCCGACATACAGAACGCAGCCCCAAAGCGCGCATCAATCTGTAAATCCGCTTCTTATTGAACGCTGTATGATGGATACGGTTAATAGCGATGGTCATCTGTCGGTAGCCAAGAATCCCATTTTGCTCTATGTAAAGTTCCTTAATCCATTCAATTATCTGTTCATTTAATAACTCGTTGCTGTTTTTCTCCCGTTTTAGCCATTTGTAGTACGAACAGCGTGGAATGTGAAGAGCAACGCACAATTTAGACACTGGATGCTTCTCTGTTTCGTGTATATATTGAATTGCCAGATACAACGGTTCCTGTCTTACTTCTCCCACCAAACACCTCCTTCCAGTTCCTTCACTTTTTTTAACAAATCAATCTCCATCTGCTTGTCCCGGAGTTGGGCCTCCAGCATCCGCACCTGGGCCTGAAGCTTCTCGGTGTCAGTCATCTCACTTTCCGGCTTTGTACGCCCTTTGCCGTCTGCCAGACCGTCTATTCCCTTCTCCTCATACTTGCGCACCCAGGAATAAATCTGGTTGTAGGACACACCGTATTGCTTAACTGTCTGCAAATAGTCCTTCCCGTGCTCCAGACAGAAGGCTACGATCTCTGCCCGTTCCTGCTGTGTTGTTTGCTTCCCCTTGGTCATATAGAGCGCTCCTCTTGCAGCACTGGGCTGCTTATTCTCTTTCTGACCATTATAGCACGCAATCCAGTTTCGGAGTACATGATGATCCGAAATCTCATACCTTTGACAAATTGTTCGTAGTCCTCCTTCTCCTGCCAGATATGCCTCTACCGCAGCCTTCTTTAATTCAATACTGTATTTCTTGTTCTTACGACTGCTTCTTGCCATAATAATAGCCCCCTTAGTGTAGCCTCGAAATTTTTGCTTTTTCGAGTGTCTACTCTAAGGGGACTATATCAGAAGCCAGGGGAAACTCTGGCTTTCTCTATTTACGGAGCACGGTGAAGGATTCTGTTGCGAAAGCGATCAAACTTTCTGACGCCGTAACAGACCCGTTTCAGTACCTTGGTTTTGTTGTTACATCCCTCAGTAAATCCGTTTGTCCAGGGTACGTCAAAAGAGTTCAGGATTTCCTGGAACCAGTTATAGCAGGCGGTTACACAGGCATTAAACTCCGGAAGCTCCAGAACATTTACACTCTGAAGCCAGCACAGGAGCAGTTTCCGTCCTTCCTGAGAAGAGCCAGCTCGCATGGCAGCGATAAATTCGTTTTTGACTCGATAGGCATCCGCCAGGCGCGGAGCGATCTCAAACATCAGGGCTAACCGGTTCATTTCATCTTCGGTCAGCGTTTCCTTTGGTTTATTCAAAAGATAGCGGGAACGTTTGAAATAAATGCGGAACCGTTTGGATAATTTTTTCTGTTCCTCTTTGCGCACTCGCTCCATTGCCCATACAGCCTGCCGAACCACATGATATTTATCCGCAACGATTTTTGCTTTTGGAAAGCAAGCCTTTGCCACAGACCGAAAGTGCGGATTCATGTCACAAACAAAGTATTTTACACTCATTCTTGACGGAAATTGCTTAAAATACGAAATCAAATCAGCTTCATAACGATTTGGTAAAATGTCCAGTATCTTTTTCTTTTTCAGGTCTGTAAGAATCGTTTGATACTTCTGCCCTCCCGCATTTCCCTTAAATTCATCGATAGAAAGCACCTCCGGCAGCTCTTTGGGCTGATAGGAAACAAGGTCAAAAATGCGCAAAGCCGTGGACACAGAAATATTATATTGTTCCGCTATCTCAGTGGCCGAGTGAGCCTTGCGGAAGGCATTGATCACACTGGCGGTCAGGCGGTTGGTCTTACGCTGGTAACGAGGGAGAAATGAATTTTTCTCCGCAAAGCGTTTCCCACATTCCGGGCAGCGATAACGACGTTTCTTCAAGTGCAGGTATGTGTTTCGCCCCAGAGGAATGTCTTTAATCACTTGTACTCTATAATCGTGGACACAGTTGGTCACTGTCCCGCAAGCGGGACAGATGTGCTCCTTGCGAGGCAGCTCCAGATAAATGTGGATAGTATCTATCTCATTTTCTACATTCGTGATTTTGACATCTTCCAAATTGAGAATCGCTGTAGTATAATCTTTGTTGGGCATAGAGAATCTTCCTTTCTATTCGGTAGGGGTACCATATAATAGTAACGGATTTTTTCTCTATGCTCAACCTTTTTTTATGAATTTGGGGTCAGGTGCTTTACCTGACCCCAACATTTATTATAGAGCCTTTTATGAATTTGGGGCCAGGTGCTTTACCTGACCCCAACATTTATTATAGAACCTTACTTCTATGTTAGTAATTAAAATGAAAACTGGTTATCCCTTTTACTTAGCCAACGGCGAAGGAAGTATGGCGGCTTCCAGGTGGTCATAGCAAAAGGTCACAAAGTGTCGCCTATTGAAATGGTAGAAAAATTCATAAATGTGTGATACAGTTAATTGCTATGGAAGCGTAACATGATACAATATTCCTAATTGCAAAGAGGAACAGATATGCGAAAAGCGAAAGAAAAACCACCGCGCTCACGCAACGAGCGTATGCTGAACGATCCGGTGGAAAAAGTGATTCCGACGCTTGCGGGACCGACCATTTTGTCAATGCTGATCACCGCTATCTACAATATGGCGGACACCTTCTTTGTCAGCCAGCTCGGTACATCCGCATCCGGCGCTGTGGGTATCATCTATTCGGCAATGTCGCTGATACAGGCTTTTGCCTTTATGATCGGCATGGGCGCGGGAAATCAGATTTCTCAGTTGCTTGGGAAGGGCCAGGAGGAAGAGGCAAAGCATTATACATCGGTTGCCTGGTTTACCGGCTTTGGGCTTGGGTGTGTAGTTGCGGTGCTGGGCATGACGCAGATGGAATCCATCGTCATGCTGCTTGGTTCCACGGAAACGATTGCCCCCTATGCGGTGGCCTATGCTCGTTACATTTTCCTGGCTGCGCCGTTTATGATGTGTTCGTTTATTATGAACAATCTGCTGCGCGCCCAGGGGCTGGCTGTCTATTCCATGGTGGGCATCACCACCGGCGGCATTTTAAACATGATTCTCGACCCGATCCTCATTTTCGGCGCCGGGATGGGCACAATGGGCACCGGAGTCGCAACTGGCTTCTCCCAGTTTGTCAGCTTCTGCATTCTTCTGGTTATGTGCAATACGCATAAGGATGCGATTCGGATCACGCCTCGCAATTACCGTCCAACTGTACGGATGTATGGGAGGATCCTGTATACAGGTGCGCCCTCCCTTGCGCGGCAGGGCATTGGAAGCATCTCGTCCGTGATGCTGAACTCCATTGCTGGAGGGTACGGTGACGCAGCGGTGGCGGCAATGTCCATCGTTTCGCGTTTCACGATGTTCATCAATTCCGTCGTCATCGGCTTTGGCCAGGGCTTCCAGCCGGTCTGCGCATTTAATTTTGGCGCAAAGAAATACGACCGTGTCAAGCGGGCGTTCTGGTTCTGCGTAAAGGTCGCGACGGTCACGCTGCTCCTTCTGTGCGTGATAGCTCTGCTGTTCTCCGGGCACATTATTGAGCTGTTCCGGAGGGACGATGCGCGGGTGATTGAAATCGGTACCTTCGCGCTGCGCGCGCAGCTGGTCACAATGCCGCTCTGGGGCTACTATATCATGTGCAATATGTTCTCCCAATCCATCGGATACGGCTTCCGTGCGTCCATCATTTCCTGTGCGCGGCAAGGTCTGTTCCTGATTCCCGTGTTGGCTATCCTCCCATCCATATTCGGTCTGCGCGGGCTGCAGATCGCACAGCCGGTTTCCGACGTGCTCGCCTTCTTCCTGGCCCTTGTGCTGACGAGCAGGATATTGAAGGAGCTTGGGGAGAAAGAATAGCGTCCGTGGCGCTCAATCGTAAAAATAAAGTGGTATCGAGAAAGGCAGCGGCCTATAATAGGAAGCTGCCGTTTTCTTTGCAAAAATGCAGCAGCACATGGAAGGTTACGACTGCTCATTTGAATCCGCCACGTTTTTGGCAGCTAGTAGCTAGCGGCTCGAAAGAAAAATGCACAGAGAAGAACATTGAGCTAAATTGAACCTCATTTAACTGTGAAACATGTAAGGAATTATAGAATGTTTTAGCTGTATCAGAAGTCTGCTCTAAGGCGATGCTATCCCGCAAGATCAAGTAAAGCATTCATGACGGTTTAGAGCCTTTCGTTTATAGTGTATTTTCCTTCAAATAAAAATAGTCCTGGGCAGATAGCCCAAGACCAGGTAATACGATTTAGATTGTCGAGTGCGACAGGCATAACAGGTTGAAAAACAGCGTTCACAGATCGTGAAGTGTTCCCCACAGTTTTATCGGTTTGCTTTTACGTCATCGTAATTGGACGTGACCTCTTTTGACGGAGGCCACGTCAAAAATTTTTTCACGAATTTTTGCAAAGTGACATCAGCTGTCCACCCCAATATGGTATGATAGGGATACGAAGAAAGCTGCCGGAGTCAGTCGAACATCAGGAACTTATAGGCTGGAACGTCCAACACTGTGGCGATGTCAAACAGGGTGTCCAGCGAAATGGCCTTTTCGATGTTGGGAGCCTCCACATGGCCGATAAAGGCGGGAGTGCGGTCAATTTTCTCCGCCAGCTGTTCCTGGGTCAGCCCCCGCAGCTTGCGGTAGTAGGCAATTTTCAAGCCCAACTGCAAATATTCCGATGCGTAAACAGGTTTCATGTTCTCACCTCACAGAACTATGTTACCCGTTTCAGTCAGCGATTGACATGAGCGAACAAATAGGATATTATATTTATTAGATATAGATTTATGCCTTTTGGCACATGGAAAGGGGCAAATTGAATGAGTTACATCCCAGACGTAAAGTCTTCCCGTCTGCTGGTGTTCTACCACCGCCTGAGCAATGGTGAGATATTGGGCAAGGCGGAACTGGCTCTGGAGTTCGGCGTGACCCAGCGGAGTATTCAGCGGGACATGGAGTCTCTGCGCTGTTTCCTGGCAGAACAGGGGCAGTCTGAGAGCATTGTCTATGACCGGGAAAAGAAGGGCTACCGACTTAGCGGCAGTCCGCCATTGAGAATGTCCAACAGCGAGATTTTTGCCGTGTGCAAATTCCTCCTGGAGAGCCGCTCCCTCTGCAAAGAGGAGATGATGCCCATCCTGGAGAAGTTGGTCGCCTGTTGTGTTCCAGAGGAGAACCTGCGGACGGTGGAACGGCTGTTGAACAACGAGAAGTTCCACTACATCGAGCCGCACCACGGCCAGCTTATTTTGGAGACCATGTGGGAGCTGGGCCAGGCTGTTCAGAGCCAGCTTGTGGTGGAGATTCAGTATGAGCGGATGAAAGACCCGACGCTGGTCACTCGCCGGGTGCAGCCGGTGGGCATCATGTTCTCGGAGTATTACTTCTATCTGACGGCGTTTATTGAGGATATTGACCGGGAAAGTCACTTTGAACACGCAGACGATTTGTTCTCTACTATTTACCGCATTGACCGTATTCGAGACTTCCAAATCACAAAGGACCACTTCCGCATCCCTTACCGGGACCGGTTCGAGGAAGGCGAGTTCCGCAAGCGGGTGCAGTTCATGTACGGCGGCACCCTGCGCACGGTGCGGTTTACCTACTCCGGGCCGTCCATCGAGGCGGTTCTGGACAGGCTGCCCACGGCGGAGATTTTGAAGGAAGAGAACGGGGTGTATACCGTGCAGGCGGAGGTGTTTGGAAAGGGGATTGATATGTGGTTGCGAAGCCAGGGGGAATATGTTACGATAGAGGTATAAAAAGGATACATTTTCAGAAGAGGAGGGCGATATGTGGCTGCGAAGCCAGGGGGAGTATGTTGCGCTGGAGGAATAATCAGAATACTTTATATTTTAGGAGGATAAAAGGATGGGTTTCCTATTTGACTTAGAAATGTTCTTTGATGACCTTGGAAATACTGTGTCAGAAAAGATAGGCGAAATCCAAGAGGATGTACATCTGCAAATAAAAGAAATCCCGAACAAATTAGCTGTAATCCGTAGTGATGTCGAAATTGAAGGAGGAAAGAGAGGCTGTGAAAAAGCAGCTCAGGAATTTGAGGAAACATACAAGGAAATTGAGGATGAATACCAGCAAACCCTTGAACTGTTCAAGGCCAAGGATGAGGCATTTGACATTCAGGCAGATGCTCTGCAAGAAAAACTGGAGGAACTGGAGAAAACAAAGGAAAAGCTTGAACAACGGGTGAACCAGCAAATAAAAGATGTTACTAAAGAAGCTTCTAAAGGTATTGTTGCGAATGGAAGCGTTTTTCTTCCTGTACTTGGGAAAACGCTCGATTTGTCTAGCATAGTGGAGGAATCTGAATCCAGTTCCAAAACGCAGGAAACACTCGACACGGCTGATATCCCTGACGGTGAACCTTTTAACACAACCACCACGGGCACATTAGGCAAGATTGATCCAGTTCTAATAATCCTAATGCTCATATTACACGGTGACAAATACTCTGGCATTATCTCCTTACTGTTTAATCAGTTGTATAGGGCGCAAGCAAGAAAGATGGATCAAGCTGCACAACGCAAATACCAGGACATGAAGAAGACGAACGAAGCAAAGATTGATGAATTAAAAAAGAAGCTGAATAAGCTGAAAGCGGAGGGAAACGCCGAGTGTCAGGAATTAATGGGCATCATTTGCGAAATGTTGGATGAAATTTCTACAACCAAAATGCAGATTGCGGAGCTGAAATATTTATGTGAGGTGAAATCATGAGCAGCGAAGAGTTCCGAAAAAGAAGATCCCAGATTCAGGGCCGCATGGATAATACCATCAACAGCTTGGAGGAAGGCCGACAGGAGGCGAACCGGGTCGCAACAGTGGCCCACAATACAAGGGAAATACTGGACGATTTGGACCGTGAGTTTGAAAATCAAACAGGGCTGAATGGAAAGGACATCCCGTTTTTGTTTGTAGCTACAGGGTTGCAGGTCGCTAGATGGGTCATTCTGAATGAACTGACCAAACCGGAAAAGGCCGGCCAGGGAAACCAAAAGGAAGACACTCTACATAAATTCCAAGAAAAAATATTGCAGCAGTTTGGGGCCGATCCGGAAGAGGAGGAGGTGCCATACCATGCGTCAATGGAGCATATTATTACGAAACTGGGCGTTCCCTATGATGCGACAACTCCATTGACAAAAGCACAAATCGACTACTTAAAAGGTAAAAACAGAATGTGGGATTTCGATATAGAATCCTATATCCCTACAGAAAAGATGAATCTGTTTAAGGGTGCAAACCACCGCTACTCTACGTTGGGGCATGATCCTGTTTTGGGCCTGATTTTTGGAACGGGCAACATCATGACCAATACCATTACCTGTGTGAAAACACCGATTGCGGTAAAAGGGATTGGTATTCCGGTGCTGACGACCAATCATGTCGTTTATACATCAGATTATAAGGACCCGCGGATTGCGACATATGGGTCAACTATTGTAATGCTGGAAAATGTAATAGAGCGAACGAAAGAACAGCCGGGCGCGCTTGTGGCATCGCTAATCAAGCAAATCATTCATATTGGCACAGATTTGTATACGCCTTGCGGAATCCAGATCCCGGCGGCCAATCTCATCCTTTCCAACAAGGATGTTGAACGGCTGACCAAGTACGTAAGCAATGGCGATTTGATGAAAGTAGGTGCTTCGGCGAAATTGGCGGAGCTTATTAACACCATCATTTCTACCGTCCATATGCTCATGTATAACCCCGCCGATGGAATATCAAAAGATGTGTACAGCATCCGCACCAGGAAAATAATTACATATTCTAACGTCATCGCCACCTCCAGCAATGCCCTCTGGGTTGGAGGGAACATGGCAGTTGGAAATAAAGCTACCATAAAGCAGCTGGACATGGGTGGACTGCTGGTGATGGTTCAACGACTAATCAGTGACAAGGAATATATTCGGGAAATTAAAAAGGAATTTGTTTTTGGCAGCTACAAGAAAATGATAGAGGGGGATGATTTACATTTAGAAACAATATCATGGGATTGATAAAACTTCTGTGCACAATTCCTGCGGCGACAACGTATTCTTCCGCCGGTAGCAGCGCAAAGAATATAGAAATTAGCAAGCAACCTGTACCATCATCTGTCTGACGGGTAAAACAATGCCGCTATCCTGCGCGCAGGGTAGCGGCGTGTTGTTTGCTAATAGAAGGAACAGGGGACGTTGCAGTCCCCTCGCTAGGAGACATTGTTCTGGATGGCGCTGCCTCTGAGACTGGCGTTGAAGATAGGGAAAACAGGAACGAATTTACGAAACAATGTGAGTGAAACCGCAGAAAAAGGAATCAATCAGAGAATATCAAAACGGAACAAATTCATGAATCGCCTGTTTTAGACAAACATCAGACTGCTGCGATCAACAAACCCCGTCATCCATTAGCGGGCCGGTTCCTCTTGCGGAACTGAGAGGGGGAAACGCCGTATTCCTTTTGGAAGGCCCGATAAAAGGTCGAATAGTCAGAAAAGCCCACCTGTTCCCCAACGGAAGTCAGAGGTTGTCCCTCCAAAATCAGGTTTTTTGCCGCGATCAGCCGCCGTTGGGTGACGAAGCGGTAAAAGCTGACCCCCAGTTTGTCCCGGAAGGTTTGCTGGAGGGCGCTCTGACTGACCAGCAGGCTTTGTGCCGCCCCCTCCAGGGTGATTTTTTCCGCCAAATGGGTCTCCGCGTAGAGGGCGGCGGGGCCAGCCTGACCGCCTCCAACGTGGGGGGCGCGGGTGGTCAGCGCCAGCGTCAATTACACCCTGAACCGGAACCTGGTGTTTCAAAGCGACAGAAGCGCCGTCAGGTCCGCCGGACAATATTTCCTGCTGGCGGTGGTGGTGCTGACGGGCAACACCTGGACGCTGCACCTCCTGACCGGCGGACTGGGGATGAACCGGTACGCCGCCAAGCTCTGCACCGAGCTGCTGTTCTTTCTGCTCAGTTGGTCGGTGCTTTACAGCGTGTTGCTGACCGCTTTTACCGTCTACCTGGCTCTGGATACTTTCGTTATCACACGGGTCTACGCCGTGGCAGCTGAGGCGGAAAGCAGCGCCCAGTCTGCCCAGACAGAAGAGGAAACAGAGGAAATTGAGGACGAGGCGCAGGAGGAGACGGAGACGATCATCACCGAAACCTCCTACAGCGACGAGAATATCACCATCACCCTGACGGAATACCGGGAATACGAGACTGCCATTTATGTGGCGGACATCGTCCTCTCCTCCGCGGAGTATTCGCAGACGGCTCTGGCCGAAAACGCCTATGGCCGGAACGTCACCGCAAAAACCTCAGAGATTGCTGAGAGCGTGGGGGCGATTCTGGCCATCAACGGGGACTATTATGGCGCGCAGGAGAGCGGATATGTGATCCGCAACGGCGCCCTTTACCGCTCCACTGCGTCCAGCGGCCAGGAGGACTTGGTCATCTACGCGAACGGTTCCTTTGGCATTATCTCTGAGGACGAGGTGACAGCGGAGCCGCTGCTGGAAGCCGGCGCGGTCCAGGTGCTCTCCTTTGGTCCGGCGCTGGTGACGGAGGGGACGGTTTCCGTCACCCAGGACGAGGAGGTGGGCAAGGCCAAGGCCAGCAATCCCAGGACGGCCATCGGCATCATCGACAGCCCGCACTATGTATTTGTGGTCTCCGACGGGCGCACGGAGGAGAGCGCGGGGCTGACCCTCTCCGAACTGGCGGCGTTTCTGTCAGAGCTGGGGGGCTCCACTGCCTATAATCTGGACGGCGGCGGCTCCTCCACCCTGTATTTCAACGGCCAGGTCATCAACCAGCCCACCACCAGCGGGCGGCACATCAAAGAAAGAAGTGTGAGCGACATTGTATATATTGGGTATTGAGGCCCCTCATGAGCAGATGGGGCGGACGGGCTTTGTCTATCTCTTTGTGTCCCTGTTCTGCGCGCTGTTTGGGGCGGTCTACGAGCGGTTCAGCCACGGGGTATTCTCTTACTATATGATTTATGCCTTTGCGGTCCCACTGGCAGGAGGCGTGCTGCCCTTTTTCGTCCTGGCCGGTTCCGAATGGCGGGTTCCGGGACGGCTGGCCCGGAATTTGTATCACTCCGGCATCGCTGCCTTCACCGTGGGCTGCCTCTTCCGCGGGGCGCTGGAGATTTACGGCACCACCAACCGGCTGAGCGCGGTCTACTGGGTCGCGGGCGGGATTTTCCTGCTGAGCGGCGTGCTCTGTTATGGTCTGGGCCAGCGAAAGCAATGAGACAAACGCCATGACCGAAGAAGAATATTACGGCGCGGCGCTGCCCCGTCTGCGGCAGGCGGAGCAATGCCTGTTGAACATCCTGCGGGAGTGCCCCATGGAGGAAAGCGTTGGTTGCGTCCAGCCCATGATTGCTTGTCGAATCTCTATCAAAAAACCAGAGAGCAGGAGAAACAAGCTCCGCTCTCTGGCCTTCCCACTGACCCCGACACAGCACCACAGAAGTTGTGGCTGCCGTGTCGGGGCATTTTTTATCTGATAAGTTATTACACGGTCCGATGTTCCATAAAAACGGCGTTAAAACCGCTAATATTTGGCTAAGAACGGGTGTTCTGGGCTAGAAACTCCTGAACATAGGGGAGCGCGGCCCCGATGGTGATGTTGTGCTTTGGCATTTTGCTGATGGAAATAAAATCCTCCGGTTCGGGAAAAGGCGTCAGCGCTTTGATTTTTTCGTGAAGCGCCGCCAAATCGTCCTGCCGCAGATAAGGAGCCAGATACCCGCCCAGGATAAAGTCGGTATCGTGAACCAGGTGGAGCATGTTAATGGAAGCGGCCAAATCTGTCAAAAACACGTCCCAGCGCTGGCGACAGGCAGGGTCGCCGGAGCGGAGCTGCCCGAAAAAGGCTTCCAGCGTTTCCTCTGGATGGAGCAGCGCCTTGAGGGAACAGAGGGTCTCCATGCAGCCCCGCTTTCCGCAGTAGCAGGCCGCGCCGTCCGGTTTCATCTGGATGTGTTCGATGGTGGCGTTATGGCCGTGCTTGCCGGACAATATTTTGCCGTCCCGGACGATGGCGGCCCCCAGGTGCCTGCTGATGGACAGATAAACCCCGTCTTTCAGCTCCGGGGAGACCCACAGCTCCGACACGGCGGCGCTGTCCGCGTCGTGAAAGAACGCGCAGGGATAGGGGAGATATTTGGTGAACGCTTGGGTGGACAGGCCGGTACAGTTCAGGATTTTTCCATAAATCACCGTATTATGGTCGGGGGCGACAAGCCCCTGAAACGCCACTCCAACGCCGAGAATTTGTTCCGATTTCAGTTGGAGCGAGCCAATGAAAGAGAGGATTTCACCGCACACCTCCTGAAAATAGGCGTCGCTGTTCGTGTAGGCGATGGGACAGGCCAGCCGTTTGATTTTGCTGCCGTACAAATCAATGGCGATGATTTTGACCTCTCGCCTCCGAATTTCCACCCCCACGCTGACCCGGTAGTTGGGGACAATGCCATAGGCGGTGGCCTTGCGCCCCACATACTCGCTGTCGATTTGTCCGCACCGGGCAATCAGCCCCTCCTGCTCCAGCTCCGCCAGCTTACCGGTAACGGTGGGGCGGCTCAAATGCAGCGCGGAGCAGATGTCCTGTTGGGAGACCGTTTGATTGGTGTAGATATATTGATAGATCAGGTTTCGGTTGTTCTGCTTGATTTGGTTTGGGGTGATGCTGTTTGCCATGACGTGGTTCCCCTTCCGATTGTAAACCCATTTTGTAAATTGAATTATACCATGACGCGGCGAAAAAGCGAATTGTGAAACCTGCACAAAAATTTCACTTCAACTTTAGCTATTATTACGGGTTGACGAATTGGATTTCAGGGCTTATTATGTAAATGCAATTAGGAAAATGAACTTACAAAATGATTTTCTTAATTGGAAATACAAAATAAGGAGTGTACAAATCATGGGTATCATCGAGAAAATGCGGTTGGACGGGAAAAAGGGCTTTGTCACTGGCGCTGCGCGGGGCATCGGCAAGTGTACCGCTACGGCGTTCGCCGAGGCGGGCGCGGACGTGGCCATCGTGGACGTGGACATCGCGGAGGCGGAAAAGACCGCCAGGGAGCTGGCGGCGCTGACCGGCCGCAAGGTCATCGCCATCAAGACCGACTGCACCGACAAGGCGCAGGTGGACAGCATGGTGGAGCAGGTCGTGCAGGAGCTGGGCGGCCTGGACTTCTGCCACAACAACGCCGGTATCTGCATCAACGCTCCGGCGGAGGAGATGACCTATGACCAGTGGCTGAAGGTCATCAACATCAACCTCAACGGCATTTTCCTCACCGACATTGCGGCAGGGAAATACATGCTGGCCCACGGCGGCGGCTCCATCATCAACACCGCCTCCATGTCGGCCCACATCGTCAACGTCCCCCAGCCCCAGTGCGCCTACAATGCGTCTAAGGCAGGCGTCATTCAGCTGACCAAGTCGCTGGCCATCGAATGGGCCAAGCGGGGCGTGCGGGTCAACAGCATCAGCCCCGGCTATATCGGCACCGAACTGACGCTGAACTCCCCCACGCTGATCCCCCTCATCGAGAAGTGGAACGCCATGGCCCCGCTGGGCAGAATGGGCAAGCCGGAGGAGCTGGAATCCATCTGCGTGTACCTGGCCGGGGATACCAGCACCTTTACCACAGGTTCTGATTTCGTCATCGACGGCGCGTTCACCTGCTTCTAAGCCAGCGTCCCGCAGACCCTTTCGGACATGACAAATCGGCCCGCCGGGTGCGGCAGGCCGATGGGAAGGAGAAAAGCAAACCATGAACAGAAAAGAAGCGATTCAAAACGGCGAGACCGCCCTTGGCATCGAGCTGGGGTCCACGCGCATCAAGGGCGTGCTGAGCGATTCCAGCGGGAACGTGCTGGCGGTGGGCATTTACGACTGGGAAAATTCCTTCATCGACAACGTGTGGACCTATAGCATTGAGGAGATACATGCAGGTCTCCGCGGGTGCTACCGCTCCCTGCGGGAGGCGGTGGAGCGGGAGTATGGAATCACCCTGACCACCATCGGCTCCATCGGTATCAGCGCCATGATGCACGGCTACATGGCGCTGGACAAAGACCTCAAGCAAATCGCGCCCTTCCAGACCTGGCGGAACACCAACACCCAGCAGGCGGCGGACGAACTGACAGAGCTGTTCAACTTCAACATCCCCCTGCGCTGGACCGTGGCTCATCTCTATCAGCGCATCCTGGACGGGGAAGCTCATGTGAAGGATTTGGACTATGTCACCACGCTGAGCGGCTACATCCACCTGTTGCTGACGGGCAAGCGGTACATCGGCATCGGCGACGCGGCGGGGATGTTCCCCATTGATTCCAACACGAAGGATTACGACCGGGGCATGGAGGAAAAGTTTAACGCCCTGATTCAGCCGTATGGGTTCTCTTGGAAGCTCCGGGACATCTTCCCCAAGGTGCTGGTTGCGGGCGAAACAGCGGGATACCTGACCGCGGAAGGGGCGGCGTTCCTGGATGAAACGGGCCAGCTGACCGCGGGGATCCCCCTCTGTCCGCCGGAAGGGGACGCCGGGACCGGCATGGCGGCCACCAATTCCGTCGCGCCCCGCACGGGAAATGTGTCCGCAGGGACCAGCACCTTTGCCATGATTGTGCTGGAAAAACAGCTCAGCCGCCTTTACCGGGAAATCGATATGGTGACAACCCCCACCGGCTTCCCCTGCGCCATGTCCCACGCCAACAACGGCACCTCCGACTTGAACGCCTGGGTGGGCCTGTTCGGAGAGTTTGCCGAACTGATGGGTCTCAATGTCAGCCAGGGTGAGCTGTTCCAAAAGCTGTACACCAAGTCGCTGGAGGGGGACGCCGACTGCGGCGGGCTGCTGGCCTACGGGTATTATTCCGGCGAAAACATCACCATGCTCAACGAGGGACGGCCCATTTTCCTGCGGACCGCGGAGAGCAAATTTGACCTGGCGAACTTCATGAAAGCCCATTTGTACACGTCTCTGGGTGCGGTCAAGATGGGGCTGGATATCCTCATGAAGGACGAACTGGTCAAGGTGGACCGCATCACCGGGCACGGCGGCTTCTTCAAGACGAAGGGAATCGGGCAGCGGTATCTGGCTGCGTCGGTGAACGCGCCGGTCACGGTGATGGACACCGCCAGCGAAGGCGGCGCGTGGGGCATCGCGCTTCTGGCAGCCTATCTGCGGTGGCAGGAACCAGGCGAAAAACTGGAGGATTACCTGGAAAACAAAATTTTCAAAAACCTTTCCGGCGAGAGCGTCGCCCCCGATGAGGCTGACGCAGCCGGGTTCGAGACCTTTATGGAGCGTTACAAAAAAGGACTGGAAGTTGAAAAAAGCGCCATTTCCGCCATGGACTGGTGACAAAGGAGGAAAATATCATGTTGAAAAAATGGGGCAAACGAATCGGATACGGCATCGGCGATTTGGGCTGCAACCTGGTGTTCAGCACTATGGCGTCCTATCTGATGGTTTTCTATACGGATGTGTTTGGCATCTCGGCTGCGGCGGCTGGCACGATGATGCTGGTGACGAAGTTTATCGACGCCTTCACCGATACGGGTATGGGCCTGATCGTGGACCGGACCCACACGAAATGGGGACAGGGCAGGCCATACTTTGTGGTCGGCGCGGTGCCCTTCGCGGTGTTCACGGTGCTGACTTTCCTCATTCCCGACTTCGGAAGCACCGGAAAGCTGATTTGGGCCTATGTGACCTACTGTCTGCTGTGTACGGCGTACACCGTGGTCAATATCCCCCTCAACACCATCGTTCCCCGGCTGACCTCCGACGTACACGAGCGGGACATCCTGGTGTCCACCCGAATGGTGTGCGCCATGCTGGGCACGGCAGTCGTGATGTCGATCACTTCTCCGCTGGTCAAGTTCTTCGGCCAGGGAAACGAAGCGCGGGGCTATCTCATCACCATGACGATCTACGGCATTGCGGCTATGCTGATTTTCTTTGTGACCTTCGCCAGCACAGAGGAAATGGTTCCTCCCACCATCAACCAGAAGCACTCCTCGCTGCGAGAGGACTTCAAGGGGCTGACCGGTCAGGCATGGATTTTGTTTCTGCTGAACCTGTTCTATTTCTCCCTCTATGTGGTGAGAAGCACCACCGTTATCTATTACTTTAAGTACAATCTGGGCAGAGAAGGCTGGCTGTCCCTGGTCGGTCTGCTGGGTATCCTCTCCGGTCTGCCGATGCTCCTGCTGCTGCCGGAATTGGAAAAGCATTTCAGCAAGCGAAACCTGATGTTCTTCAGCGTGGCGCTGTACATCGCGGGCGACATCGTCATCTTCGCCGGGAAAAATTCCGCTGCGTGCCTGCTCCTGGGGCTGGTCATCACCGGTCTGGGTATCTACGGCATTTTCGGCATCACCTTTGCCATGCAGCCGGATGTCATCGACTATTCGGAGTACAAAAAGAACGCCAGCGTGTCCGGGCTGATCGCCGCCTTCCAGGGGTTCTTTGTAAAAGGCGGCATGGGTCTGACCAGCTTCGTCATCGGCGCCTTTTTGAAGAGCGGCGGCTATGTGGCCAACGCCGTACAGACGGAGAAAGCCCTTTCTTATATCGAAATCTGCTTTATCTGGATCCCCATCGTGCTGTGCGCGGCGATTGCGGCTCTCACCTATTTCTATAAGCTGGACGGTATCCGTGGGGAAATGACCGAAGCCCTGGAAGCGAGAAGATGCGAAGCTGTGAGTGAATAAACAGAAACCTTGATTCTATACAATACATTTTGGGAGGGTGTCGGCTTTCATGTGCCGCCACCCTCCCAAATCTATTTGTAGTAAATGCGTTTATTGAATCGGGGTCTTGTTCCTTTGTGCAGAATTTCTTCCAGGGTATTGAATGTAACTCGAAGGCAGAGCTGAAAAGCGTGATCAAGAAGTGGACTTTCTCCCAGTCGGCCACCCACTACTTCGTCAGTGAGGTAGAGGTGGGACTAAAGGAGATCGACCTGCCCGATGGTGCAATTTTAGTAGACACACCGTTTTGAAAAATACGAGGTTTTTCTGTGACATTGCGCTGGAATCTACCAGAAAAGGCTTGCATTTGAGACGGCAGCATGCCCATTGTCAGCTTCCCTACTGTTTCTCGTTGTAGGCGTGTCGATACTCCCTGGGCGACACGCCTACGCACTTTTTGAACAGTCGGCTGAAATAAAACGGGTCGTCATATCCCACGGAGCTGGCCACATCAGAGATGGACAGGGCTGGGTTCAGCAGCAGCTCCCGTGCGTTGCTCATGCGGACGTTGATGATGTATTGCAGCGGCGTCACCCCCACATACTGCCGGAAGCTCCGAATGAGCCAGCAGGAGCTGACATAAACGGAGGCCGCGTAGTCGTTGATGCTCAGCGCTTTGGCATAGTTTTCGTCAAAGTAGAGCTGGGCGTCGTTGACCATCTGCTCCGCCTGGGTGCCGGTGACGTATGGGTTATGCCGGTTCCGGCTGAGTAAAATCAGCAGCGCCTGGAGCTGGTGGGTGAGCATGGCCTCGTATCCCTTTCGGCAGAGCTGCAACTCTTTTATCATCTTTCGGAACAGATTCTGATATTCCAGCGTCACGCCGCCCCAGTAAATTTGTTCCTTGCCAGCAAAGCCAAACTGCTCTAACATCTCCTCCACCTGGCTGCCGGTGAAGTGGACCCAATACACCTCCGTGTGGTCTGAGGGATAATATTCGTAGACCTGTCGGTCGTGGGGACGGAACAGCACCACCTGTCCCGCCGTGACCAGGTTGGTACATTGGCCGCCGTCCTCCTCTGCCCGGAAGGAGAACCGCCCCTGTCCGGCGTGGAAATAGAGTAATTGGTAATCCTTGCGCCCGTTGGGGCGAGGCGTGTCGATGACCGGGTCCGCGTCCGTGACCCGGTAGAACCCGCAGCAGAGGACGCGCAGCGGAACGCTCCGGTCCTCCAGGTCCACCGGGGTCAGGTAGCGCTCCATCATCCCTTCCAGGTACGCGACGTTGATATACATAGTTGCTCCGCTCCTTCTCGCAAAATTATTGTATTCTTTTGTCCATTTTTCATTTGTTTTGTATATACTGTTTTGTCCATGCTTCGGTATAGTTCGGCCATGTGCAAAATGTCTCAAATTATCTATAATTATACCACAACAAATGATGATTTGGCGCGTCAAAAAAATCATTTTGCGAGAAAATTTTTCAAAGGAGAAATCAATTATGAACGAAAAGCGTTATCTGAGCTGGTTTAATAAAATCGGCTACGGCTCCGGCGACGTGGCAGGCAACGTCGTCTACGCCTTCCTCTCCGCCTTCGTCATGATCTACCTGACCGACACGGTGGGGCTGAACTCCGGTATTATCGGTACGCTGATGATGCTGTCCAAGATTTTTGACGGCGTCACCGACGTGTTCTTCGGCTCCCTCATCGACCGTACCCACTCCAAGATGGGCAAGGCCCGGCCCTGGATGCTCTACGCCTATGTGGGCTGCGCGTTCCTGCTGGTAGCCATCTACTCCGTCCCATCCTCCTTCCAGGCAACCGCCCAGTACGCCTACTTTTTCATCACCTACAGCTTGCTCAACGCCGTGTTCTACACCGCCAACAACATTGCCTACTCTGCCCTTACCGCCCTCATCACCAAAAACGGCCATGAGCGGGTCCAGATGGGCTCCATCCGCTTCATCTTCGCGTTCAGCACCAGTATGCTGATCCAATCCATCACCGTGGGTCTGGTCAGCTACTTCGGCGGCGGGGCCGCTGGCTGGCGCACCGTGGCCATCATCTACGCCATCGTGGGTCTGCTGGTCAACACCTTCTCCGTCTTTTCCGTCAAGGAGCTGCCCCCTGAGGAGCTTGCTCTGGAGGGCGAAGCGGAGGACAGCGCCCCGGCGGAACAGATCTCCCTGCTGGAATCCGCCAAGCTGCTGCTGTCCAACCGGTTCTACCTCATCATCTGCGGCGTGTACATCTGCTGCCAGGTGTCCTCCGCCCTGACCGCTATGGGTATCTACTTCATGACTTACGTGCTGGGGGACGCCAACCTGTTGGGCCGGTTCTCCATTGCCATGAACGCCCCCATCATCGTGGGCCTGCTGCTGACCCCCTCCATCGTGAAAAAGGCCAAAGGCATTTACAAGGTCAACCTCACCGGCTACGCCCTGTCCACGGTGTTCCGGGCGCTGGTCATCGTGGCGGGCCTGATGAAAAACGTCCCGCTGATGCTGGTGTTCACTGCCCTGGCCTACATCGGCACCAGCCCCCTCCAGGGCGACCTGAACGCCCTGATCGCCACCTGCTCGGAGTACACCTGGCGCACCACCGGCAAGCACATCGACGGCACCATGTACTCCTGCACCTCTCTGGGCACCAAAATCGGCGGCGGCGTAGGCACCGCTCTGGGCGGCTGGCTGCTGGCTGCCGGTGGATACGTCCAGAACGCCGCGCAGCAGCCTCAGTCCTGCATCAATATGCTGAACTTCATGTACCTGGTGTTCCCCTTCATCCTGAATATCCTCATCACGGTGCTGCTGTACTTCCTGAAGGTGGAACAGGCCAACCAAGCTTGGGACGAGGCCCACGGCGAGAAGCAGGAGGGCTGATATGGCGCAAAAAATCTCAACGCCCAGCCTCTCCTGGCTGGAGGACCCCACCGTGTTCCAGGTGAACCGCCTGGACGCCCACTCCGACCACCCCTTTTATCTGGACACGGCCTCTTACGAGGCCGGGGTCCAGACCCTGAAACAGTCCCTGAATGGCCAGTGGCAGGTGGCTTGGAGTGAAAATCCGGCCCTGCGCCCCGCCGACTTCTGGCAGGAGGGGTACGACATCTCTGCCTTCCGGCCCATCCCCGTCCCCTCCCACCTGGAGCTGAACGGATACGGGCAAATTCAGTACACCAACACCGCCTACCCCTGGGACGGCCACGCCTTCCTGCGCCCGCCCCAGGTGGACTGGGAACACGACCCGGTGGCCAGCTATGTGAAGGAGTTCGACCTGGATGCGCCGCTGCTGGGGAAGCGGGTGTGTATCTCCTTCCAGGGGGCAGAGCAGGCCATCTACGTCTGGCTCAACGGCCAGTTCATTGGCTACGGAGAGGACTCCTTCACCCCATCGGACTTCGACATCACCGATGCCGTCCGCCCCAGGGGAAACCGCCTGTGCGTGGAGCTATACAAGCGCAGCTCCGCCGCCTGGATCGAGGATCAGGACTTTTTCCGGTTCTCCGGCCTGTTTCGGGAGGTGTTTCTCTACGCCAAACCCCAGGGCCATGTGGAGGACCTGACCGTCCGGGCCGATTACGACCCGGAGACGGGGACCGGTACGCTCTCCTTTGGGGCGGAGGTCTCCGGCAGTCGGGCGGCGATCCTCTCCTGGCAGCTGCTGGATGGAGAACAGGTGCTTGCCGCCGGTGCGCTTCCCGCCGACGCCTGCACCAGCAGCCCGATATCGCTGGAGCAAATCACGCCCTGGGACGTGGGACGGCCCAACCTCTACCGGCTGCTGCTCCAGGTGCTGGACAACGAGGGCCGGGTGTTGGAGGTGGTCCCCTGGGACGTGGGGTTCCGCCGGTTCGAGATACAGAACAACGTCATGCTACTGAACGGGAAGCGGCTGCTGGTCAACGGCGTGGACCGCCACGAGTGGCACCCCCGCACCGGGCGGGCCATTTCTCCGGCAGAGATGGAGAAAGACATCCAAATCATGGGGCGCAACGGCATCAACGCCGTTCGCACCTCCCACTACCCCAACCAGAGCCTGTGGTATGCCCTTTGCGACCGGGTGGGCATCTGCGTCATGGACGAGACGAATCTGGAAAGCCACGGCACCTGCATGAAGCTAGGCATCACCGAGACCTCCTGGAATATCCCCGGCTCTGACCCCGCATGGCTGCCCTGCTGCCTGGACCGGGCCAAGTCCATGTACCAGCGGGACAAGAACCACCCCTCGATTTTGTGGTGGTCCGCCGGGAACGAGTCCCATGTGGGGACAGTCATTCAGCAGATGTGCGACTACTTCCACGCCGTTGACCCCACCCGGCTGGTGCATTACGAGGGCGTGTTCTATGACCGCAGCTATGATTTCATTACCGACATCGAGAGCCGGATGTACCCCACCCCCGCAGACGTGCGGGCGTATCTGGAACACGATCCGCCCAAGCCCATGTGCCTGTGCGAGTATATGCACAGTATGGGCAACTCGGTGGGTGGCTTGGAATCTTACATGAAGCTGCGGGAGGAATTTCCCTCCTTCCAGGGCGGGTTCTTGTGGGATTTCATCGACCAGGCCCTCTATTGGAGCAAAGACGGCCAGTCGGAGCGGCTGCTCTACGGCGGCGACTTCGGAGATCGGCCCAGCGACTACGCCTTTTGCGCCAACGGCCTGCTCTTTGCGGACCGGACCGAAAAACCGGCCATGGAGGAGGTGCGGTACTGGTATTTAAGCCGTGAGGAACGGGCCGCCTTCGACCATGCCAACGCCCAGCGCCGACAGGACTGCCGCAGCAGCGCCCTGCGGGAACTGGAACAGTTCTCCGACACGACCGCTTCCGGCCCCTGTTTGAAGGTCATCCACACCGACTACAACCTGGGCCTCTATGGGGCGGGGTTCCACTATGTATTTTCCTTCGACAAGGGCGGCCCGGTGTCTCTGATGGTCGATGGGAAAGAGCAGCTTTACCGCGCACCCCGCCCCACCTTCTGGCACGCGCCCACGGAAAACGACCTGGGCTGTAACTTCCCCGCCAGGAGCGCCGCCTGGATGGGCGCTGACCGGTACAGCGTGGCGACGGCGTGTCAGGTGCAGGAGTTTGGCGACGGCTTCACCGAGACGCTGGACCCTCTGGACTTCGCCCAGCGCCGCCCCGCCAGAGAGGACATCCGGGAGGTGGAGATTCGTCACACCTGGCCCACGGCCACCACGCCGCAGGCCCTCGTCACTGTGACCTGGCGGGTCAACGCCCTGGGCAAAATCAAGGTGAGCTTAGACTATCAGGGGGCAAAGGGGCTGCCAGAGCTGCCTGCCTTTGGCCTGGAGCTTCTCTCCGCCCAGCGGCTGGACAGCTACCGCTGGGACGGCCTTTCCGGGGAGACTTACCCGGACCGCTACAAGGGCGCACAGTTTGGCTCCCATGAGGCGGCGGTTGCCGTGACCCCCTATCTGGTTCCCCAGGAGTGCGGCAACCACAAGGACACTTACCGCCTGCGGGCGGGAGCATTGACCTTCCTGTGTGAGGAACGGCCCTTCCACTGCTCGGTCCTCCCCTACACCCAGCACCAACTGGCCGCCGCAGCGCATCAGGAGGAGCTGCCGGAGAGCAGCCGCACCGTCATCCGTATTTTGGGCGCGCTGCGGGGCGTGGGCGGCATCGACAGCTGGCGAAGCGACGTGGAGGAACTCTATCGGGTCAGTGGGGAGGAGGATATGCGTTTTTCCTTCTATATCGTCCCCAACTTCGGTGCATAAATACAAACAGGATGTTTGCATGCCCCAACGATGTGAAACAGGGAGCGAAGCGCAGCTTCGGAAGTGCCGCTTGAGGTCGGAGGCCCCAAAAGTGCGCATATGGGGACCCGGCCAAAGCCCCGCGAAGCGGGTTTGGCGGGTTTGGCCGGGAGAGGAGCCGCAGCCGGAATGAACGACCAGCGATATGGAGCTTGCGGCGACGATGTGTGCTGCCGGGGCCGCATGTTCAATCCAAATTCGTGATTTTGGTCGAGAGCCTGTCGTTTTTCGACAGGCTGAGGGCCGGGAGAGCTTTTCCTGCTCTCCCGGCCCCTTTTCCGTTGGCGACTGGTTGATTTGATTTACTTCCCGAAATACGGAGCCAGCTTTTCCGTCAGCTCCTTCACCGACATCATGTTGACCAAGCCAACAGCGGGGCCGGCTTTCTCCGCGTTGGGGACCAGGTCGGCGCTGCAAATGTACAGGTCAGCGGCGCCGGGCATCACATCGTCGATGGTGGAGTGGATCACTTCCACGCCGGTGACGCCCAGAGAGGTCAGCACCTTTTTGGCGTTCATCTCCATGACGAAGGAAGTGCCGAGACCGGAACCGCAGAAGCACATGATTTTGCTGATACTCATAGTAATATTCTCCTTTATAATACAAATTGGATTGATTTCCGCAGGATGATAAGCGGAATGAGCGACAGATGGATGAGCCGTTTTTAGTCGGCGGCTTTGGCGTGGGCTTTTCTGCCGATGGTGTAGTTGTAAAGCACCGGCAGCAGGAACAGCACGACGACGATGATGGACAGAGTGTTGGCGTTGACGACTTTTATCAGGTTGCCGAAGAGGATACCTACGAGGGTGAAGTCAGTGTCGGAGAAGGTGGTGTTGGCAAAGCCCATCTGCCCCAGCACCGGGTACAGGCCAGCGGCCAGGAAGGTAGCCACCACGCCGTGAACGAAAGAGCCGACCACGCAGCCTTTCAGTCCGCCGGTGGCGTTGCCGCAGACGCCAGCCGTCGCGCCGCAGAAGAAGTGCAGCACCGCGCCGGGGAGGATGATGGCCACGGCGAGACCGGCGTTGCCCATCAGGGCCAGGACGATCATGCCCAGGATGCCGCCGAGGAAAGAGCAGAAGAAGCCAATCAGAACAGCGTTGGGGGCGAAGGGGAACACGATGGGGCAGTCCAGAGCGGGCTTGGCGTTGGGGACCAGCTTTTCAGAGATGCCCTTGAAGGCGGGGACGATCTCGTTGATGAGCATACGGACACCGGCCAGAACGATGTAAATACCGGCGGAGAAGGTGATGGACATGATGAGGGAGTACAGGAACCAGTTCTGATCCTCGAAGATTTCCGCAGCAGCCGCGGCGTCCTGCATTGTGGCGATCAGAGAGACGGGCACATAGCAGATGAACATGGCAATGGCAATGGAGATGGTGTTTTCACGCAGGAAGGACAGGAACTGAGGGAATTTGATGTCCTCCGTGGTGGTGGTGTTTTCGTCCCGGCCAAAAAGCTTGCCGATTTGGGCGCTGAGCCAGTAGCAGCCGCTGCCGAAGTGTCCCAGGGCCAGAGAGTCGTCGCCAGTGACCTTGCGGATGGTGGGTTGCATCAGCGCGGGGAACACCGCCATGACCAGGCCCAGCAGCAGCGCACCGGTGACGATGAGCTGTACGCCGCTCATGCCGGCGATGGACATCAGAATGGCAATCAGGCAGGACATATAGAGGGCGTGGTGGCCGGTCAGGAAGATGTACTTCAACCGGGAGAACCGGGCCAGGAGGATGTTGCACACCATGCCCAGCGCGAAGATGGAGGCGGTCTGGACTGCAAACTCGGACAGGCCCAGAGAGGTGATGGCCTCGTTGTTGGGGACGACGCCCTCCACGCCAAAGGCGATTTGGAACAGGTCGCCGAAGGGGATGATGGCCTCCTGGACCACATTGGAACCGGCGTTCAGGATGATGAAGCCGAGGATGGTTTTAATGGTGCCCTTGATGCAGGACTGGGTGTCCTTCTTCTGGAGCAGCAGACCCAGCAGCGCCAGCAGGTGCAGGGTCAGGTACAACTGCTCGCTTTCGGGCAGGTCGGGGAAATACTTCCCGATCAGCGCAAACTCTCTGGTTTTCCGAATCTCCGCCTCTTTCAGGCCGGTGATGACCAGCTCCGGCCCGTCCCGGTAAGACAGGGGCACCAGCGCGGCCAGGGACAGCAGCACGCCCTCCACATAATCGATGCCCAGTTCCGCCTGAATCTGTTCCAATGTCTCCAGATAGCCCTGAATTTGCTCCATCTGAAAGAATTTCACCGCCCCGCTGGTGAACAGGGAGCGCAGTTCATTGAAGTACAGGCAGAACAGCGCCCGGATGCGCACCTGGTCGCCGGAGAGGTAGTAGCCGGTTTTGGGCTGGTACTCCAGGCGCAGGCTGTACTGCTTCAGGGTGCGCGTCACCTCCTTCAGGTCGGTGAACACGGTGTTGCGGCTGACCTCCAGGCAGTCGGTCAGCTGCTCCAGGTAGACCGGTTCCGGCGAATAAATCACCTGGCAGATGATGCACTTCACCCGCTCCGACCGGAAGAAAATATAAATCTGCTCCTGGGTGTCCGTTTCCAGCAGGCGCTGAATTTTCTTCCTCCGGCTGTGAGAGATAAACACGCCCTTTTCCCGCACGATCTCCAGCTCCGGCAGCTGGGCTTGCTTGAGCCAGAGGTTGATCTTCTCCAGGTCGTAGTAGACCGTCCGCCGGGAAACACCCAGCGCCTGGGCCAGCTGGTTCATGGAGATGTACTCTGACCGCGTCAGCAGGAGATTCAAAATCTGCTTGCAGCGCGCGTTCATATACAGCGGCATAACATTCCTCCTTTTCTTCCGTATGGACTTTATGATAGTTTTATTATAGAGGGCTGGACGGGGAAAAACAATCGGGGAGGAATCCAGTTTTCTGCATGAGGTTTGTGCAAGGACATTGTGTCCAGACGTATCCGGTTCGATGATTCTATCCAACCATATTGACAAAAATGGTTAGAATGTGGTTAGAATCCATACCGGAATGAATTCAAACAGATGAACGACATTTACGAGTATATCGACTTCCTGTTCTCCTTCAGCCAGGAGCCATAGCTGTCCCGGCCGGGTTTTGGTTTCAATGATGGATGGGCAGGCCATTTTTCAGAGAAGGCCAGTTTCGGAACGTACATATTGGAACGCGGCATGACTTTCCTTTTGCCTCTGGATTTGGCGCGTAATATGTGCTCAAATTAGCCATAAGCAAATTGTTTTGAATTTTATCACTTTTTCGGCTTCTTCGCCGTTTTTCAAAAATTGAATTGGGGTCAAAATCAAGCGGTGTTTACGAATCGAAGCAATCAAAAGAGCTAAAAAGTAAAGAAAGAAGCTCTGAAACCCATAGATTTCAGAACTTCTTATGGTTGTGGGGGCCGGATTTGAACCACCGGTCCCCGGGTTATAAGGATGACAACATTTGGTTTTTCAAAAAATGTTCCTGTACAAGCGCATTTCCGCGACTTTAGGAAGCCTTTTTAAGACATTTATACACAACTTCTAATTCGCCGCAAACAGGGACGTTTAGGTTGGGGTAAAATTGGGGCAAGCGAATCTCGTTAAGCTCCCTGTACCCGTTCCATCTTGACCCGGCACTTTTTCTTATAAAATGCAATGCCATAATGGATGATTTCCGGCGGCACATCAATGCCAAAGAACTCATCGTAGTTCTTCGCAGTAATCTGCTCCACCGCCTCCCCCAGCGCCTTCGGCGGACACCTCAACGTGCGGCTTTTCGGTCATTCTCCCGCCATTTGAAAGCACTGGCGGATGGCGGCAGACACCGCCTCCAGCGCGGCGGCCTCATCGGGGCCGTCGGCGATCAACTCCACCGTCCGCCCTCGGGGGTGGCTCAGCCGCATGAGGGACATGGCGTCCTTCCCGTCTGCAAGCTCGGTTCCCAGGACCACCATAACCACGCTGTCGAACCGTTTGGCGGCAGCGGCAGTGACGGCGGCGGGCCGGGCGTGAAAAAAGTCGTCCTCGTGGAGATGCAGCTTGATTGACGTCATGATTCTGTCCTTTCCCGGAAGAGCCGCGCCCGCCCAGCCGGGGCGACCCCGGCCAGGTGGGTTTGGGAACAAAAGGAGGTGGATGGAACGAAAGGAGGGGAGATGATATATGGGCGACACTGCCCGAAAACGGGCGGTGTTACCTTAAAATTTAAAACATGGTGACGACCTGGTCGTAAGCGGCGGCGACCTGGTCCAAAATGGCCTGGTCAGTGACGCCGGAGACCTCGGAGAAGGCGGCGGCGACGCCCTTTTCGGCGATTTTGCCCTGAAGCTCCACGCTCTGGGGGTCCTCAGGGTTATTATACCGCAGGGCCGCGCCGATGCCAACAATGAGTTTGTCCACAGGCAGGCCATACTTCATGGCGGTTTGCAGCGGGCTGACCAGCCGGTCGGTGGCGGACAGCTTGCGCAGCGGCTCCCGGCCCACACGGGTCACGTCGTCCTGGAGGTAGGGGTTCTTGAAGCGGCCAATGATCTTCTCAATATACTTATAATGAGCGTCCTTGTCGAAGCCGAACTCCTGAATCAGACCGTCACCGGACTGCTGCATGGCGGCGTGGACCAGCTCGTAGATCTTGGGGTCGGCAATGGCCTGATCGATGGTCTTGTGACCCGCCAGAACGCCGGTGTAAGCGGTGATGCAGTGGCCGGTGTTCAGGGTGAACAGCTTGCGCTGGATATAGGCCATCAGGTTGGAGGCCAGGTTCATCCCGGCGATTTCGGGGATCTCGCCCTTGAGGGAGGCTTTCTCTACGTTCCACTCGCAGTATTTCTCCACCACCACGTCGATGGGGTTCTCGCTGCGGACGGGAGGCACAATGCGGTCCACGGAGCAGTCGGCAAAGCCCACATACTCCTCGCAGTACGCCTTTTCCTCATCGGAGAGGGCCTTGTAGACGTGCTCTTTCAGCTGGGAGGTGGCGCGGATGGCGTTCTCGCAGGCAATCAGGTTCAGCGGCACCTTGACGCCGTTAGCGATGCGCTTCTGGATGCCCTGGGCGATGGTGGGAGCGATGAAGCCCAGCACCCGCAGACCCACAGCGGTGGTCAGGATGGTGGTGTCCGGGTCGGCGATGGCGTCGATGACCTCCGGGCCGTTGGACATGATGCCGCAGACGTTGGTGATCTTCACGTCCTCGACCTCGGTGTCCATGATGTGGACGGTATAACAGCCGTCCTGATTCAGGCGCTCAATGATGGGCGCGGCCACGTCCGCAAAGACGACGCGATAGCCCGCCTGAGAGAGCAGCATACCGATGAACCCGCGGCCAATGTTGCCGCCGCCAAACTGGATTGCGGTTTTCATATCACATTACCTCTTTCGCAGAATTTTGGGGAAGGAAACGCCGCACAGACCCGGCAGGGTAGAAGTGCGCGGCATTGTCCTGTTGGTGGAGAGTCATTTCGGGGGAAGGGCAGCGGGCGCAGGCCCGCCGCCCAAGGGGGTATAGAATCAGGTCAACTGCTTGAGGACCCAGTCCACATCGTTGGTGTTCTTCATCTTGTCCAGGGTCTCCTCGTCCTCCAGGGTCTCGCAGATCTTGGCAAGCAGGTCCAGATGCTCGTCGCCGATACCGGCGATGCCGAACACCAGCTGAGCCTTCTCGTCGCCGAAGGAGACGCCCTCCGGGTACTGGAGCAGGACGATACCGGTCTTTTTGACAGTGCCCTTGGCCTGGGTGGTGCCGTGGGGGATGGCCACGCCCATGCCCATGTAGGTGGTGACCAGCTTCTCACGCTCCTGCATGGCGTCGGCATAGGAGGCGTCCACGTAACCCAGTTCGGCCAGCAGCTCACCGGCGGCCTGAATCGCCTCTTCCTTGGTGACAGGGGCCTGGTTCAGCTTGATGCCTTCGGCGACCATGACGGTCTTTTTGACGGTGGGGGTGGGGATGCCGTCGTCAGCGGCGGCGGAGGCGGCGATGACCTTTTCCACAGGCACGTCGCCGGTGGTCAGCTGGACATACAGCGCGTCCAGATTGGGGTCGGCCAGGAAGTTGCCGATGGTGACGATTTGGGCCTGGGGCGCGGACTTCCGGGCGCGCTCCACCAGAGTGGTCTGCACCACGGCGATATCGCAGTCACCGGGGATGTTGTCCACAGAGGTGTTGATGACAGTCAGGTCGGGGCGGACAGTCTTCACGCGGTTGCGGAACTTGGTGGCGCCCATGGCGGAGGAGCCCATGCCGGCGTCGCAGGCAAAGACGACCTTCTTGACCCGTCCGGCCTCCTTGGTGGGAGCGTCGGAAGCGACGGTTTGGCCCTTGGACTCGGCCTTCATGGAGGCCATTTCGCTCTGGGCGGCCTCCAGGCTCTTGCCGCCGGACATCTTCACAATGGGCGAGGCGATGGCGAAGGACACACCGGTTGCCAGCGCCACGCCGATGATGGTGAAGAGCATCTTGTTGGCGGGGGTCATCATCAGGAAGGCGATGATGGAGCCGGGGGAGGCAGGACCCACCAGGCCGCAGCCGGTCAGGTTGAACCAGAAGATGGCGACCATGTTGCCGACGATGGGGGCGACGATAACGGCGGGGTTCATCAGGACGTAGGGGAAGTAAATTTCATGGATACCGCCGAGGAAGTGAATGATGATAGCGCCGGGGGCGGAGTCCTTGGTGGCCTTATCCTTGCAGAAGAACATGTAGGCCAGCAGCACGCCCAGACCGGGGCCGGGGTTGGGTTCCAACATGTAGATGATGGACTTGCCCGCTTCGGCGGCCTGCACGGAGGCCAGGGGGGTGAACACGCCCTGGTTGATGGCGTTGTTCAGGAACAGCACCTTTGCAGGCTCGATGAAGATGGCGATGAGGGGCAGCAGGTTGGCGTTGATGAGGATGTTGACGCCAGCGGTCAGAACAGCCAAAATCGCGCTCATGATGGGGCCGATGGCGTAGTAGCCGATGATGGCCCAAATCATGCCCATGATGCCGCAGGAGAAGTTGTTGATGAGCATTTCAAAGCCGGCGGGCATATGGCCTTCCATAGCGTCGTCGAACTTCTTGATGCTCCAGCCACCCACGGGGCCGAGGACCATGGCAGCCATCAGCATGGTGTAATCACTGCTGACGATCGCGCCCATGATGGCGATGGAGCCGACCACGCGGCCCCGGTCTCCGCCAAACATGTAGCCGCCCTGACCGGCGATCAGGATGGGGATGAGGTAGGTGAGCATGGGGCCGTTCAGTTCGGCCAGTTGTGCGTTGGGAATCCAGCCGGAGTCGATAAACAGAGCGGCCAGGAAGCCGAATGCGATAAGGGCGCCGATGTTCGGCATAACCATGCCGGACAAAACCTTGCCCATCTTTTGGACACCATTTTTCATAGTTTTCCATCTCCTATTCTTTTTAGTTCGGTTGCGTAATATTTCACAAGCGCCTGTTCCGCCAGGGCCTTCCCCCGGTCCTGGTCCCCGGCTTGCAGGGCCTGTAAAAATCGTTCGTCCTCCACCAGCAGCATACTCAGCCTGCTGATGACCTCGACCCCCTCCGGCCAGTCGGTTTTGGGGGCCAGCAACAGCACAGCGCCCATCACCGTCCCGGAATGGGTGAGGATGGTGTGGTCCAGCCTGAGATAGCCGAACCGACAGTGGCTGACCGCCGCAGTGCGGCAGTGCAGCAGGTAAATGCTCATGTGGGGCAGATAGGTGCTTTTCACCTGTTCCCGCCGGGCCAGGTCGCTGCCAATGCGCTGGCGCTCCAGCACCGTGTTGGCGAACAGCCCCGCCGCCTCACCCAGCAGCTCCTCCGCTCGCTGGAGGCCGGGCACCTCCCGCAGGGTGAAGTGGTCCAACAGTTGGGAAATTTCCTCCCCCGTCCGGGTCAGGGAGCGGATGTCCGCCAGAGTGACGGTGTCCGCCCGCTGGGGCAGGGCTTTCTGGGCCTCCGCGTTGTCCTTGCGGTCTTTGTTGATGGCCTCCACCGCGTTGGTGATGACCAGCATATCCTGGGCCTGGGGAATGGGGCTGACGCAGATGTTGGGGAAGTCCAGCTGGAGGGGTACGGTGGAAATCACCAGGTCGATGCCCGCCTCCCGCAGGGCGTTCGGCTCCAGGCTGAACGCGGAGACGATTTGGCGAATCTCAATGTTGTGGAAGGAGCGCATCAGGTTGGCCGCCAGCATCCGGGAGGCACCCATACCGCTGGGGCAGACCACCGCCACCGCCACCCGCTTCTGCTCCACCCGGAGGGTCTCCGCCGCGGCGACGAAGTGCATGGCCACGAAGGTGATTTCCGAGGGGGAGATGTCGTTGATTTGGAGCAGGTCCTTGAAAATGCCGCAGGCCCGCTCCACGGCGGCGTAGATGTCCGGGTAGTTCTGCTGAATGTCCTCGACCTGGGCGTTGTCCAGGTGGAGGTTCAGGGAGAGACGGCTGATCATGGAGTCCATGTGGCTCATCAGCTCTTCGATCATCCGGGTGCAGGTGTGGAAGGGGAGGCCGATTTCTTCTTCCACCGAATCCACCAGGGACATGACCACCTGACGGGTGTTGATGGACTGGACCTGGCTCCGGGGCTTCCGGGACTGGGGCCAGATACGGGCGCTGGACAGGTGCATGGTGATGAACCCGACCTCTTCCTTTGGGATGTCCAGCTTGAACTGGGCGCTGATTTTTTCCGCGATTTGGACTGCGGCCCCGTGTTCCGGCAGGGCGGCCAGCTCTGCCAGCTCATCGGCGTCCATCTCGATGGTCTCGCCGGACTGGAGCCGCCGGATAGCCAGCGACAAGTGGACCACCAGAGCCATATAGCCGCTGTCGGTGAACTTGATGTCCAGCTGCTTTTCCGACTCCGCCAGCACCCGTTCCACAAAGGTGACGATTTGGGGGTCGATGAAGCTGAACAGCCGGTCCTGGAGCAGCGTGGAGCTGCTGGGAGAAGGCTCCTCCTTCTGCCCCCGCAGGAGCTGGAGGATTTCGCCCTCGTCCATGAACTCGAACGCGGCGTTGGCGATGGCCTGCCGGTAGGCGCTTTCGCTGCCCTCCAGCAGGATGCCCACACCGGGACGGCGAATGACCTTGATGCCGTAGTCGGAGAGCCAGTCGTTCAGGGCGTCCAAATCGTTGGAGAGGGTGCCCTCGGAGATGTGGAACCGGGAGAGGAACACATAGGACTTGATCGGCTCCTTGGCGCACAGCAGCTCGCCCAGCAGCTGTCGCCGCCGCTCCTTCCGGCTGTAGGTGGTTTTGACCTGCTCGGTGTGCAGCAGCTCCTGGAGCAGCTGAATGGTCTCCGGCTCCTCCTGGATCATCAGGCCCACGCCGGGCTTGCGGACGAATTTAAAGTCGTTCTCCTCGAACCAGGCTTCGATGGCGGGCATTTCCCGCAGTACCGTTCGGGAGGAGACGCCCAGCTTTTCCGCAATGGCGTTGATGGTCACCGGCTTAGCGCCGGTCTTTGTCAGCATCTGAATGATGGAGACCTGCCGGGAGGTCAGCCGCCGGGGGCCTGGACCAGTCGTGCTACTTGCAGACATTTTTGAATCACCTCTCTTGTCTGATTGCTTATCTGAGTATCATTTTATGCAACATTAACAGAAAAAGCGAGTTTTTGATGTCGCACTTTTGTCAACATTACTTGATGACAAAAACATGGTTTTAGCGTTTTTCACAGTTTCTTTTTCCGATTTTTATTCAAAATCACCATAGATTAAACCGGTTTTCAAGCCTTTGGCGCAAAGTTAAATTAGTGACAAAAATGAAACAGAATACTTTTCGTCTTGCAAAAATAAAAAAATCCCGGCGGAACCGGGAAAATGACAAACTTATGAGAAGATTAAAGAGAAAATTCCCTTCATTTGCCGACTTGGTGACAAAAAAGCGGAAAGTTTTCGATGGCGGACGGACGTGACGGCGGCTCTGTTCAAGTGAAGTGCCTCTGCTTGTATCATAGGGACCAAAATAAGAAACGGCCTGGAACCGGATGGTTTCAAGGCCGTTTCTTGTTGAGGACGCAGGAAGAGAGCTGTCCTATTCAGAAATTCGTTTTGCGAATAACCAGAAATAGAAACAAAATATTTGTCATTTTGCTTCCCCCACGATAAAATAAAACCAGCGGAAGGCATCCACTGGCTGAATAAACGAGGGGGACGAACCGTTGACCATTCAAGATGTTATTGCGAGCTATTATAACGAGGACACGAAGAACGAGGTGTGCAGCGCCTGCGCCGATACCCTTTATCAGGAGGCGCTCCGCATCACTATGGAGCTGAACAACCAATACCATACGCCGGAAGAAATTCGGGAGATCATGGGCCGCCTGACCGGAGAGAAAATCAATGCCTCCTTCCGGCTGTTTCCACCGTTTTACACGGATTTTGGAAAGAATATCCACATTGGGAGGGATGTTTTTATCAACTCCGGCTGCCACTTTCAGGATCAGGGCGGTATTGTCATTGGCGATGGCACCATGCTGGGCCACAACGTAGTGCTGGCGACCATCAACCACGACCTCGACCCGGCGCAGGACCGGAAGAATCACTACGCGCCCATCACAATCGGCGCTCATGTATGGGTCGGCTCCAACGCGACGGTCCTCCCCGGCGTGACCATTGGGGAGTGGTCCGTGGTGGCGGCGGGAGCAGTCGTGACGAAGGATGTGCCGCCCTATACAGTGGTCGGGGGCGTTCCCGCAAAAATCATCAAGAAAATCCAAAAGGAAGGATAGTATGAGATGGTTTCTTGCATTTCTACTCGCTGTCTGCATGATTTCCGTGGTGGCGGCCTGCGGTGTGGAAAATTCAGAGGCATCTCCTTCCGAGGGCGCAGAAAGCTCTGTTAACAATATGAGCGACCTGGAAGCCGTGGCCAGGAACATTGCGGACGTGATCGTTCCCTTTATGGAGGAAAACTACTCCGCGTCCACCGAAGTCAATGACCGGGCGGTCTTTGGCCTTTCCGCCGGCGGTTCTATGGCCACCACGCTGATGCAGACAATCCCCGAAGAGTTTGCTTATATCGGCATCAGCTCTGTGGGCCGCAGCTTCCCTCTGAGCAACGCCACGGCTGATTTGGATGACATCAAGAACACCGTCATCAGCGTCTATTGCGGCAACCTGGATTACCGTGAACCGGCCTCCTATACAATCTATGAAGAAGTTGCGGCCCTGGGCGGCTCCGCCTCCTTCAAAGTGATGAGCGGCGCTCACGACTGGAGTGTGTGGAGTTCTGCGGTCAACGACTTCCTGACCAATGTTGCATGGCAGGACGAGGATACCACCTCTGCTGTTGACACCTCCGCCCTGACCGCCGCCATCGAGCAGGCTGAAGCCCTGACCGAAAGCGACTACACCAGCAGCACCTGGGCTGCCCTGGAAACCGCGCTGGAAAGCGCCAAGACTGTCGCGGCCAACGCCGATGCCACCCAGGACGAGGTGGACGAAGCTACTTCTGCCCTGACTGCCGCCATTGACGCGCTGGCAGCAGCCACAAAGGTCACTGTCCCCTCCGCCACCAAGATCACCTCTGCGGTGAACCGGGCCAGCGGAATTAAGCTCTCCTGGAACAGTGTATCCACCGCCACCAGCTACCAGGTCTACCGTAAGATCGGCAGCGGCAGCTGGAAAAAGGTCAAGACCACCTCTTCCACCTCCTGGACCGACACCGCCGCCACCAAGAACGGCACTAAGTACCAGTACAAGGTTTATGCGGTAAACTCCGCCGGTAAGAGCAAGGCTTCCGCCGCCAAGACCATCTACCGCCTGACCGCCAAGCACTTCACCCGTGCCAAGAACGTCAGCGGCAAGAAGATCAGTTTGAAGTGGACCCGGAACACCAAGGCCACCGGCTATCAGATCCAGTATTCCACTTCCAGCAGCTTCTCCAGCTCTACCACCAAGACCGTCACTATCAAGGGCAACAAGAACCTGACCACCACTTTGAAAAACCTGACCAAGGGCAAGAAGTATTACATCCGTATGCGGGCTTATAAGACCTCCGGCAGCGTGACCTCTTACGCCGGTTGGAGCAAGGTCAAGACCGTTACCGTTAAGAAGTAACAAAGGATTGTTTTTGTCCTTGAAGGGAGTATAACCGAATCAACCAAACGACAACCGCGCGCGGGGCGACCTGTGCGCGGTTTGTCTGTCAATAGGAAGAAATAAAAGGTTTATAGATATTTGTTTGCACCGCCCGACTTTCCTGCTTGAACTTTTTTACCCCGGAATAGAAGGCTGTTCCGGGATAAATGTCCTTTGCTGGGCCATGAGATTTTTAGAACTTTTAAGGGTATTATGAGAGAATTTCTCTTTTTGATTGCTGCTATCGTTTCAACAGGCGGAACTTTGTGACCGACCTCTATGACCACTTGATGGCTGCTGTGCTTGCTTCGCCGCTGGCTGCGTAAAATGGATAACCAGAAAAAATGATACAACGTCATATTCTGTCGAAGAACTGTGCTATAATAACCTCAGTAACCAAAGGAACGGGAGGCCGCCTATGGACAAGAACACCAGGCTGCTCCTGCTGTACAGCAAGCTGATGCAGGGGGAGAGCGTAAACAAGCTCATCTTCTGCATGGAGACCGACAGCCACCCCCGCTCCTTTGACTGGGACATCGAGGACATCCGCCTCTATCTCAGCGAGACGTTCAGCGGCGAGGAACTGCGCTACAACAAGCGGGAAAACGCCTACTCCCTTACTGGAGTGCGGCAGCAGCCGCTGGAGACGATGGAGTACCTCTTCGTCGAGCGGCTTCTGCTGGACACCGGCGTCCTGCGGGAGGACGGATGGACGGCCTGCTCTCCCATCTCGCCCGGAACACGGAACACGCGGGAAACGTCCTGTTCCACCAGCGGGCGGTCATGGAGGGCTATCAGGAGCCGCTCCACAAATCCCCTCTCCTGAAAATGCAGGGCGATTTGCAGCGCATCATCCAGAACCGCTCCGTCATTCAGGTGCAGTACGTCAAGGGGGACGGGAACACCGTCAACCGGACGCTGCTCCCCTGCCTGCTCCGGTACGACCTGGGGTATCTCTACCTGGTGGCGTACCACCAGGACAGCGAGGCCCCCTACGCCGCCTATTTCCGGGTGGACCGTATCTATTCCTTCTCCGTGGTGCGCAGACAGACCGGAGACGAGACCCGGCGGGTGGAGCGTTATCTCCAGACCTGCGCCCCCGGCATCGTGCAGATGTACGGCGGGGACTTTTGCAGCATCACCCTGCGGTGCCGGAAGAGCTATTACCCCTACCTGCACGACCGGTTCCGGGGGCTGCGGGTGGTCCGGGAGGACGAGGACGCCGTCACCGTGGAGCTGGGCGCGTTCGCGGAGGGCTTCGCCCGGTGGGTGGTCAGCCAGCCGCCGGACTGCGTTCAGGTGCTGGAGCCGCCTGAGCTGCTGCGCAAGGGCCGGTTTGACGAGATTTTCTACGTGGGTCTGCCCAACGGCAAAGAGCGGGAGAAGATTTTTGAAATTCACATCCAGAAGCGCCGCCCCCAGGATTTGAAGCAGATCCGGCTCTCTGAGCTGGTAGGCAAAACCGAGGGCTACAGCGGCGCGGACATCGAGGGTGTGGTCCGGGACGCGGTGGAGGCCGCCTTTGCCGATGACAAGGCCCACGTCCAGACATCGGACATTTTGTGGGCCATCAACAACACCCATTCCCTGTCGGAAATCATGAAGGACGACCTGGACCGAATGGCGAAGGAGTACAAGACCCGGAAGTTCAAAAACGCTTCCAAGTAAAGGGGTAGCTTATGGACGAAAAGAAAACCACCGAGACGGCAGCGCCGGTGGAATACCTCACGGAGAAAGAGGCCAGAGCGGTCAAGGCGCTGCTGAAAAAGTCCCTCCGTGATTATAAGAAAAAACCCGCCTCCATGACGGACCAGGTCTGGCTGGAGCGGCTGTTCGTGACCGAGCTGCCGGAGCTGCCAGCCGAGGAAGCCCGGCAGGACGCGGCGGAGATCGTGACCGCCATCGAGACCTTCGATGAGGATTTGCAGGCGGTGGACGAGGCGGCGACCCACGGCGTCAGCAAGGAGAGCTGGCTGGCGGACAAGTTGCAGGAGTCCTCTGTGGGGATGTCCGTCAACGAGTACGGCAGGACCCTCCAGGCCATGGACGACGTGCTGTATCAAGCGAACATGGAGATGGCGGACGCCTTGCAGCGTTCCTCCGACGGCCACATCAAGATGAGCCCCAATCTGGACGGGAACATCGCAGAACAGATGGTCGCCAAAAGCACCGAACTGAGCGCGTCCTTGCAGGGGAAGAACATCAAGGTCGAGGTGCGGGACGCCTACACCAAAAACTCCGTGGACGTGCGGGCCACCAACCTGGAGACCGGGGAGTACCAGAACTACCAGCTCAAGTTCGGCAAGGACGCGAAAGCGACCATCGACCTCATCGAGCGGGGCAACTACAACAACCAGCGCATCGTCGTTCCCGCCGACCAACTGGAGGAGGTCCAGGCCCATTTCAAGGCCAAAGGCTCCAACAAGACCATCACCAACCACATCGACGCCTGGGGCGCGGAGGGGAAAGCCTACACCAAGGAGGAAATGAAAGCCCTCCAGGAGGCCGCCCAAGAGGACGGCATCATGCCCAGCATGGACTACAGCCATTACCAAACGCGGGATCTGGCTATGTCCATCGGCAAGAACGCCGGGGTCATGGCGCTGCAAAGCGCCGCCGTCACCACCGGTCTCAACATCGCCAAAAAAGTGTTTGAGGGCGAGGAGGTGGACCCGGACGAACTGGTGGAGGCTGCCATCAAGACCGGGGCGGATACCTCCGTCAAGGTCGTCACCGCCGGTACTTTGCAGGTGGCGATCCGCAAGGGCATCCTCAGCGTCATTCCGAAAACGACCCCCGCGGGCATCATTGCCAACGTCGCCTGTGTGGGCGTGGAAAACGTCAAGATTTTGGGCAAGATCGCCTCCGGCGAACTGTCCCTGACCAGGGGGCTGGATCGGATGTCCCGGGTGACCACCTCCATGGCCGCCGGGCTGTGGCAGATGGCGAAGGGAGCCGCCTTCGGCGCGAAGCTGGCCGCGTGGATTCCCGTCATCGGCGCGCCCCTTTCCGTGGTGAGCGGGCTGGTCGGCGGCATGGTCGGTTACATGGGCGGCTCCAAGCTGGGCGAGGCCGTCCACAGCGCCGGGAAGAAGGTCGCCGGGGTAGCTAAAACCGTGGCGAAGTCTGCCGTGAGAGGCGTCAAGCGGGTGGCAAGCGCCGCGAAAAATACGATTGGTTCCTTTGCCAGAGGATTTACAAGCCTTTTGGGGTTTTAACGGAACCGGGGTTAGCCTCCATGTGGTTGCCATACCGTGGCACAAAACAGTGTGAAAAAAGTTCAGGCTGCGCAGGAGGAGCGGGGGATGGGAACGACCCCCTCCTGGGCCAGCAGGAACGCCCGAAGCACCTGAGAGGGTGTGGCCCGGTGGGTCTGGGCCAAGGGCAATAGGCCATTACCGGGATGTCCCGCGCCCGGAACGACGCCATGCGACTCGCATGGCCCAGGAGGGCCATAGCTCCGCCGTCAGGCGGAACTTCGTGCCTCCCCGTGTTTGCTTCAATTCACTTTCTCCGCAGGGCTGCCGATCATCTGAAACTAACGGAACTGCACCAGAGCATCGCGTTGGTGCAGTTCCCGTTTATAAAGGAAACCCTGCCTGTTGCAATACAAACAAAAAAAGCTACACCAGAGATTCCCACTTGACAGGCCATCGCTTGCCGTGGTATAGTAAAGGTACACAAAATCTTGCTGTGTTTTCTTACCTCTAAGGGATTGATACTTATTTTTGGTCACATTTATCTTTGCTACTTCTTCCGTATTTTCTTACCTCTAAGGGATTGATACTCGACTTCCTTGCCGCTCTGTCCCTTGAATCGTGTTTTCTTACCTCTAAGGGTTCCCAAAACGAAAAAAAGAGGCGCTTTCGCGTCTCTTTTTTCATCTCCAAAACAACCTCCCACGGTTCAGCGCCCCATCTCTGAGGCCCCAGCCGGGGGAGTTGTCTATTCTGATTCACTTCACGGGGTCGAACATCCCGAACCCCTGGGCGTTTTTGCCGCCCAGACCGGCGTTGTACAGCAGGTCCAGCAGCGCCGGGTCGCCGCCCAGCTGGAAAGAACCGCCGTAACCGGTGATATAGTTGCCCTTGTAGGTGGTGGCGGTCGCGCCCCGAGCCCGTGACGGCCGAGAAGGGCCACGATTTAACCGGTGTCGGCGGGTCGTTGCAGCGGGGCGGCGACCCGGCGGTGCGGGG
>JAJBVG010000020.1 GCA_020859945.1 Clostridiales bacterium | reverse complement strand
GCCAGCCGCTCATACAGCCACTCGTAATCCATTACCTTTTCAATTTTTCGCAGAAGGTGGTCCTGAGGAACCAATGCCTCTAAGTCCACTATGATTGCCTCGCTCCTGGCATCCCTTCTCCACTGTTCCATAAGTGCACCCCCATTTCCTCTATTATACACCATATTGCGGAATGAGGATAGTTTTTTGACAAGCTGAATAGTCGTGATGGTGCATGGTGTTCACCAGAATGGGCAAAATCTGTTCCTTACTCTGGGAAAAGTAAATGGAATGATCGGGAGCTATCATGGTAGAGAGATAAAAACATTCACGGTCCTCCTGGTGAATTGTCATAAAATTAAGCTGAAATGGAGCCTGTAACCGGTAAAAGGAAGCGATCGAATTATCCCTGTTTGTAGAAACAACAAGTTCGTTTAAGTTTTTGGACCCATTTGTGTCTTTGTTTTGGAATTGATACATAGCCCCTCCAGGAAGTTGTTATGTTTGTGATACAAAAATAGGATGTTTAAGAATTTATCTGTCATTTATCTTTAAAATTATAACAGTTATAATTTTAATTGTAAAGGTTGCTGCAACAAAAACAACAAAAAAGGAGCGGTAGAAATGAGCAGAAGAAACAAAGTGCAAGACCCTGATCACGTTTCCATCGGAAAACTCGTAGCGTGGCAGATGCGGCCGATTTCATTGGGCGCAGTGACGATCATCACCATGTACCTGTCGTTGTACTGTACAGACACGTTGGGTATGCCTGCTGCGTTAGTGGGGACCTTGTTGATGGCAAGTAAGGTTTTCGACGGTGCGACGGATCTTTTGCGGGTTGGTTAGTGGATAACACAAATACGAAACTGGGGAAAGCAAGGCCCTACGAGCTTTGTATCATTGGCGTGTGGATTTGCATGTATGCAATGTTTGCAGCCTCCGACACCTGGAGCCTGACGGTGAAAAGCGTCTGGCTGTTTGTTACATACACACTGGTGTTTTCCGTATTCTCCACATTGCTGAATGCAGCGGAGACGCCTTATATTGTGCGGGCTTTTAAGACTCCCATAGCTGTTACAAAGGTATCGGCGTATGGCGGTGTCATTGTTACATTGGGCTCCATGGTGGTTTCGGTTTCGTTCCCGATTTTTGTGAGGAAACCATATCACGCCAATCGTGACCCTGCATCATTTCTCAAGCCCTGCCTGGCTGATTGGAAAAGGCGGATGGGGTGATTCTTATGTGGAGGATGCCTTTGCACGGTATGCGGAATATGTGGTTTCCGGGCTGAAGAGAAAGCTGCCTTATATTTGCACGATCAACGAAGCGAATATGGGATTCCAGCTGCAAAAGGTCATCGAAGATATGATGAAATCGAGTCAGCGGGAAGGTGGCGTCCAGGTCGGTGTGAATATGGATATGAGCGCAATCATGGTTGGCCTGGAAGAGCAAGCACAGGCATTTGGCTGTGACATGGCGCATATCAATACGTTTCTGGCGGCAAGGACCCAGGAACAGGAGCTTTTTGTCATGAGAGCGCACCGAAAAGCGTATCAGGCCATTAAGAATGTTTCTCCAGATACAAAGGTGGGATTGACCTTATCCCTGTTCGACTATCAGCCGGAAGAGGGCGGAGAGGAAGCGGCAGCAAGGCTCTGGCAGGAGGATTTCGGATTCTATCTTCCCTATATAAAAGAGGATGATTTCCTGGGGGTACAGAATTATTCCCGCAAAATCGTGACCTCTGCGGGAGCGCAGGAACCGGCGCCGGGTGCGCCTCTGACACAGATGGGCTATGAAGACTATCCGGCCTCCATCGGGCATGTTCTGCGGAAGGTTGCGAAAGAGTTCCCGGGCGAACTTATGGTAACAGAAAACGGTATTGCCACCGATGATGACCAGAGGCGCTGTGAATTTATCAAAGAAGCATATGCAGGAGTAAAGAGCTGTGTGAAAGACGGACTTCCGGTAATCGGGTACTGCTATTGGAGCCTTCTTGATAACTTTGAGTGGCAGGCAGGCTTTGGCAAGACCTTTGGCCTGATTGCGGTGGACCGTTCGACACAAAAACGCACGCCAAAAGAGAGCCTACAGGTACTTGGGGCGTTGGCAAGGCAGGCATAAGGAACGAGGAAACGAAAAGAAATCAGGTATAGAAAGCGAGGGCAAACGCATGATACACAAAAAATGGAACAGCGGATGGCATGTGAGTAAACCGGGCGATACCCCGATGATGGCGTCCGTGAATGGAGATGGTTCGACCGCAAAGGCCGTTACACTTCCGCATGACGCAATGATTCATGAGAAGCGTACAAAGGCGACAAAAAATCAGCATCAGACAGGCTTTTACCCTGGCGGCGTTTATCATTATACGAAAACTTTTGATGTGCCGGAAGCGTGGGAAGAGAAGAATGTCATCCTTGAATTTGAGGGCGTTTACAGAAACGCGATGGTGTATGTAAACGGAGATTATGCGGGCGGACATCCCTATGGGTATACGAATTTTTATATTGAGCTGGATGATTTCCTGAAATACGGACAGCGCAATGAGATCAAGGTGGTCGCCAACGATTCCGCGGAGGAGGATTCCAGATGGTATTCCGGGAGTGGTATTTACAGGAATGTGAATATCATGGTGGGGAACCATCTGCATATTGCAGCGGATGGAGTTAAAATCACCACGCCGGAGGTGGAAGAGGACTGCGCGACTGTCCAGGTTGCGGTCAGGATGGAGAACCGGGGATGCAGAAGGCATAAAGTTAAAGTTGTGACAGAGCTTTTTGATAGGGATGGAACCATCGCCGGAAAGGAGAGTACGCCGGTATCCGTATTTGCAAACCAGGAGATCCCGATCAGACAGCGGATTTTAGTGGATCACCCGAAGCGGTGGGATGTCGAGCAGCCGAACCTTTATGTCTGCGTTGTGAAAATCCTGGAAGACGGAGAAGTGCTGGATGAGGTGAAAGAGACCTTCGGCATTCGCACGCTCACCATGAATGCGAAGCATGGGCTTCGCCTGAACGGGAAAGAAATCAAGCTGCGGGGAAGCTGTATTCACCATGACAACGGAATCCTGGGCGCGGCCACGCTGGAAAGTGCGGAACGGCGGCGTTGCAGGCAGTTAAAGGACGCGGGATTCAATTGTATCCGCAGCGCACACCATCCAATCAGCAAAGCAATGCTGGATGCCTGTGACCGAATCGGGATGCTGGTGCTTGATGAATTGTCCGACATGTGGACAAGGACCAAGAACAACAATGATTATGCCAGGGAATTTCCTGATTATTGGGAAAAAGATGTCGAGCAGATGGTGGCGAAGGACTATAACCATCCTTCTGTGATTATGTACATCTCCGGCAATGAAATCCCGGAAGCGTCCAGTCCAAAGGGCGCAGAGCTTAACCGAAAAATCACCGAGAAATTTCACGCATTGGATGACACCCGGTATGTGACGGTGGCAATCAATGGGTTGCTCTCCTGTATGGACCGCATGGGAGAAATCATGTGTTCCATCATGGGAATCTCCATGGAGCAGATGGCGCAGATGATGGCGGCACAGGCAGCGCCGCAGGAGTCCGGCACCAGTGTAGATGCGGCCAATGGCTCGACGGATATTATGTCCGGGCCTTTGGCAGATGCGTTTGCGAAAAACGAAATCGTGACCGAGTCGCTGGAGGAATTTGCATCCGTTACCGATCTGACAGGCTATAACTACCTGACTGCAAGGCACGAGATGGAGCATGAGATGTATCCGAACCGCGTGATCCTTGGAACGGAAACCCTGCCCGCAGACATCGTAAGACTATGGAAGATCGTGAAGGAAAATCCGCATGTGATCGGTGACATGACGTGGACTGGATATGATTACCTTGGCGAGGCCGGCTGCGCTGTATTTTATTATGACGGCAGACAAGGCTTTACCCCGAACTGGCCAATCAGCATCGCCTATGTGGGGGATATTGATATTACAGGCTACCGCAGGCCGATGAGCTATTACCGGGAGATCGTATACGGACTTCGGGAGAAACCGTATATCGCTGTGGAAAGAGTGAATCATTATGGGGAAGCCACCGTAAAGACGGCCTGGATGTGGAAGGACGAAATCGCCAGCTGGACATGGGATGGCTACGAAGGAAAACCGGCAGTTGTGAACGTGTATTCCAATGCGGAAGAGGTCGAGCTGTTCCAGAACGGAAAATCCCTGGGGAGAAAACCGGTCGGCGAAGAAACCAATTATTATGTGTCTTTTGAAACACAGTATCAGCCTGGGAAACTGGAGGCCGTATGCTACCGGAACGGCGCAGAAGATGGCAGGGATCAGCTTGTGACCGCCGGAGCAGATGTGGAATTGTGTGTAGATTCCGATAAAAAGGTCTTGAAGGCGGATGGAGCAGACCTTGCTTATATTACCATATGCTTAAAAGACAAAGATGGAAATGTGAACCTTCAGGCGAAAAAGGAAGTAACCGTTTCCGTAGAAGGCGCCGGAAGTTTGCAGGGATTTGGAAGCGCGGACCCGGAGACAGAAAACGATTATGATAATACGGTTTGGGAGACCTATGACGGATATCTTCTTGCGGTCGTGCGTGCAGGAGAGGACGCTGGAGAAATTAAGGTAACTTTTTCATCTGATGGCTGCGAAACGCAGATCATTACGATTCAGGTAGAGTAAACGGCTGTTCACCAATGGCCTTGTCTGCCATTGTTCTCTTTCGCAAAAGCATTCCCTCGTCTGTCAGTGATACGCTGGCGCGGCCCCGCCGAAACAGCTTTTGGCCCGTCTCAGAGGACAGCTCACGGAGATAAGAGGGAAGATAGTTTGGAAGTTTCTCCACATACGACTGCCAGACTGATAGTACAACAATGCCGCTATCCTGTGCGCAGGGTAGCGGCATTTTCCTAACATTTACAGCGAAAAAAAATAGAGTAAACTGCACTTGCTCCCATGCTTTGCTATCGTTAAACGCAAATCCTGATTACAATAACTATTATTATCCATCAAAAGTCGAACTGTGAAGATCTGGAGTTTAGTAGAATATAATGTGCGATAGTTGAAAGTGGGGTGACGCAATGACCAACATGGAAATGGTACAAGAACTCCTGGAGAACTCCACCGATGGAATAATCACCGCGGAACAGGTAACAGCGGCGGGATTACACCGCAGCATTTTACAGAAGTTCGTGGACAGTGGCGAGCTATATCATTTAGTCGTGGTATCTATGTGCGAACGGATGCATGGGAAGATGATTTTTACCTGTTGCAGCGCAGATATGGGCGGGGGATCTATTCCCATGATACCGCACTATATCTGCTGGGCTACTCTGACCGGACACCAGCGCAATACACCATGACGTTCCCCAAGGGATACAATGCACCATCGCTCAAGCAGGAGAATGTTTTGATAAAGCGTGTTGTATCGAAGAATTATTCCTTGGGGGAGACAGAGGTTGCCTCTCCCAGCGGAAACCCACTTCGCGTTTATGATTTGGAGCGAACGCTGTGCGACATTCTGCGCGGCAGCGGCAGCGACCTCCAAATTATCACGGACGCAATGAAGCGATATGTAGCGTCCAAAGACAAAGATATTCATAGGCTGATGCAATACGCGGAGCAGCTTCGTGTAAAGCCAAAAGTGCTGCGGTATATGGAGGTGCTGTTGTGATTACAAAGAACCCAATGCAGTTGAAAGCCTTAATCAAAAAGAAGGCGGCGGAGAAGCACATTTCCGCCCAACTTGTCATGCAGAACTATATGCTGGAACGGCTGTTGGAGCAGCCGAGGCGTGATTTCCGTCAACGGATAATTGCCCAACGCCGGTTTGGAAGTCTGTTACGCCAGAGATGCAGACTTCATAGCAGCCGTTGCTCTTCTGGCGGATGCTTCCCTCCCCCATTTCCTCTTTTGATACCCATTATAAAATCCTCCATTTTTTGTTTCGCCATACCTTGGGGTACAGGTGTTATAAAGTGGTTAGGAGAGGTGTAAAGTTTTACAATGGGGTTCAAAGGCCATTGACTTGCGCGAAAATGGCGTTACACGACGGGGAAGATAGAAGTACAATAGCAATAGCGAGGTGTTCATAAAGCAACACCGCACGAACCCCAAAAGTGATGCGTGCGGTGTAGGCTAAATGATTTATGGGAGACGCTAAACGCTTTTAAGTGCATCTAACTACAATAGGGTCAGCGCAGGTTCGTGTTCTGCCAGCAAGCTAATAACTGCCGCTTAAAACACACTCACCCCGCCCCAACGCTTTAAACTGAGTACGCCACTCCTGTTTGTTTTCTTCGTCTAAATATCTGCTGGTGTTTGGCACAGCCTTGAGGGAGGGGCGGAAGAACAACCGGTGGGCCACTGGTTCAACACTTCGCGGCGAACAACATAGAAGTTTGTGTGCTCCCCACCGAGCTGCAACTTTTTGACGGTAAGATTGGCAGCGTCCGTCCGCAGATCCCCCGCTTCTCGAAATGCAAGCAAGGCCCGCTGGAGGGCTGGTCGCGATGGAGATCCTGGAACATTGCGCGAAGCAGCGGGCAGGGGAAATAAACCCACTCATCGTCATAGTAGAGGCTGTTCACGTCAAACACAGCGTTCGCCTGCTTGGGATACGCGATTATAGTTCCCCATTTGCTCGCGAAGGTGCTCTACAAAGTTGGCTACGGCAGTGCTGTCATCGTCTGCCCCATCCCGAAAGAATACCTCTACAATATCCATTGCCGTTTGAAGCACCTCAGCCCGGCGGTCCATTTCCCGCTTTTTTCAGAAGCTGCTGCACTGCTTTGCTGTGAACTTCAATATAGTTGACATGCTCAGATGGGTCTTGTCACGGGTACTTTTACTGAAAATTTGAAACACTTAAACGGCCAGGGGGCGCTTCAACCTCCTGGCCGTCGATCATTTTTGGAATTTGTTCTGCTGAAAACAGTGTTCACCAATATTCACTTACATTTGGTTCGAGAGCCTGTCGTTTTGCAGCAGGCCCAACAGCCCGGACCTGTAGCAAATCCGGGCTGTCCTTCTGTTCTGTTATGTGTCGTCTTGGCCGGTCAACAGCCCAGATACCCGCCGTCCACGGGGATCACCGCGCCGCTGAGATAGGCGGAAGCGTCGCTGGCCAGGAACACGCAGGCTCCCTTCATGTCCTCCCCGGTGCCCCAGCGGTGGGCCGGAATGCGGTCAATGATACCCTGATAGCGGGGGTTGGCCGGGTCGTTCAAGGCGGCAGTCATTTCGGTGGCCATATAGCCCGGAGCAATGGCGTTGACGTTGACGCCCCGCCCCGCCCACTCGTTGGAGAGGGTGCGGCTCATCTGGACGATGCCGCCCTTGGCGGCGGCGTAGGCCGGGATGGTCAGCCCGCCGAAGTAGGAGTTCATGGAGGCAATGTTGATGATTTTCCCGTATCCCTTCGCCAGCATGATTTTTCCCGCCAGCTGGCACAGCCGGAAGGGGGCGGTCAGGTCCACCGCCAGCACGTCGTCCCAGTCGGACATGGGAAATTCCTCGCTGGGGTGCCGCCGCTGGACCCCGGCGGCGTTGACCAGGATGTCGATATCGCCGCCCAGCAGCGCCAGGCTGCGCTGAAATCCGTCCTCCAGAGAGGCCCGGTCAGCCAGGTTCGCCGCCACGCTGTGGCAGGCCAGGCCCCGCTGGCAGAACGCCTGGGCCACGTCCTCCACCTTGGCCGTGGAGCCCCAGATGACGACCTCGGCTCTGGCCTCCATCAGCCCTTCGGCCATGGACCAGCCCAGGCCCCGGGTGCCCCCGGTGACCAGGGCTTTTTTGCCCGTCAGGTCAAATTGAGAAAGTATAGGGTTTCTCATTTCTTCCCAATGTGGTCATAGGACAGGTACGCGCCCTTCATGGGGGACTCAGCCAGCTCGGAGAACAGGCGCAGCACGCCGCTGGGGTACTTCACCGGCTTGGGCTTCCAGCTCTTTTTGCGCTGGGCCAGGATCGCGTCCATCTCCTCCGGCGTTTTGCGCTCGCCCTTGACACCTACGATCTCCAGCACGCGCTCCTTCACGTCCAGGTGAATCAGGTCGCCCTCTTCCACCAGAGCGATGGGGCCGCCCGCCTGGGCCTCCGGGCTGCAATGGCCGATGACCGGGCCGGTGGAGGCGCCGGAGAATCGCCCGTCGGTGATGAGGGCGATGGTGCGGCCCAGCTCCTTGTCGGAGGAAATGGCCTCGGAGGTGTAGAACATCTCAGGCATACCGCTGCCCTTGGGGCCTTCGTACCGGATAAAGACGGCGTCTCCCGGCTGGACCCTGTGGTGCAGCACCGCGTCGATGCACTCCTCCTCGCTGTCGAAGGGACGGGCGTTCAGCACGGCGGAGAACATCTCCTTGGGGCAGGCAGTGTGCTTGATGACCGCACCCTCCGGGGCCAGGTTGCCCTTGAGGACGGCGATGGAGCCGTCGGTGCCGATGGCCTTGTCGAAGGGCCGGATAATGTCCTCCTTGGTGATATGGGTGCCGTATTTGGCGTTGGCCTGGTCCAGCCAGTGCTCGCAACGCTCATAGAAGCCGTTCTGCTTCAGCTCGTCCAGGTTCTCACCCAGAGTCTTGCCGGTGACGGTCATGGCGTCCAGGTGCAGCACGCTGCGGATCTCCTCCATGATAGCGGGCACGCCGCCGGCATAGTAGAAGAACTCGGCGGGCCAGCGTCCGGCGGGCCGCACATCCAGCAGGTAGTGCGCGCCCCGGTGCAGCCGGTCAAAGGTGTCGCCGTCGATTTCAATGCCGAACTCGTGGGCAATGGCGGGGATGTGGAGCAGGCAGTTGGTGGAGCCGGAGATGGCGGCGTGGACCATGATGGCGTTCTCGAAGCTGTCCATAGTGACGATGTCCCGGGGCTTCATATTCTCCATGGTGGCCAGGGCCACGGCCTGTTTGCCCGCGCGACGGGCGTAGTCCAGCAGGTCGGGGCTGGTGGCAGGCAGCAGGGCGCTGCCCGGCAGGGCCAGACCCAGGGCCTCGGCCATGATCTGCATGGTGGAGGCGGTGCCGATGAAGGAACAGGCGCCGCAGCTGGGGCAGGCGTTCTCCTTGGCCCAGCAGAAGCGGGCCTCGTCGATCTCGCCCCGCTCGTACATGGCGGAGTACATGCCCAGCTGCTCCAGCGTCAGCATCTCCGGGCCTGCGGCCATGGTGCCGCCGGTGATGACCACGGAGGGGATGTTGACCCGGGCCAGACCCATCAGGTTGCCGGGCATTCCCTTGTCGCAGCTGGCGATGAACACGCCGCCGTCAAAGGGGGTGGCGTTGGCCTGAATTTCGATCATGTTGGCGATCATCTCCCGGCTGGCCAGGGAGAAGTTGATGCCGTCGGTGCCCTGGCTCTCGCCGTCGCACATATCGGTGCAGTAGTAACGCGCGCCGTAGCCTCCGGCCTCGGCCACGCCCTCCCGGGCAGCGTTCACCAGCTTGTCCAGGTGGCCGGAACCGGGGTGGCTGTCGCCAAAGGTGCTCTCGATGAAAATCTGCGGCTTGGACAAATCCTCCGGCTTCCAGCCAGTGCCCAGACGCAGCGGGTCCATCTCCGCCGCCAATTTTCTCATTTTTTGACTTGTCAACATAGTAAATTCGTCCTTTCTTCGGTATGATTTTTTGTCAATCGTCTGTTTTCCATAATCCCAGCGCGGGGGTACCCACATAGTAAATTTCCTCGCCGTCCGGCAGGGTATTAAAGCCCTCCCGGAGGTTGTTCGGGTCGTAACGTTTGGAAATTTCGTCGTAGTCGGTCCACTGGTAGCTCACGCTCTCGATTTCTTCCCGGGAGAGGTTCTCCGGGCGGGTGGCGTAGGTAACGGTAAACCGCCCCTCGGTGGAGCCTTGCATCAGATGGGCGGCGCTCATCAGCCGCCCCTTGAAGGCCCCCTGCCGGTACAGCTCCAGGATGTGGGCGGTGCCGGAGTAGCCATAGGCCCTGGTCATGCGGTCCATCTCCTCGTTTTCCCCGAAGGCCTGGACGCCGGGGGCCAGCACCACCAGCTCGCCGCCGTCCGCCACCGCCATCCGGGTGCGGTAGATGCCCTTGTTGCCCACCCAGATGGTTTTCAGCTCCTCCGGGTCCAGGTAGGTGACCAGTTTTTTCACCCGCCGCTCCAGGTGGCAGATGTTCAGTTTCTGGGACAGGGCAGCCGCCAGCTCGAAGGGGCGGCGGGAGGAGCCGATGTACAGGCCGTGGAGCTTCACCTCGTCCCCCTGACGGGTGGTGACGGTCTGCAAATAGACCAAAGGGAGTTTCCCGTCGAGGAAGTGCCGCTGAGCGTAATCATAGACCTTTCGGGCGGGGCTGTCCACCACGCCCAGGGCCGTTTCCATGCCGCAAATGGCGCTGAGCATATGGGACTTGTTGATCATCTCCCGTCCGCCGACGCCTACGAAGATGTTTTTGGAGTAGTTGGCCATCCCCACCACTTCATGAGGGACCACCTGTCCCACGGAGAGGACCAGGTCGTAGCCGCCGTCAAAGAGCAGGTGGTTGACTTCCACGTCGATCTGCTCCGGGAACAGCCCGCCGCTGATTTCCGCGCAGACCTCCGCCGGGACGTAGCCCAGCCGAACGGTGTCCGTCTGCCAGTGGTGGACCAGAATGGCCTCGTCGGGAACCACGTCCCCGAAGAAGGCCCGCAGCTCCCGCTGGTCCATAGCCATATGGGTGCCCAGCGCGGGCATGACGTGGACGGTGGCGGTGGGAGAGAGCTTTCGGTACAGCACCTGGGTCAGGATACCCGCGTAGGAGTAACAGCGGGTGTAATCCGGCGGGAGGATGAGGACCTTTTTCACGCCGGGCCACTGGGCCAGCAGCGCGTCGGTCATCTCGTCGATTTGGGCCGGGGTGATGCCCCGAACCTTCTCAGTCAGATAGAGTTCCTTCATGGCACGCCCCCGTCAGGGCAGGACGGCGACCACCTTCATGTAGCTGCCGGGATGCTTCTCGATGTCGATGATGGTCTCGGGGGCCTCCTCCAGGGAGATGGTCTTAGTCAGCAGCTTCTGCACGTCGATTTTGCCGGAGCAGATGAGGTCCACCGCCTCCTCGAACTCCCCTGCGCTGGTTCTGGCCCCCCGGATGTCGATCTCCTTCCGGGTAAAGACGTCGGTGGGCAGGGAGGTCTCCTTGTTGGGCCAGCCGGTGAAGGTGTTGCGCCCCGCATTGGAAACCAGGTCCAGGGAACGGCGGATGCACTCGTTGGCCCCGGTACACTCCATCACCAGCTGGGCCATGTCGCCGCCGGTGATTTCCCGCACCACAGCCTCCGGGTCCTCCTTGGCGGAGTTGATGATGTACTCCACGCCGCAGCTCTTGGCGAAGTCCAGCCGCTCCTGCACCAGGTCGATGAGGATGGCGTGGGCGCCGTAGGCTTCCGTCACCATGCCCGCCAGCAGGCCGATTGGCCCCGCGCCGTAGATGGCGCAGTATTCGCCTTCCTCCAGCCCGCCCCGGTGGACGCCGTGGAGGGAGATGGTCAGCGGCTCCGCCATGGCAGCGGAGATCCAGTCCATCCCGTCCGGCACCTTGACCAGCATATCCGCCGGGTGGCAGAAATACTCCGCCATGCCGCCGTCCACATGGACGCCCAGCACATGGAGGTCGGTGCAGCAGTTGGTGCGCCCGATGGAGCAGGGGTAGCAGTGGCCGCAGTAGAGGTAGGGGTCCACGATGACCCGGTCGCCCACCTGGAACCCCTTGGGATTGTCCTCCGGGATGGCCTCGATGATACCGGCCAGCTCGTGGCCGATGACCCGGGGGTAGGACACCAGGCCGTTGGTGCCGCGGAACGCGCCGATGTCGCTGCCGCAAATACCGGCGGCCTTGACGCGGATCAGCGCCTGCCCCGGGCCGGGGACCGGCTTTTCCGTCTCCACACAGGCCACGGACCAGGGCTTTTCAAATTGAATGGCTTTCATTGTATTTCAGATACCTTCTTCCGAAATGCAGTCGTTTGTTTGGTGCAACTCTCCAGAGCCGGAGCCGGGGCGAAACGCTGGAACTGGGAACGTGGTCGAGGTGGGAACGTGGTGCGTTCCGCCGGTGAGTGGCTTCCTCCCTCTGGAATTGCGCTCATTATAACATCATACGTCCGATGTTTCAATTGTGAGTTCCTCCAGAATTTGCGCGGATTTTTTGTAGAAAACGCCAGTGGGAGCATAGTGTCCCCCCCTCTCAAAATTGGGAAACAGGGGGGGATATCGCCCTTTATTTGGCGCTTTTGCACAAATTACGCCTGACTTTTCTGTTCAACCTGCCAAAGATTTCATTTTTAGCAAAAAACCTTTTGACATTAGACGTCGGACGTGTTATGTTTTAGCTGTGGTTAGCAACCGAGGGCTGGCGACGGGAACCGCCTCTCCCTCACGGGGCCGCCCGCTGCCGGGACGCCGGCGGCGGAGGCCCCGCCCGTTGAAAAAGCCGCCAGCTGCGCGGCGAAAAAGAAAGAGGAGGTTCATCTCTCATGTTAATGGTTATTTTCGTCATCTCCATTGCGGTGTTGCTGTTCTGCATCATGAAGCTAAAGCTGAACGCGTTCGTGGCCATCCTGGTCACGGCTATCGGCACCGGCATCGCCTGCGGTATGCCCCTTGTCACCGTCACCGCCGCCGACGGCACCACCACCAGCGGCATTGCCACCATCATCCAGGACAGCTTCGGCTCCACTCTGGGCAGCATCGGCATGGTCACCGGCCTGGGTGTCATGCTGGGCATGTTCATGTATGAGTCCGGCGGCATCAACAACATCTGTAACGCCATCCTGAAAACCCTCGGCGCTGACCGCTCCCAGTTCGCGGTGGCCTGCGCGGGCTTCATCACCGGCATCCCCGTCTTTGGCGACGTGGTCTACATCATGTTCTCCCCCATGATCCGCGCCCTGTCCCGCAAGACCCACTACTCTATGGCCGCCTACGCCGGCATCATCTCCGTGGCTACCACCTGCACCTTCGCTCTGGTGCTGCCCACCGCGCCTCCCCTGGCCGTGGCCGCCAACATGGGCGTCAATGTAGGCCTGTTCTTCCCCTACGCGCTGATCTCCGCCTTTGTGGGCATGGCTGTGGGCGGCATCGCCTATGGCGGCATCTTGAACCGGATGGACCATAAATCCGGCAAGACCTGGGACTTCTCCGACCTGGCGGAGGATGAAGGCAACGTCGAGGGCGACGCCAACAGCATGAGCGGCGGCAAGGCTCTGAGCATCCTGCTGGTCCCCATCGTGCTGATTTTGCTGGGCAGCTTTTCCTCCTTCTTCCTCAGCGAAGGCCCCGTGCTGACCGCGCTGACCTTCCTGGGCGACAAAAACGTGGCCATGATCATCGGCGTGCTGTATGGCGCGTTCATCTCCCGCAAGTATCTGAAGCGCTCCATCACTGAGATCATGAGCGACGGCGCGGACACCGTCGGCCTGATCCTGCTCATCACCGGCGCGGGCGGCGCTTACGGCGGCATCCTCAAAGCCTCTGGCATCGCCACCTACATCACCGACACCCTCCAGGGCTTCCATATGCCCATCCTCATCATGTGCTTCGTCATCGCTCAGGTGCTGCGCTGCGCCACCGGTTCCACCACCACCGCTCTGACCACCACCTCCGCCATCGTTGCCAGCGCCGCCATGACCTCCTCCGTCTCCCCCATCCTGTGCGCCATCGCTGTGTGCGCCGGCGGCATCGGCCTGTCCCTGCCCAACGACTCCGGTTTCTGGGCCATCAACCGCTTCTTCCACATCGACATCACCGACACCATCCGGGGCTGGACTTTGGGCGGCTTCGTGGCCGGTGTTGCCATCCTCATCTTTGTCTGTATCCTGAGCCTGTTCCAGGGCGTGCTGCCTGGCCTAGTGTAAGGAATCTTCTGTAAGCCTTCCGCAATATAAAAAGGACGCCTTCCCAAAAGGAGGGCGTCCTTTTCACGTAAAACGGCAGGGAATAGCCGGGCTTTTCTGAAAAGAACGATTAAAACCGGTGAAATCCGCTTGCGGGCGGCCTCGGTTTCGTGTATAATAGTGTCAAAGGACGTCAGACGTGTGTTGTACGTCCCAAACGGAAAGGAACCGATGGAAATGGAACGCGCACAATTTGAAAGCATCCAGCAGACCGAGCAGACGCTGCCCGAAAAGGTAGCCGAACAAATCTCGCAGCTGATTATTGAGAATCAACTGACCAGCGGGGACAAATTGCCCAATGAGTTTGAGCTTTGTACCCAGCTTAATGTAGGGCGGGGCAGCGTGCGGGAGGCCGTCAAGCTGCTGGTGGCCCGCAACGTGCTGGAGATCCGCCGGGGCAAGGGGACCTATATTGCAGATAATCCCGGTCAAATCGACGATCCACTGGGGTTCGCCTACTACCCCGACCAACTAAAACTGGCCATGGATCTGCTGGAGGTTCGGATGGTCATTGAACCTTCGATGGCCAGCGTTGCCGCCCAGCGGGCCACGGATGAGGACATCGCCCGGATGCACAAAAACTGTCTGCTGGTGGAAGAGGACATCCTCGCCGGGCGCAACCATCTGCCCAGAGACAAGGAATACCACACCAGCATCGCCCAGTGTACCCACAATCTGGTGGCTCCCAAGCTGATTCCCATCATCACCTACTCGGTGGAGCTGTTCGGCACCCTGAACGGCAACCGTCTGCTGTCGGAAACCATCATCGGCCACCGGGCCATCGACGACGCCATCACCGCCCACGACGGGGAGGCCGCGGCCAACGCCATGCGCCAACATCTGGAACAGAACCGCACTGAGCTGGAGGCCATCCGGGCAGAACAGGAGCGAAAGAAGAAATCCGAAAATGAGACGTTGTGACCATCCCAGCGACAGCAAACGGAGACGATGCCTCAACAGACTGATTCCCCCTCCATTGCAGCTTAACGAACCATGGAACAGTACGGTTTCTCTGCCCCGTTTTCAGATACATATTGTAGCAAGCAATGCCTCGGTATATACCTCCGCTGCTTGTTGGTGGCCTGCCGCCCCCAAGCCCGTGCGAACCCCGGCCCTTGTTGGCCGGGGTTTGATACTGCTTTTAATGAAAAGCGATGCTTTTCATTAAAAGCACGGCTCGTTCCGAGCCTGATTTTGAGGATGTTATCCTCAAAATCCCGTCTCATTAGATTCTCCGGAAAAGCGTTTTCCCGCTTTCCCGGAGAATCGTCATAAGCCGCCTTTGGCATCTGCTACTGGGAGATGGGTGTGCATTTTTTACATGCAGTCTCCCGATATGCGTTCACTTCTTCAATCACTACTGAACGCTGGGCGCAAAAAATCCGGGGCCTACGGTAAACACCGTAGGCCCCTCAGTCTGTCAAAGAACCCTATATTGCGGAATTAGAGTAGTTTTTTGACAAGCTGAGATGGTCTTTGCCCCAGGGCAAAGACCATCTCAGCTTGTCAAAAAACTCAGCTTGTCAAAAAACTATCCTCATTCCGCAATAT
>JAJBVG010000061.1:4166-15470 GCA_020859945.1 Clostridiales bacterium | reverse complement strand
TACGGAAATTCCTTCTTTCGCATAGCAATTATAAGGGTTCTTTGACAGACTGAAAGATGGTCTCTGCCCTGGGGCAAAGACCATCTTTTTATGCGGCGGTTTCATGTTGGCAGTTCGCCACGAATCCAATTTGTTTATGATTTTAACCCGTTTTTGCCAAGGGCGATTACGATGCAGTTAGCCCCCGTCAAGATGAGGTGGATACCAATTAAAATGCTGACGATATAGGCTGTGCGGAAAGGATGCAAAATCATAAGAAAACCCAGCACCAAACCGACCACACTGACGATCAGCGAAACGTAATAGCAAAAGTCACCGGCGGCAAAGCGCAGGACATTCAGGTTTGCCAAGTTGAAAATATTGTGCGCGATGAACCACATGGGGAGCAGGAGGTAGAGGATCCACTCTCCCACATCGGGATAAATGAGCAGCATCATGCCGGTCATCACGCTGACGATTCCGGCAATCAGCGCCACAATCGGCCCGAACCCGGTGTACCGCTCCGTCCTGACGTAGAAAAGGATGTCGCTGATGCCGGTGAGCAGCACAATGACCGCATACAGCACCACCAGCGCGTTCATCATCCCCCTGGGCCGGATAAAAGTCAGGATACCTAATCCAATCATCAGGATGCCCAGCACAAACTCCAGCCAACCAAATCCACTGCGGTTCCTCATTGCGCTGCGCCCCCTCTCAGGATGTCCATAAATTCCTCGCCGGTGATGGTCTCCTTTTCGTACAGGTACTGGGCCAGGCGGTCCAGAGCCTCCCGGTTCTCCCGCAAAATTTGCTTCGCCTTTTCGTGCTGCTCCTTGACCAAGGCTACCACCTTTTTGTCGATTTCCTTCTGGGTTTCGGCGGAGCAGGCCAGGGAGGTGTCCCCGCCCAGGTACTGGTTGGTGACTGTTTCCATAGCCACCATGTCAAAGTCCTCATTCATGCCGTACCGGGTGATCATGGCCCGCGCCAGCTTGGTGGCCTGTTCGATGTCGTTGGAAGCGCCGGTGGTAATTTGCCCAAAGACGATCTCCTCTGCGGCGCGTCCGCCGGTGTAGGTGGCGATTTTGCTTTCCAGTTCTTCCTTGGTCAGCAGGCATTTGTCATTCTGTTCCACCTGCATGGTGTACCCCAGCGCGCCGGAGGTCCTGGGAATGATGGTGATTTTCTGCACCGGGGCGGAATCGGTCTGCATGGCCGCCACCAGCGCGTGGCCAATCTCGTGGTAGGAGACCACTTTTTTCTCCGCGTCGGACATAATGGCGTTTTTCTTCTGATAGCCCGCGATGACCACCTCGATGCTCTCTTCCAAGTCCGCCTGGGTGACAAGCTTTCGGTTGTCGCGGACCGCCCGGAGCGCCGCCTCGTTGACGATATTCGCCAGCTCTGCGCCGGAGGTGCCAGAGGCCATCCTTGCGACGGTGTGGAAGTCCACGTCGTCCGCCAGCTTGATTTTCTTCGCGTGGACCTTGAGGATTTCCTCCCGGCCCTTCAGGTCGGGCAGCTCCACCGGCACCCGCCGGTCAAACCGCCCGGGGCGGGTCAGCGCCGGGTCCAGGGATTCGGGGCGGTTCGTCGCCGCCAGGATGATGACGCCGTTGTTCCCCTCAAAGCCGTCCATCTCGGTCAGGAGCTGGTTCAGGGTCTGCTCCCGCTCGTCGTTGCTGCTCAGCTGGGCGTCGCGCTTCTTGCCAATGGCGTCGATCTCATCGATGAAAACGATACACGGCGCCTTTTCCTTTGCCTGCTTGAACAGGTCGCGGACCTTGGACGCGCCCATACCCACGAACATCTCCACAAACTCGGAGCCGGAGATGGAGAAGAACGGCACGTTGGCCTCGCCTGCCACCGCCTTGGCCAGCATGGTCTTGCCGGTACCAGGAGGGCCGACCAGCAGCAGGCCCTTGGGTATGGAAGCGCCCACTTCTGTGTACTTGTCCGGGTCGTGCAGATAATCCACGATTTCCGCCAGGCTCTCCTTCGCCTCGTCCTCGCCGGCCACATCGCTAAAGTGGATGCCCTCGGTGGACTGCACATAGACCTTCGCGTTGCTCTTGCCCATGCTGCCGAACTGCAAAGCGTTCTTGCCGCCCGCCTGATTTGTGAGCCGCCTGTTCAGATATTGCCCGATGACGATAAAAATCAGGATGGGAACGCCGAAGGACAGCAGCAGGTTCAAAAAGGTGGAGGAGGTCTGTTCGATCTCCTTGGTAAACGTCGCGCCGGAGGCGTACAGCCGCTCCGTCAGGTTCGGATCGTCCATGACGCCGGTTTTATAGACTGTGGTTTCGTCCTTGTCGGTGAAGAGGATTTCGCTGTCCGTCACCTGCACCTGGCCGATTTCCTCGTCCTCGATCATCTGCATGAAGGTCCCGTAGTCCACCTCCACGACCTGGCTCTGTGCCAGGAAGGGTGTGACCACCAGATTGAACAAAAAGACCACCAGCAATACGATCCCATAGTAATAAATCAGCGGCCTTTTCGGGGATTTTACCTCTTTCATAGCCTGCGTTCCTCCTGTAATTGTACTTTGTACTGCGCTGTCAGCGCCTGGAGCGCCTGCGGAGTCTAATTGGATTCTATCATTCCGCAGGAATCCTTCCATTTCCAAAATCTCAGAAGTGTAAAAAAATTTGACACTTCAAACATTTTGTACCGTATTTGCGGAGGCGGAGCCGCCTGGTCAGTCAAAGCGTAATTTTCGCCAAAATGAAATTTCCATTAAAAAAAGAAGGTTCCCTTTACAAGCTCCATTCCTCATGGTATAATTGCTATAAGCACTATCATACAATTATTTGGATTCAAACATAAGGAGGAGTATTATGAAACGTCAAATCAGCGCTTTGCTGGCGGTCAGTCTGCTGCTGTGGGGGCTGTCGGGCTGTTCCGGCTCTGCGACGGCGGCAGCCGGGGTGCCGGTGCAGACGGTGGCCGCTCTCCTGGGCTACGACCTCTCCGGAAACAACCGCTATGCTGGGGTGGTGGAGTCACGGGAGGCCCAGACCGTCAAAAAGGACGAGGACAAGGTCATCGACCAGGTCAACGTCCAGGAAGGGGACGAGGTCAAAAGGGGAGACGTTCTCTTTTCCTACGACACGGAGACCCTCCAGCTGGAGCTGGAGACCGCTCAGTTGGAGTTGGAGCAAATTGAGAACAACATCTCCTCTTACCAGACCCAGGTGAACGAGCTGACCAAAGAGAAAAAGAAGGCTTCCAGCTCTGACCAGCTCTCCTACAGCATCCAAATTCAGGAGGCCCAGCTGAACATCTCTGAGGAACAGTACAACCAAAAGAAAAAGCAGGCGGAGATTCAGGACCTCCAGGAGGACCTGTCCCATGTGGACGTGCTGGCGGAGGTGGACGGCGTGGTACAGTCCGTCTCTGAGGACAGCAGCACCGCTTACATGACCATCATGGAGACCGGTGTGCTCCAGGTAAAGGGCACCGCCAGCGAGATGACCCTCTGGTCCCTGACCGAGGGGGAGACCATGACGGTACGCTCCCGGCTGGACGAGAATCAGACCTGGAGCGGGGCCATCAGCGCCATCAACACCGACAGCGCAGAGGACGACGGCGAGAGCGACTATTATTACGACGACGACAGCTCTGGCGAAAGCGCCTCCAAGTACAGCTTCACTGTCACTTTGGACAGCTCCGATGGGCTGATGATCGGGCAACACGTTTATTTGGAGATGGGCGGCGCGGACAGCGACGGCATGGCCCTGTCCGCTTCCTACATCGTTCTGGAAGAGGACGGCAGCGCCTGGGTCTGGGCGGCGGACAGCAGCGACCGGCTGGAGAAGCGCTCCGTCACTCTGGGGACCTACGACGAGGAAATGGACACCTACGAGATTCTGGACGGACTGGCACTGACGGACGAGCTGGCCTTCCCGGACGAGAACCTGGAGGTGGGGCAGAGCGTCGTCCTCTACGACGACAGCGCTTATTCTGACAGCGGGGAGGACTTCGGGGACAGCAGCTACGCCTATGTGGAAGAATATGACGAGGAATATTTCGCGGAGGAGGAGCCGGAAACCGAAGAATATGAGCCCTATGAGGACGAGGCTGCCACTGTGGTGATCGGAGGGGAGACGGCATGAGCAGGATTTTGGAGTGTCAGGACGTTTCCAAGGACTACGCCAGAGGTAAGCTGCCCGTCCCCGTGTTGAAGCACGTCAGCTTTTCCGTGGAGGAAGGGGAGTACATCGCCATTATGGGGCCTTCCGGTTCCGGCAAAACCACGCTGATGAACCTGCTGGGCTGTTTGGATGTACCCACCTCCGGCAAATATGTGCTGGACGGGGAGGAAATTGGCCGCCTCTCGGAGGGGCGCATGGCGGATATCCGCAACCAGACCCTGGGCTTCGTCTTTCAGAACGCCGACCTGCTGCCGGGGTTGACCGCTCTGGACAACGTGGCGCTGCCCCTGCTCTACCGGGGCGTCCGCAAAAAGGAGCGCCGAAGAATGGCCGCCGCCGTGCTGGAAAAGGTAGGGCTGAGCGACCGGATGGACTTCCGCTCCAACCAGCTCTCCGGCGGACAGTGCCAGCGGGTGGCCATCGCCCGGGCCATCGTGGGCGGACCGAAGCTGCTGCTGGCCGACGAACCCACCGGAGCGTTGGACAGTCAGTCCGGCCGACAGGTGATGGAGCTGTTCCGCCAGCTGAATGAGGAGGGCATTACCATTATTATGATCACCCACGCCCCGGAAATCGCGGCCCAGGCCCAAAAGCGGTTCCTGATTCAGGATGGAGTGTTGCAGGAGGAGGCGACGACGGCATGAAAAAGCTCTCGAAACGCATTTTGGCGGCGCTGTTGGCGGTTTTGCTCGTGGCGGGATGCGGCTTTGGCGCGTATCAGGTCTACCGCAGCAACTTCGGCGGGGCGGTGGCCGTCTATTCGATGGACAACTTTGCCATGACCGATTATTACGAGGACAACCCGGAGTATGACGGCGAAGTGACCACCGAGGGGATGCAGGCCGTCACCCTCTCCGACACCCAGACGGTACAGGAGGTCATGGTGCAGGTGGGCGACCAGGTGAAAACCGGGGACCCGCTGTTCTCCTACGACAGCACGCTGACGGAGATCGACCTGCAAAAGCAGGCGCTGTCCCTCCAACAGCTGGAGCTGGATTTGATTGCGGCCAAAAAGGAGCTGAAAACCATCTCGTCCTACCGGCCCGGCGTGGCTATTCCCGGCAGCAAGTCCAGCGGAGGCACCGTCTCCTCCTTCGCCTCCACCGTGGAGGACGAGGAAGAAGTTGTCCCCACCGTGGAAGGTCTGGAGCTGCTGGAGGGGGACGGCACCGAGGAGGCCCCCTATGTCTACGACTGGCAGGAGTCCTTCTCCTACACCACCCTCTTTATCACCGCCGCCATGCAGGGGGACCGGGAGGCGTTTGTCACCTTCCGGTTGGACGGCGAGACCCTCCAGCTGATGAACGGCGACGTGCCGTTGGAGCCGGAGGAGCCCACTGACCACACAGACCCGGACACGCCCACGGAGCCAACGGAACCGGATACCCCGGATGACCCGGACGAACCCACGGAGCCGGATGTCCCTGACGAACCAGACACGCCCGCCGAACCGGATGAGCCTACTGAGCCGGACGCGCCCATCGAACCGGAAACGCCGGACGTACCGGAGGAACCAACAGAGCCGGAGACCCCGGACGAGCCTGACCCGTCCGGCGGCGACCAAGAGGACAGTTCCACCGAGTCCGGCGATGGGAGCGCGACGGTGGAGGGGCTGTCCGCCCGCAGCACAGCGGGATACGCGGTCTCCCTCTCCGCCGCAGGCGGAGAGGAGGACGGCGAACCCCAGGAGCCGGACGAGCCGACAGACCCCGGCAACGAAAGCGACCCGGACCCCGAACCGGACGCATCCCAGCCTGATGACGGCGACAGCTCCGAAGCCGAAGAGCCGGAAGAGGTCAACTACGCCCTGTCCTGGACCATCCAGTTCCAGCGGACGGGGACCGAGTGTCAGTATCAGCTGATTTCCATCCACATCGGCGGCGACACCGAGACGGACGGCGTCACCCAGAAAATCGCGGACCCCCTGCCCCCGCTGGAGGACGAGGACTGCACGGACACCGGTGCAGACGACTGGTTTGCCGACAGCTATGAGGACCCCGGCATCGTCTACACCCGGGCGGAACTGAACGAAATGCTCCAGGCGCAGGAGCAGACGGTGAAAAATCTGGATCTACAGCTGCGCCAGGGCAAACTGGCCTACAAAAAGCTGGAAAACGAACTGAACAACAGCGCGGTTTACAGTGAACTGGACGGCGTGGTGTCCTACATCGGGGAGGAAACGGAGACCGGCAGCACGTACATGAAAATCTACGCCGGGGGCGGCTACGTGGTCCGGGTGGGCATCAGCGAGCTGGTGCTGGACTCGGTGGAAATCGGCCAGACCGTCACCGTCAACGACTACTACTCCGGCAGCGTCTATGAGGGGACGGTGAAGGCCATCAGCGAGTTCCCCAGCAGCGATGGCGGGTGGTACGGCAACACCAACGCCTCCTATTATCCGGTGACGGTGGCGGTGGACCAGTCCGAGGACCTGGAGGAGTACAACTGGGTGGGCGTTCAGCTGATGAGCCAGGAGGAAACCTCCAACACCTTCTATCTGGAAAACGCTTTCCTCCGCACCGAAAATGGCCGCAGTTACGTCTATGTCCAGGGGGACGACGGAACCCTGGAGCGGCGTTGGGTCAGCGTGGGCAAGAGCCTCTGGGGATCTTATACTGAAATCAAGTCGGGGGTCGCCATGGACGAGCTGATCGCTTTCCCCTACGGCAAAAACGTGCGGGAAGGGGCCGCCACCAGAGAAGGCTCTGTAGATGAGCTTTACGGGTACTGACGGGAGGGCTTCACTATGGGAGAAAACTTGCGCCTGGCGTTCCAGGGGATTTGGAGCCACAAACTGCGCTCCCTGCTGACCATGCTGGGCATTATCATCGGCATCGCGTCCATCATTGCCATCGTCTCCACCATCAAGGGCACCAACGAGCAAATCAAGCAGAACCTCATTGGCGCGGGCAACAACGTGGTGGAGGTGCAGCTCTGTGTGGATGACCGGGCGCTGGAGCCGGAGTATGAGGCCATCCCGGAGGGGGTGCCGGTCATCACAGAGGACGTCCGGGACCGGCTGGAGCAGTTAGAGACGGTGGAGAGCGCCACTCTCTACCGGCAGCGGGAGTACACCTACAACACCTATTACCAGAACACCAGCTTCAACGGCGCCATTACGGGCATTGACGACCACTATCTGGAGGTTTACGGCTATCAGGTGCCCCTGGGCCGCCCCTTCACCCAGCGGGACTACGACGAATACCACAAAGTCGCTCTGGTGGACCAGGCGGCGGCCAGTTCCCTGTTCAACGGGGAGAACCCTGTGGGCAAGGTCATCGAAATTAGCGGCGACCCCTTCACTGTTGTGGGCCTGGTGGAGCTGACCAGTACCAGCGAGCCGGTCATTACCAGTTATTCCGATTACTACACTTACGTCAGCTCGTCCAGCGGGACGGTACTCATCCCCGCCACCCTTTGGCCGGAAATTTATCAGTACGACGAGCCGCAAAACGCGGCGGTCCGGGCCACCAGCACCGACGACATGACCACCGCCGGGAAGAAGGCGGCGGAGCTGCTCAACGCGAATCTCTCCGACACGGTGGACCCCACCTATACCTATCAGAGCACCGACCTGGAGGAAGCGGCCCGCAGCCTCCAGCAGATGTCCGCCACCTCCAACCAACAGCTCATCTGGATTGCCAGCATCTCCCTGCTGGTGGGCGGCATCGGTGTGATGAACATTATGTTGGTCTCCGTCACCGAGCGGACCCGGGAGATCGGGCTGAAAAAGGCGCTGGGCGCCAAGCGGGGCCGCATCCTCTGGCAATTTTTGACCGAGGCGGCGGTGCTGACCAGCATCGGGGGCCTGCTGGGTGTCGTCACCGGCTTGGGGCTGGCCCGGGTCATCAGCAGCCTGACCGGGACGCCTACGGCGGTGAGCCTGCTCTCCATCCTCGTGGCGGTGCTGTTCTCCGTGGTCATCGGCGTGGCATTCGGCCTGCTCCCAGCGGTAAAAGCTGCCAATCTGAACCCCATTGACGCGCTGCGGCGGGAATAGGGTATTTCAGCTCTTAGTTTTGCGGTGTTTCCCGATACGCTCTGCGCTTTGGGTTCGCTGTACAAATCGAACCGCTGACAACTCACAATTGTCTTAAGCTCTGCGTTTCCGGTTGGCAGAGCTAGACTAACAGCTCATTTGCAATGGGTTTTTAACGTGTAACCGCCCACAGGTCGACCTGTGGGCGGTTGTTGCGTTTGTTTGGTTGTTGCTCCCTGTAGGACAGGGTTTGCCGGGTTACTTCTTGACCTTGACGGTTTTGACCTTGCTCCAGCCAGCGTACGAGGTGACGCTGCCAGAGGTCTTGTAGGGCCGCATACGAATGTAGTAGGTCTTGCCCTTCTTCAGGTTCTTCAGGGTGGTGGTCAAGTTCTTGTTGCCCTTGATCTTAACGGTCTTGGTGGTGGAGCTGGTGAAGCTCTTGCTGGTGGAATACTGGATGATGTAACCGGTGGCCCTGGTGTTTCGCGTCCACTTCAAACTGATTTTCTTACCGCTGACGTTCTTGGCACGGGTGAAGTGCTTGGCGGTCAGACGGTAGATGGTCTTGGTGGCGGAAGCGCCGCTCTTGCCCGCCTCGTTCACCGCGTAGACCTTGTACTGGTACTTGGTGCCGTTCTTCATGGCGGCGGTGTCCAGCCAGGAGGTGGAGGAAGTGGTCTTGACCTTCTTCCAGCTGCCGCTGCCGATTTTGCGGTAGACCCGGTAGCTGGTTGCGCCGTCCACGGCGTTCCAGGTGAGCTTGATGCCCTTGGCCCGGTTCACTGCGGAGGTAATCTTAGTGGCGTCCGGTGCGATAACCGGGATGGCAACGGTCTGCGTATCGGTGTATTCCGCGCCGTTGAAGGTCACAGTGGCCGTGTAAACCGTTTTCCCCTCTGCGGTGGCAGTGGCGGCGGTGGTCTTGCTGGTCACAGTCGCCTCCACGGTTTGGGTATCATCGCCCTCCGTGCAGGTGAAGGCGGCGGTGGCGGCGCTGTAGTCCTCCGCCCAGGTGAAGGTCGGGTCGCCGTAGGTGTGGGTATGTGTTTCGACTTCGCCGGTCTTGTACAGGTACAGGCAGTCTGCGGTGCCCCAGCCGCCGTCCTGCATACTCACAACGATTTGTAGCTTGACGGTGGTTTCCTCCGTAACCTCGAAGGAAACTGTAGGGGTCTGCCAGACGGCCCAGCCGGTCATGGAGGCGGGGTCCCCGGCAAAGAGGACGTTCCCATCGGCATCCAGAATTTGCAGGGTCACAGTGTCGCCCGCGTACCCCTGGGCCACACATTCAAAGGTGTACGCCCCGGCAGAGAGGGTGACGGCCTCGGTGTAGGTGACGGAGCTGGTGGTGGCGGCGGCGCGATACCAGTGCATACTATACGTGCCGTCATAGGGGTCGTCCGTGGCGGGGAGGTTGACGCCGCTGCCGGAGATGGTGAACTTTTCCGCCGCGTCTGCGGAAGTCAGCTCAAAGCTGGCGTCGTCCTCGTCTAGCAGGTTGGGATGCTTGAGGGTGACGGTGCAGGTGACGGCGGTGCCGTCCTCCAGTGCGCCGCTGACGGTGTACGTCCCGGCCGTGGCGCTGGCAAAGGCGGCGTTGACCGCTTCCACGTCGGCCTCGTCCCAGGTGACGGCCTCATCGCTGGTGGTGTCATTGTTATAGGTGACGGTGACAGTGGCCGGGAGAGTCACTGTGTCGTCCTCGCCCAAAACGACGGTGACAGAGGGGCTTTCCACGCTCTCCACCGTGACCTCGGAGTTGGTCGCGCCGGTGGAGACGTATTGGAACACCTTCAGCGAGGCCAGGGCCTTGCCGCTGGCGTCAAAGAACGCCTGGTTGTCCACGGCGCTGCCGCCGTACCAGACCCCCGCGTCATCGGGGTCATACTCCCCGGCGTAGCTGGCGGCCCAGCCGGAGCCGTATTTCTCCCAAAGGGCTTTGTTGGCTTCCACCTGTGCGGTGTAGTCGTCCCCGGTGAGACCGGTGGTGTCGCCCACGGTGATCCACGCGCCTTCCCAGTAGAACACGCCAATGCCGTAGCCGTCGGAGACGTCGTTGACCGCCGCGATCACATCCCGGACCTCGTTGGCCTGGCCCTGGACACTAAAGCTCCAGTTCAGGTCGTCGCCGGTGTCGTTGTTGCCGACCCGGACGGTGTTGTCGTGGCCGTCGGTGTCGTCCAGGGTGTAGGCCCAGGAGGTCTCCGCCACCATGACGTACTTATCGTAGGTGGTGGCCACATCGTCCAGCACGGAGGTCAGGTTCTCCAGACTGCCGTGCCAGTAGGGGTAGTAGGAGGAGGCGAACACATCGTAATCCACGCCGTAGGTGTCCAGCTGCTTGGCGAAGTTGGCGTAGTTGCCGCTGCGCTCCGGGTTGGTGAAGTGGATGGCCACCAGCACGTCGCTGTCAAATTCCCGCACGGCCTGGCTGCCTGCGCTGAAAATCTGGCACCGGTTGGCCCAGCTGCTCTCGCCGCAGATGCTGTTGGTGGTCTCGTTGCCGATCTGCACCATGCCGATGTCGGCTCCGGCTGCAGCGATGGTTTCCAGGGATTCCTTGGTGTATTGATAGACCGCCTGTACCTTTTCCTCCAGGGTGTAGTCGGCCCACGCCTTGGGGACAGATTGCTTGCTGGGGTCGGCCCAGAAGTCGCTGTAGTGGAAGTCCACCAGCAGCTTCATGCCGTACTTGGCGGCCCGTGCGCCGATCTCAGCGGCAGCCGCCACATCGTTGTTGCCGCCGCCGTATCCATTGCCGTCGCTGTCATAGGGGTCGTTCCACACCCGGACCCGGATGTAGTTGACGCCGCTGTCGGCCAGGATCTTGAACAAGTCCTCTTCCTCGCCGTCCTCGTTGTAGTACTTCACGCCGGAGGCTTCCAGAGAGAGGACGGAAGAGACGTCCATGCCCTTGATGAAGTCGTCGGGCAGGTTGGCGACCTTGGTGACGTTGATGTCGGCCTCCACGGTGGTGGAGGCTTCCACGGTGAGGGTGGTCACCGCGTTGTCAGCCACGTCCGTATAGCTGCTGTCTTGCAGCTCCGCCACGATGTAATAGGTGCCCTCGCTGGGCAGGGTCACGTCCGCCGTCAGGGAGTGGCCGGAGTTGTCGTCGTAGTTGGAGTAGGTGGCATCGCTGTTGCCGTCGGTGTGGTCGTTCCAGGTGTCCGTCCACCACCAGAG
>JAJBVG010000061.1:0-4066 GCA_020859945.1 Clostridiales bacterium | reverse complement strand
GGCGTCGCTGTTGCCGTCGGCGTGGTCGTTCCAACTGTCCGCCCAGAAGGTGAAGTTCAGCCCGGCGGCGTCCAGGTCAGTGACCTCCTCGCCGTCTACAGTGACGGTGGCGGTCAGGGAGACAGTGTCCCCCGCGGTGGCCTCTGTGTCCGCTGTGACAGTGACGGAATAGGTGGCGTCCGCCGCTGTGACAACGGCCTCGTCCTCCTCCGCCGCCAGGGAGACGGGCACAGAGCAGCCCACCGTCATCGCCAGGGCCAGCAACATAGAGAGGGCTTTGCGCAGGTGTTTTTTCATTTTTTGCTCCTTTCTGTTTGGGTTTTGTAGTTTTGCCTGTCAGAGGGGTTATCTTGCTAACAGGCAACCGATCACCCCCAGCACCAGCAGGTGCAGGGGATAAAAGATGTAGAAAATGTACTTGTTCTTGTCCCAGCCCCGGTCGCCGCAGTAATTCCACAGCAGATAACCGGAGAAGGGGCCGGTGACGTACATAATGCTGACAGCGCAGCCCAGCAGCAGGCGGACGCCCTTCCGGTCATAGAGCTTGTAGAAGATGGCGCAGACCAGCACCATGCACAGCCCGCAGCTGAGTTGGAGCAGGTTGCACCACACCGCCGCCGCCAGCACCACCATCACCTGGAACAGCTTCCACCCTACGCCGGGTCGCTGCTCCAGCAGCCGCAGGCTGTAGAGCATCACCAGGCACACCGCCAGGGTGAACAGGGTGTTTTGACTGCCCGTGTCCCAGAGAACACCGCTCATGGCCAGGTCATAGGGAATTTCGCTGAGGACGGCGAAGGCCAGCAGCCGCAGCAGGTAGTTTTTCACGCTGGAGGTGTGGACAAAGCCCTCCACCAGCAAAAACGCGAACACCGGCACCGCCAACCCGCCGATGAGCTGCAACACCGATGCCCAGCCGGAGAGCACCATCAGGTGGGAATCCTCCGACAGGGCTTGGGACAGTTCCTCGGTGCTGTATTGGTTCACGTGGATGAGGCCGTTTTGAACAATAGCCACCCCGATGGTGTAAAACAGCATGGAGATGCAGGCGTAGATTTTCAGTTTTGTGCCGGTGACCAGAATGACGCGGCGTGGTTTGCGGGATGTGGTGGTATCGTTGCGCATGGGGTCTCCTTTTTTCAATGTGCAATGTGCAGTTAGCAATTTGCAATTATGTCCCTTTGAATCGGCCTTGTACCAGAAACCTCTCCGCCACCGCCTTACGGCGGCGGCCCTCCTCCCCTTTCAGGGGAGGCGAGAGGGGTGGTCGGTTGCCGAAACGTATTCCTCTGTGGAAAGCTTATACCATACCGGAACAAAAGCGCTGAGCAAGGGAGAAGGTCAGGTTTGCAATTATGGCTGTGCATTCCCCGCGCATTGCTAATTGCTAATTGCTAATTGGGCTAAAAGCCCGAATGGTCTCCAACGCGGGCAGGGCCTCGCCGTCGTAGTTGAACAGGGCCTGATTTGCCCACTCGTTGCCGCCAGGCCCAGCCTCGCCGGTGTAGTCCAGGGCGGGCTGGGTGGCCCAGCCGCTGCCCGGCACGGGCAGCCACGCCGGTTCCCAGTAGATGAAGCCCTTGCCCCGGTTTTCCGGCACGTCCCGCAGAATTTCCATGATTTCCTGCATGAAATCCGACTGGCCCTGAGGAGTCATAGGATAAGTCACCTTTGCCACCAGCTCCGGCTTGGTGGCCATGCCCTTGCGCTGGCCCTCCGGCAGCTTTTCATAACGCTGGTAATCCTCGGTGGTGTGGCCCATAGACACCTCCGCCACCACCATGTCCTTGTGGTAGCGCAGGGCCAGGTCGTTCAGGTTGGCCCGCAGCTCATTGGGGGAGCCGTGCCAGAAGGGGTAGTAGCTGAGGCCGATGTACTCGAAGTCCGCGCCTCCAGCGGCAAAGTAGCTGTCGAACCAGGTGCGGTACAGGTCGTTGCAGCCGCCGTTGTCCAAGTGCAGCATGACAGAGACGCCGGGAGAAGTCCGGCGCACTGCCCGGATGCCCGCGCTGACCAGCCGGGCGATGTTGTCAAAGGCGGGGATGCGGCCCAGGGGCCACAGCAGGCCGCAGGACAGCTCGTTGCCCACCGCCACGATAGACGGCAGCAGGTTGGCCTCCCGCAGAATGGTCATGACGGAAAAGGTGTAGTCGTACACCGCCTGCTCCAGCGCGTCCATGCCCAGCCCCTGCCATGCCTTAGGGGTGATTTGCTTGCCGGGGTCGGCCCAGAAGTCGCTGTAATGTAGGTCCAGCAGCCAGTCCATGCCCAGGGCTTTGGCCCGGCGCGCCAGGGTCATGACACAGGCCAGGTCGCAGTTTCCCGCCCCGTAAGGCTCCCCCTGGGGGGAGTAGGGGTCGTTCCATAGCCGCAGGCGCACCAGGTTGAACCCGTAGCCCGCCAAAATCTCCATGGCGTCTCCCTGTACGCCGTGGTCGGAGAACACGCCGCCGCAGGCTTCCACCTCCAGCAGGGAGGAGAGGTCCGCCCCCTTGATCCAGGATTTCAAATGCAATTCCCCTTTCGCAGGTTAGTTAAACCGTGAAGTCCTCAAATTCGTCCATGGTGAAGCGCTTGTGCAGATAGCCGTAGCGCTGGCGCACCATCTCGTTCCATTGCAGCACCTTTTCCTCGCTGCCCACGAACTGGCAGCGGATGCAGTGGTACTCCTGCTTTTCCCCGTCATAGAACATGTCGATGTCCAGATCCCGCAGGAAACAGGAGGGGCAGCGGTAATTCAGTTTGCCTTTTCCAGATTGAGCCATGTGGTAAAGACCTCCTTCTCACGCAGTTTTCCCGTGTAGCCCAGGGTGAACATGGGGCTGAAGGCGTAGCCTTCCTTCACGTAGCCTGCCTTCTCCCGGCCCTGGCAGGTCAGGGAGACCAGCGTCTCGATGGGCGGCAGCTTGCACAGCACCCGCTCCGCGTCGGGAGCGGATGCCTCCCGGCACTTGTACTCGTAGGGGATGACCGCGCCGTTTTCCCCGGCCTCCACCGCCAGGGTCAGGCTGGACATGTCCTCGGTGTACTCGGTGGTGCCGTAGCAGCCCACCATATACTCGTTGACCGTCACCTCCGCGGCGGGGTCGCTCATCTTGAGGATGTTCCGGTCGATGCGGATGGTGCTGCCGCCCTCCGGGAAGGTGATGACGGTCTGGAGCTGCACCGTCAGGTCGGAAAAGACGATGTCCACCGGGTCCAGGGTCAAAATGCGGTCTCCGCCCCGCTGGGAGAAGTGGGCCTTGGTGCGGCAGAGGCACAGGTCGATCTCCTCCCCATTGTGGCACACCTTGGCGCTGCGGACGGTGCCCTCTCCGGCGTAGTGGGTGAAGTACCCCGCCCGGTATTTTTCCTGAATCAGGAAGGGATAGCTGGCGTCCTGGACGTGGGCGGTGCCGATGCCCACCGGCCAGTCCAGCTTGGCCACGTAGGGCCGCAGGTCCACGATGGCCCCGCCCTGGTTCATGTTGACGCAGGCCCGCATGTAGGGGTCGCAGTACCAGAAGAGCTGCTTCTTGCTGCCGTAGAGGATGTCCCGCCACAGGGCGCACTCCGGCTCGGTGTAGTGCTTCTTCTGCCGGTAATAGTCCGCGAACTCGCTCATGGTCATGTCGATGAGCTTGCCCTCTTTTTTCAGCTGACCGTAGTAGGCGCAGCCGTCCTCGTAGGACTTCACCAACAGCTCGTAAGGGGCCTCCCAGCGGCCCATTTTGTTCATCCAGCCGGGGCCGACGAACTGCATGTTGTAGGCGTAGCCGTTGTTGAACTTTTCCTGATAGCGGTACTGGTCGATGAGGTTGTAGAGATAGGGGTACTCCCAGGTCTCGCTGTCGTAGATCATCCCCCGGAGGACGTTCTGGGGGTGGGTGCCAAAGTTGGAGCCGTTGCCATCGTAGCAGGCGATCAAATCCCGGGACAGGTGGGGGATGGCCACGATGCCGGAGTCCTCATCCTCGTTGGCGGCGGGGGCGTGGGTGTTCTGCTTCGACGGAATCCAGGGCGCCCAGGGGCCGCCGTCCATAAAGGTGTACCAGCTGTTGTTGCAGGTGTGGTAAGCCTTGGGGCC